>JANPMA010000122.1:0-19411 GCA_031422595.1 Novosphingobium sp. | reverse complement strand
TTCCAGCGCAAACGACAGCCCCGCAAACAGCAACCGATCGCCGCGGCGGCAGGCCAGTTCATTCGCTGCGATACGGCACTCTTGCATGGCGCTGCGCGATAGGGGAAAGCTGCGCACCTGCCAAGGAGAGAGCAATGCCCGTCCCCCGCCTGACCGAAACCGAAGTCACCGCGCTGGTTGCCGATTATCCCGACTGGACCCTGCGCGAAGACGGCAAAGCGATCGTCCGCAGCTTCAAGTTCAAGGACTTCAACGCGGCCTTCGGCTTCATGACCCGCGTCGCGCTCTATGCCGACAAGCACGATCATCATCCCGAATGGTTCAACGTCTACAACCGGGTCGAGATGACGCTGACCACGCACGATGCCGACGGCCTCAGCGCGCGCGATGTCGATATGGTGCGGGCGGTCGAAGGCTATCTGTGACCGGCTGGGTCGCGCTGCTGCGGGCGGTCAATGTTGGCGGCAACAACAAGATCCCGATGGCCGAACTGGCGGCGCTGGCCACGCGGCTGGAGCTTGAAGGTGCGCGAACTTACATTGCCAGCGGGAACCTGCTGTTCACCAGCGCGCTTGAAGAGGATGCGCTTCGCAGCCTGATCGAGGACGCGATCGAAGCGAAGTTCGGCACGCGGATCGGGGTACTGGTGCGCAGCGCGGCGGAGCTGGCCGATGTCGCGGCGCGCTGTCCCTGGCCGAAGCGGCCGGGCAACCGGGTGGTGGCGCTCTTTACCGATGCGGCACCCTCGCTGGAGGGTCTGCGTCATCAGGCGGGTGAAGTGCTGGCGCTGGGGCAGCGGGAGATCTTCATCGACTATGGTGAGGGGATGGCTGGATCGAAGCTGGTGGTCCCGGCGACCAAGACAGGGACCGCGCGGAACATGAACACGGTGCGGAAACTGGCGGAATTGGCCGGGGCGCTGGCCTAGACTTGATTGATTCACACGAAGACACGAAGATGTTGCCCTTGCGGCGAAGCCGCTCTTCCAATCTCACGATCCTGCAAGCCGCAGCGCCGAAATGATTCAGTAAGGCCTGCGGCCAATCACGGGCTCTTCGTGTCTTCGTGTGAACCCTATTTCCCGCCCAGCGGCTTTCCGCTGGTCCTGGTCAGCTTCCTGAGCCGCCCCGGCATCCACCGCGCCGCGAAGGCCAGGCGGTGGGCAGATTTGCCGACGCGGTTGTGGAGGTCCTTGCCGTGGACCGCTTTCCACGCTGCTTCGGCCACATCGCTGACCGGGGTGATTTCCAACCCGGCTTCCAGCACCCGGCCGCGGATGTCCTCGTTGCTTTGCTGGTTGGGGTTCATGTCGATCAGCGGCGTGTCGATGAAGCCGGGCATCAGGTCGCAGACCTTGATCTCGTCGGGCGCCCATTCGGCATCGAGGCTTTCGGTGATCGCGCGGACCCCGAACTTGGTCGCCGAATAGACCGAGGCCCCCGGCGTGCCATAGATCCCTGCTGCACTGGCGGTGTTGAGCAAGCATGAGCCCGGCGCGCTGGCCTTGAGCCAGGGGTGCGCGGCCTGCGCGCCGAACAGCACGCCTTTGAGGTTGATATCGAGGCAGCGTTCAATTTCGGCGGTGTTGTTCTCCACCAAGGGGCCGCCCAGGGGGATCCCGGCGTTGTTGAACATCGCATCGATCCGCCCGCCGCTGGCTTTGGCGCAAGCCTCCAGCGCTTCATCCCAGGCCGCCCGGTCGCGCACGTCGAGCTTATGGATCGAGCTCATGCCGGCGGGGATCGAGGCCGCGGTTTCACGCATGCCCGCTTCGTTGACATCGGCCAGTCCGACAAACCAGCCCTGCGATCCAAACTTGACCGCCACCGCGCGGCCAATCCCGCTGGCGCCGCCGGTGATGAAAATGGCCTTGTACGCCATGTCTGGTTCCTCCCGAATCACGCTTACACTTGTGTCAATAGCTCTTACAGCGCCGGATTGTTATAGCAATGCCAGTGCTCTGTGCGGTTGTGCGACGCTCAGACCCGCACGAATGAGACGATCAATCATGGGTTACTATTTGATCAACCACTCGAGGTCCTTGTCCAATCACAGCGCGGATGCGGTGCGTCAAACGCTCTCGCAGATCTGCGGCATCAGACCAAACGATGTGTGCGAACTGCTGCGTATCGAAGTGCAAAAAATCCACGCAATCGCTTCGAACTGTCCAAATGACTGGCGTCTTCAATCCCAGCGCAAACCCTGCTTCAAAGTATACCCCGCCCCTTGCTTCGCCCCGTTGCTTTTTCCCATCGTGAAAGATGCCACAGGTGAAGTCAGCTATAACAAAGCGCGAGGAACGAATTTCCGCAATAATCTCATCATCGATTTTGTTTACAGTTTCCTTCTGGTCGATCCGAAGGGGCTGATACCCCGCATCGTTGATGGCGGGTGCGATCGCGTCTCTGTAGATTTGATCAAGTTCTGGCGCGAACCACATTGCAACAAATGCTTGGTCCGTAGGTGCGCCGCCCGCTTCAATCGTTTCTAGATATTCGAAGCCCTTCGCAGTCAGCCTGACTCTTCCCAAGTCGCGAGAGGCAAACAATCCCTCGGAGGTGAGCAGGGCCATGATAGCTCCGACTTCCCTCGTGTCTTCACATTCCATCCAAGCAGCTAGCTGATCGACGGTTTCCGTCACATGCGGCTTGATAGATCCGCCGTACGCTATGTCGTCATTGGCCTTTATGCCTTTCGTTGAAATCCAAAGGAACAATTTCCTCTTCTTATCACTGAATCTGAGTGAGTTAGCATTCCTAGCGTGGACTAAGACGTCACTGGTGATCTGAGGACGGAGTTCGCCAAACCTTCTCTGGTCGACAAGCCATGTTGTCAGCCTAGCCTTCTCAGTGACCGTCATGTCTTCGACCAGGGCACAAGCAGTACCTGTGATGCGATACTCGCCCCCCGCGCGGGACGAATTCACTCGCGCGTCCGATCCACCCTCAACGTGCGCCGGAGTTCCCCAAATTGGACAATCGCTCATTGGTCCCAACTCCCGATGTAAGGCACTAACCTAGGTCTCATAGCGCCGGGTTGTTATAGCAATGCCAGGTGAAGATCGCCGTCGCGCCGCGGTGGGGGCGCCATTTTTCGGCCATTTCGCGGGTGGCCTTTTCGGAGGGGCGGGCACCCAGATCGAGCAGTTTGTGCAGGCCCGCCTGAACCGCCAGATCGCCGGCCGGCCAGATGTCGCTGCGCCCTTCGGCGAACAGCAGGTAGATTTCGGCCGACCAGCGGCCGATGCCCTTGATCTGGGTGAGCTGGGCGATCGCTTCCTCGTCGTCCTGGGGCAGCGCCTCGAAATCGAGCTGGCCGGTCACCACCAGCTCGCACAACGACCGCATGTAGCCCTGTTTCTGGCGCGAGAGGCCGCAGGCGCGCAAAGTGTCGAAATCGGCCTCGAGCACGCGCTGCGGATCGAGCTGCTCTCCGGCATGGGCTTCGAACTTGCGCCACATCGATGCAGCCGCCGCAACGCTGACCTGCTGGCCGACGATGGTGCGCATCAAGGTGCCATAGCCGCGCGGGCGGATCCGGGGTTCGGGATAACCCGCGACCCCCAGCGCGCGGGCAAAGCCGGGTTCGAGTTCCGCCACCGCGTCGAGTCCGGCCTTCAATTGTCCTTCGCTCAGGCCCACATGCGCTCTCCCGCTTGCCAAAATTTAGCCGGTCGATTAGCAGCCCGGCAAATGCGCGAACAGGCGTGAATTGCAAAGGACGTGAGAATGCCCAAGCTTGTCGTGGTCAACCGTGCCGGTCAGGAACAGGAAGTCGAAGCTGCCAATGGCGTTTCGGTGATGGAAGCGATCCGCGACGCGGGCTTTGACGAGCTCTTGGCGCTGTGCGGCGGCTGCTGCAGCTGCGCTACCTGCCACGTCTATGTCGACCCGGCCTTCGCCGACAAGGTTGAGAAGCTGGGCGAGGACGAGAACGACCTGCTCGATTCGACCGACCACCGCACCGAAATGTCGCGGCTGTCGTGCCAGATCCACCTCAGCGACGCGCTCAGCGGGCTCAAGGTGACAATCGCGCCTGAAGACTGAGTTGCAGGGCCCCAAGCGCATTTGCGTTGCGCTTGGCCCGGGCGGCACCTAACTTTCGGCCCATGACCACTCCGCTCGTTTTCAAGAACACTCTCGATCTGATCGGCAACACCGCGCTTGTCCTGCTGGAAGGGCCAAGCGCGGCGGCGGGCTGCGAGATCTGGGGCAAGTGCGAATTCGCCAACCCCGGCGCCTCGGTGAAGGACCGCGCGGCGCTGTGGATCGTCCGCGATGCCGAAGCCAAGGGGCTGCTCCAGCCCGGCGGGACGATTGTCGAAGGGACCGCCGGCAACACCGGGATCGGCCTCGCGCTGGTCGCCAATGCGCTGGGCTACAAGACGGTGATCGTCATGCCCGAGACCCAGAGCCGCGAGAAAATGGATACGTTGCGCGCGCTGGGCGCGGAACTGGTGCTGGTTCCGGCCGCGCCGTTTTCCAACCCCGGACACTTCGTCCACACCTCGCGGCGCCTCGCCGAAGAGACCGAGGGCGCGGTCTGGGCCAACCAGTTTGACAATGTCGCCAACCGCAAGGCCCATATCGAAAGCACTGCGGTCGAGATCTGGGAGCAGATGGAGCTCCGGATCGACGGGTTCACCTGCGCGGCCGGAACCGGCGGGACGATTGCCGGGGTGGGCATGGGGCTCAAGGCCTTCGACGAGAAGGTCACCGTGGCGCTGACCGACCCGCACGGCGCGGCGCTGTACAATTACTACGCCAACGGCGAGCTCAAGGCCGAAGGGTCTTCGGTCGCCGAAGGGATCGGGCAGGGACGGATCACCGCCAACCTCGAAGGCGCGCCCATAGACACCCAGTTCCGCATTTCCGATGAGGAGGGCCTTGAATGGGTGGCGAGGCTGCTCAAGGAAGAAGGGTTGTGTCTGGGCCTCTCGTCGGGGATCAATGTCGCCGGTGCGGTTGCTCTGGGCAAAGAGCTTGGCGCGGGTTCGCGGGTGGCGACGATCCTGTGCGACACAGGCTTCCGCTACCTCTCCAGCCTCTACAATGCCGAGTGGCTGCGCGCGAAGGGCCTTCCGGTCTTCCCCTGGCTCGCGTGATTGCCTTCCGGCTGCCGCCGGGACAGCACCAGCCCACTCCCGTGTCACGGGAGTGGACTGGTGTTGTCTTGCGCCCGGAAGGGCGCTAGAACGCCCCCCAGATGGCAACAAAACCGCCACGCCGGGTCCTTGAACCACTGGTTGCGCCGCAGCACTATGTGCCGCCAGGCGCGCGGGAGATGCGTGCGCAAGCGGTGCAGCGGCTCCAGTCCGGACTGTTCGGGATCGCCGCAATCGTGCTGGTCGTTGGGCTGGCCAACATCATCAACGACCGTGCGCGTCAGGCCGATGCCACAGGGCGGCCCGCTGCCAGCGCCTCGCCCAGCCCCAGCCAGGACGCCAACAGCGACCCGCTGGCCGAAATCGGCGTGGTGCCCTCGAACGTGCCGGAAGCCGCGGCCTCGCCCAGACCCGCCGCCCCGGTTCCGCAGAATTAGCAAGCGCAAGACCTGGCTGGTGCTGGCCGCGCTGGGGCTTGCCCTGGCCGCGATCGGCTGGCTTGGATCGGGGCAGGGCAAGAGCCCGGGCGAGCCGATCGGCCTGTTTACCTCGCTGCCGATCCTGTGGAGTGACAGCCCGGATCTTGGTGCTGAACTGCGCAGCGATCATGCGCCGCACTGGGCGCGCGGGGTGATCGAGCAGCGCGGGGCGATTGAGCCGCTCGACATGCTGACTTCGCCGATGCTCCCCAGATTGCGCCGCCTGGTTATCGCCCAATCGCGCCCGCTGGGCCCCGCAGAAAATGTCGCGCTGGATGACTGGGTGCGCGGTGGGGGGCACCTGCTGTTGCTGGCTGATCCCGCGCTGACCCAGGATTCGCAATTCCAGCTGGGCGATCCGCGCCGCCCGCAGGCGGTTGCACTGCTTTCGCCGATCCTGGGGCGCTGGGAACTCGACCTGCTGTTCGACGACAGCCAGCAGATGGGCGAGGGCAGCGCCGAGGTGCTGGGGGTCGCGACCCCGGTCAACCTGCCCGGACGATTTGCCACACGCGGGCAGGCCAATTGCAAGCTGTGGGCGCAGGGCCTGGCGGTGACCTGCTCGATCGGCAAGGGCCGCGTGGTGGCGCTGGCCGATGCCGCAGTGCTTGAGCAGGGCGACCCTTCGGGCCAGCGCCCCAAGGCCTTCGCGGCGCTGCTCGACGCCGCTTTCGCGGCGCGCTGAGGCGCGGGCGCGACTCCAAAACGGGAAATCGCGGGAAGCTTCACCACGCGTGGCAGAGTCGCGGCCTAAATCGTTGATTTCGCGTCGGGAACAAACCGGAAACTCGGGTGATCCTCGAGATTCAGTCATCGAATCAAACTATTATTAATCAATTATTTACCGTGTTATCCCGCGAAATCCCGCAATTTTCCCTTTCTTCCCCGGAAAAGCAGGGATATGGAACCGTTTCATCGACATGGAATTTCACCGCCGCACCTTGGGAAGGGTGGCCCGGACGCGAGGGCGCGCGTCTGGCGGCGGGGAGGGTTTTTGGGATCCGGGCGTGGCCCGGTTTGAGGCGGGACGGTTATCTTGGAGGCGGGCAAGCCGGTCACATACAGCGGTCAGGGCTTTTCGCTGCTCGGCGAAAAGGGTCGCTTTGTGCTGCCTCCAGACTTCAGAAAAGCGGTGCGCGATTCGGGCCGGGGCGAGCGCGTGCTGTGCCTGGCCAAGCATCCGCGCTGGAAGTGCCTGACCGGCTTTGGCCTGGGCCGGATCGACGAACTCGAAGCCGAACTCAACCGCGAAGAGGGGATCGCGCTCGAACGCGGGCTCGATTTCGATCGCGATGACCGGGCCCGCCAGCTTTACGGCTTTGCCAAAGTCCCCTTCGACGACAGTGGCCGCTTCATCCTGCCTGACCGCTATTTCAAGCTCGGCGGGCTCGACAGCGCGGTGTTCTTCCAGGGCGGCGGCAAGATGTTCACGCTGTGGAACCCGGCCGAACTGACCAAGATGGGCGCGGGCTGGGATGACGCGATCGAGGCCTGCACCGATTTCCAGGCCCAGGCGCTCGGCGCGAAGGGTAAGAAATGATCCAGCCCGGCCCGCACATCCCCGTCCTGCTCGATGAAGTGATCGCCGCGTTGGCGCCCGAACCGGGTGCGGTGATCGTCGATGCCACCTTCGGCGCCGGGGGCTACAGCCGCCGCCTGCTCGACATGGGCGCCATCGTTCACGCCTTCGACCGCGATCCCGACGCGATCGCGGTTGCCCGCGGATGGAGCGAGGCCGGGGAAAGCCCGCCCCGGCTGGTGCTCCATCCGCGCCGCTTTTCCGAAATGGTCGTGGCGCTCGCCGAAGAAGGCCTCGCCAGCGTCGACGGCGTGGTGATGGATATCGGCGTGTCCTCGATGCAGCTCGACCAGGCGGCGCGCGGCTTTGCCTTCTCGATCGACGGCCCGCTCGACATGCGAATGGCGCAAGAGGGCGAAAGCGCCGCCGATTTTCTCAACGGTGCCGCCGAAAGCACGATCGCCGATGTGCTGTTCCAGTACGGCGAAGAGCGCCAGTCACGCCGCGTTGCCCGGGCGATCGTCGCGGCCCGCCCGCTCGAAACCACCGGCCAGCTCGCCCATGTAGTGCGCAAGGCGCTGGGCCACCGCCCCGGCGCGCCGAAAGATCCCGCCACCCGCAGCTTTCAGGCGATCCGCATCCATGTGAACGCCGAGCTTGACGAGCTGAACGCCGGGCTGGCCGCGGCTGAACAGCTGCTGCGCCCCGGCGGCAGGCTCGCCGTGGTCAGCTTCCACAGCCTCGAAGACCGGATCGTCAAGCAGTTCCTGCGCGATGCCAGTGGCGCGGTCGCCAATATGTCCCGCCACTTGCCGCAGACCGCGCCCGCTGCCGCGCCGACTTTCGATCATGTCGCCAAGGCACTGCGCGCCGGCGAAGCCGAACTGGCCCGCAACCCGCGCGCCCGCTCGGCCACGCTGCGCTCTGCGGTGCGAACCACAGCTCCTGTCCAGGCAAGGAGGGCCGCATGAACCTGACCCACGATCGCCTGCGCCAGGCCGGTTGGGCGGCCGTGCTGCTGACCTGCTCGGCCTTCACCGTGGTGCTGACTTTCAAGGTCAATGCGGTCAAGAGCCAGGTCCGCCTGACCGAGCGCAAGATCGTCGCGGTCAAGCAGCAGAAGCTGTTCCTCGAAACCGAATTCGAAGCCCGCGCCAACCAGCAGCAGCTGAAATCGCTCAACGATGTCGAGTTCGGCTATCAGGCCCCGACCGCCGGGCAATACCTGGAGGGCGAGCGCCAGCTTGCCGCGCTGGGCAAGGAACGCGCGCCCGATGCGCCCAGCCCGATCCGCGTAGCCAGCGCCGCGCAGGCGGGTGCGGACAACACGATCCCGGCGATGGTTTCGCCGCTGACCGGCAAGGCGATGGCAGCCGAAGCGCCCAAGGACGGCGCGCGCAAACCCGTTACCGCCGCCAGCCTGGGCGACCGGCTGAACCGGGTCGAGAAGGCGGGAGCGCGGCGGGAATGAACAGCCTGGCAGTTTCCACTGCTGTCTCTTCAGGTCGACGCGAGCTGGTCAACGTGCGCAGCCGCAGCCTGTTGATGGCCAAATGGCGGGTGCTTTGGGTGGTTTCGGGTTTTGCCGCGGTGGCGCTGGCGGCGATGCTCAGGATCGCCTTCCTGGGCCTGTTCGCCGATCCGCCGAGCAGCCAGGATTTCGCCAATGCGCTGCTGCCCCAGCGCGGTGACATCGTCGACCGCAACGGGGTGCCGTTGGCCCGCGCCTTCCCGGCCTATTCGCTGTGGTTCAATCCCGCTTCGCTGGGGGAGGGCGGTCCGCCGCTAGTTCGTCCGCCCCGTCAGGTGGCGCTGGCACTGGCGCAGGTCTTCCCCGATCTCAACGTCGATGAAATGACCAGGCGGCTGGCCGAAGGCAAGCCCGGCTATCTGCGCCGGCGGATTCTGCCCGAGGATGCCAACCGGATCCATGCACTGGGCGAACCCGCGCTCGAATTCCCGCGCGAGACCGAGCGGTTCTATCCGCAAGGATCGATGGCTGCGCACGTGCTGGGCTTTGTCGGCGCCGATGGCCACGGCCATGTCGGGATGGAACAGGTCTTCGACAAGCGGCTGACCGATCCCGCCAGCCGCGGCGTGCCGGCCGTACTTTCGATCGACACCCGCGTCCAGGGCGCGCTCGAGGATGAGCTGTCGCGCGCGATGACCGAAAGCAACGCCAAGGGCGCGGCGGGTATCGTGCTCGATGTCGATACCGGCGAAGTGGTTGCGCTGGCCTCGCTGCCTGCGTTCAACCCCAACCTGATCGACCGCGCCGGAGAAGCCAACATCTTCAACCGGGTGACCAACCAGGTTTACGAGCTGGGCTCGGTGCTCAAGCCGGTGACCGTTGCCGCGGCGATCGACGCCGGGACCGTGACCGATCTTTCCAAACGCTACCAATCGAACCGTCCGATTGCGATCGGCGGGTTTCAAATCCGTGACAGCCACAGCTTCGGAGGCTCGCTCAATATCCCCGAAGCGCTGATCCATTCCTCGAACATCGTCACCGCGCAAGTTGGCGACCAGTTGGGCGGCGAGCGGCTCAACGCTACGATGCGCGCGCTGGGGATGCACGAGCGCCCCTATATCGAGCTGCCCGCGCGCGGTTTCCCGATCTGGCCCAAAGGCAACTGGTCGCGGATCACCACGATGACCGCGTCCTACGGTCACGGCCTGGCGATGACCCCGCTGCACCTGGCCCAGGCCTATGCCGCGATGGTCAACGGCGGGATCTGGCGTCCGGCGACGCTGCTTCGGGTCGAACCCGGCGCCGAGGTTCCAGGCCGCCGGGTGTTCAAAGCCTCGACCAGCGCACGGATGCGTCAGCTGCTGCGGCTGATCGTTGATCTGGGCACCGGGCGCAAGGCCAATGCCGCGGGCTACCGGGTCGGCGGCAAGACCGGTTCGGCCGAAAAGCCGGGCAGCGGCGGCTATCAGAAGACCAATATCATCGCGACTTTTGCCGCCGCCTTCCCGATGGACCATCCGCGCTATGTCGTGATCGCGATGCTCGATACGCCGCAGGGCACCTCGGCAACATCGGGCCAACGCACCGCCGCCTGGAACGCCGCGCCGATGGTCGGGCGGCTGGTTCCCAGGATCGGGCCCCTGCTGGGGATCATGCCCGATGCCACCCGCGACGTCGATATCACCGATCTCGCCCCGCTGGTCGGCAGCGGAGACGGCGAATGAAGCTGGGCGTGCTGGCAGCGCAGGCCGGGATCGCGCTGCCGGCTGGTGCCGAAGCCCAGGTCACCGGCTTTGCGATCGACAACCGCAAGGTTGCACCCGGTACCGTTTTCGGCGCGTTCCAGGGCGCCGTAGTCAACGGTGAGGATTTCATTCCGGCGGCGGTGGCGGCTGGGGCCGCCGCAGTGGTTGCCCGGTCAGAAGCCAGGGTCGAAGGCGCAGTCCACATTGCCGACCCCAACCCGCGGTGCGCCTTCGCCCGGCTGGCGGCAGGGTTCTTCACCCCCGTGCCCGAGACGATCGTCGCGGTGACCGGGACCAACGGCAAGACTTCGACCGTCGAGATGACCCGCCAGATCTGGCGGATGGGCGGACAGCATTCGGCCTCGATCGGCACACTGGGCGTGACCACCGCCGACGAGAGCATTTCGACCGGGCTGACCACTCCCGATATCGTCACTTTCCTCGCCAATATGAGTGGCCTCGCGCGCGAAGGGGTGACGCACGTCGCTTACGAGGCTTCGAGCCATGGTCTCTCGCAGTATCGCAACGAGGGGCTGCGGGTCTCGGCCGGGGCCTTCACCAACCTCAGCCGTGACCACCTCGATTACCACAAGGACATGGAAGACTACTTCGCAGCCAAGATGCGGCTGTTCGACGAAGTGGTCGATCCGGCTGGGGCGGCAGTAATCTGGGCCGACGACCAATGGTCGGTCAAAGCGATCGGGCACGCGGAAAAACGTGGACTGCGCGTGTTCACCGTGGGCGAGCGGGCGGATGGGCAAGGGATGTCGATCCGGCTACTCGCCCGCACCCCGAGCCAGCTGGGGCAGACGCTGGAAATCGAATTCGCCGGGCAGCAGCGCAAGGTCAGCCTCCCGCTGATCGGCGCCTACCAGGCCGCCAACGCTTTGGTTTCGGCCGGACTGGTGCTCGCGACCGGGGGCGATCCGGCGCAAGTGTTTGATGCGCTCGCGCGGCTGCAGCCGGTGCGCGGGCGGCTGGAGCGCGCGGCAATCAGCCGGGCCGGGGCGCCGGTCTATGTCGATTACGCGCATACCCCCGATGCGCTCGAAGCCGCGATTGCCGCGCTGCGTCCGCATTGTTCGGGCAAGCTGATCGTGGTGTTCGGAGCCGGCGGGGATCGCGATCCCGGCAAGCGCGCGCCAATGGGTCAAGTGGTGGCAAGCCAGGCCGACCTGGGCTTGATCACCGACGACAATCCGCGCGGTGAGGATCCCGCCGCGATCCGCGCAATGGTCATGGCCGGCGGACCGGGCGTGCTGCGCGACGGCGGCGCCCGGCGCGAAGCCATCGCCGCGGCAATCGCCCAGGCCGGGCGCGACGACATCGTCCTGATAGCGGGCAAGGGCCACGAACAGGGCCAGATTATGGGAGCAGGGGAACAATGCAGGGTCTTGCCCTTCGACGACGTTACCGTGGCGAGGGAATGCGCCGCCCCTCCCGGGAGGGACAACCCATGAATGCCCCCATCCGGATCCTCGACTGGCCGAGCGAACCCGAGGACGAACTGGGCCTGGCGCTGTGGGATGCGGTTGCGCTGGCCCGGGCGATGAAGGGCGTCGCGGTCGGCGAATTCCAGGTTTCCGGGGTTGAGATCGACAGCCGCGACGTGGTGCCGGGCGACCTGTTCTTCGCGCTCAAGGGCGAAAGCATGGACGGGCACCGCTTCGTCGACATGGCGCTTGCGAAGGGTGCTGCTGCAGTGGTGGTGGACCGCCCCGTGAGTGGCCCGCATGTGCTGGTTGACGATACCTTAAGTGCGCTTGAACTGCTCGCCAAGTGCGCGCGCGAGCGGAGCCGGGCGCGGATCATCGGGGTCACCGGATCGGTCGGAAAAACCGGGGTCAAGGAAGCGATTTTCGCCGCGCTCGACCGCTCGAGCCGGGGCAATTCCCACCGCTCGGTCAAGAGCTACAACAACCACGTCGGCGTTCCGCTCAGCCTCGCCCGGATGCCCGCCCGCTCCAAGTTCGGCATTTTCGAAATGGGCATGAACCACGCCGGAGAGATCGCCGCGCTGGCCGCGCAGGTTCGCCCTCACGTGGCTGTAATCACTACGATTGCCCCGGCGCATATCGAGATGCTGGGCAGCATGGAAGCGATTGCTGCGGCCAAAGCCGAGATATTCCAGGGGCTTGAACCGGGCGGTACGGCGGTCATCCCGGCCGACAGCCCCTATCACGGCCAGCTCAAGGCTGCGGCCGAGGCGTTGGGGGCGAGGGTCGTATCCTTCGGCAAGGCCGCCCATGCCCAGGTCCGCCTGCTCGACGCGGTGGCTGCTCCGGGCGGCGGGTCGCTGGTCACCGCCGACCTTGGCGACCGCAAGCTTTGCTACACCGTCGCTGAACCGGGCGAGCATTGGATCGCCAATTCGCTGGCGGTAATGGCTGCGGTTCGAGCCGCCGGGGGCGACCTTGGCGCAGCCGGGCTCGCGCTGGCCGAGATGCAGGGGCTGAAGGGCCGGGGCCAGCGGATCGAACTCTCGGTGAAAGACGGCAAGGCATTGCTGATCGACGAAAGCTACAACGCCAACCCGGCCTCGATGCGCGCCACGCTGGCGCAGCTGGCGGTTACCCCCGCCAAGCGGCGGATCGCGGTGCTGGGGGCGATGAAGGAGCTGGGCGAGCACGGCCCGGCCTTCCATGCCGAGCTGGCCGGACCAATCGCGAAAGCGGGTATCGACGAGCTGATCCTGGTCGGCGACGGGATGCGCGCTTTGGCCGAGGAATTGGGGAAAGGCGCGTTAACCGCGCTTGGCAAGCCCTTGGCCTTCGCCCATTGCGCTAATGCTACCGAGGCGCTTGAAGCGCTCAAGGGACTTGGCCTGGAAAGCGGCGACGCGGTGCTGGTCAAGGGGTCGAATTCGGTCGGGCTGGGCGCATTGGTCGCCGCGCTGGCAAACGGGAAGGAATAAGGCGGGGCGATGCTCTACCTGATCGCGCACTATTTCCAGTTCGAGGGACTGGCGAACCTGATCCGTTATCAGACCTTCCGTGCTGGGGCCGCGCTGATGACGGCGCTGGTGATCGGGCTGATCATCGGCCCGCGGTTCATCGCCATGCTGCGGATCCGCCAGGGCAAGGGTCAGCCGATCCGCGCGGACGGGCCGCAAAGCCACCTCGCCAAGCGCGGCACGCCGACCATGGGCGGGCTGATGATCCTGGTGTCGCTGGTGATCTCAATGTTGCTGTGGATGGACCTGAGCAGCCCGCTGGTCTGGGCCTGCATCGTGGTGACGCTGGGTTTCGGCGGAATCGGGTTCCTTGACGATTACGACAAGGTCAAGAAGCGCTCGAGCGCCGGGGTTTCGGGGCGGGTCCGGTTGCTGGCCGAATTCGCGGTTGCCGGGCTGGCGGTGTGGATGATGGTCCAGCAGATCGACACCAACCTCTATGTGCCGTTCCTGTCGGGCCGCTATATTCCGCTGGGGCCGCTCTACTATGCTTTTGCGGCCTTCGTGATCGTCGGCGCGGGCAATGCAGTGAACCTGACCGACGGGCTCGATGGCCTGGCGACCATGCCGGTGATTATCGCGGCGGGAACCTTTGCGATCATCGCCTACCTGGCCGGCCGGGCCGACTTTTCGGCCTACCTCGGCATTCCGCATGTGCCGCGCGCAGGTGAGCTGGCGATCCTGTGCGCCGGGATCATGGGGGCCGGGCTGGCCTTCCTGTGGTTCAATGCCCCGCCCGCCGCGGTGTTCATGGGCGATACCGGCAGCCTGGCGCTGGGCGGCGCGCTGGGCGCAATCGCGGTCGCCGCGCACCACGAGATCGTGTTGGGGATTGTTGGCGGACTGTTCGTGGCCGAGGCGCTGTCGGTGATCATCCAGGTCGCGGTCTACAAGCGCACCGGCAAGCGGGTGTTCAAGATGGCCCCGATCCACCACCACTTCGAACAATTGGGCTGGCAGGAATCGACCGTGGTGATCCGCTTCTGGATCGTCTCGATCGTGCTCGCGCTGGTCGGCCTGTCGACGCTGAAGCTCAGATGATCACCACCCCCGCCTTTGCCGGAAAACGCTTTGCCGTCCTCGGCCTTGCCCGCTCGGGCCTGACTGCGGCGGAAAGCCTGTTGGCGGGCGGGGCCCAGGTTACCGCCTGGGACAGCCGCGAGGAGCCCCGCCGCGCGTTCGAGGGCCGCTGCGAACTGGCCGATCCGGTGGGCATCGACCTGACCGGCTTTGCCGGGGTCGTGGTCTCGCCCGGCGTGCCGCTCAACCAGCACCCGATCGCCCAGCATGCCGCCAGTTTCGGCGTGCCGGTGATCGGCGACATCGAACTGTTTTCGTTGTGCCGCCCGGACCTTCCCGCGCACCGGGTGATCACCATCACCGGGACCAACGGCAAGAGCACCACTACCGCGCTGGTCCACCACATCCTGCAAAGCGCGGCGCTGCCGGTCAGGATGGGCGGCAATATCGGTGTGCCGATCCTTGGCACCAGCCCGCTCGCGGCTGGCGGAGTTTATGTGCTGGAGCTGTCGAGCTACCAGATCGACCTGACCCACAGCCTTGAAAGCGATGTGGCCGCGCTGCTCAACATCACGCCCGACCACCTTGAACGCTATGACGGCTTCGCTGGCTATGCTGCGTCCAAGGCCCGGTTGTTCTCGATGCAGCGGGCCGACCAGTTCGCGGTGTTCGGAATGACCGATGCCAAAACCCAGTCGATCGCCGCGCGCGAGAGCCAGTTGCGCGAACAGTCGCGGGTGCGCTCGGTCGATGGCAAGGACCTGGTCGCGCTCCAGCCGGACTGGCCCAGCCTGCAAGGCCCGCACAACCTCCAGAATGCGGCGGTGGCGGTCGCCATCGCCGAGGCGTTGGGGATCACCCCGATGCAATGGCGCCCGGCGCTGGCCAGCTTCCGCGGGCTGCCGCACCGGATGGAACGCGTCGCCGATGTGAATGGGGTGATGTTCATCAACGACAGCAAGGCGACCAATCCGGCCTCGACCGCGCCGGCACTGGCGGCCTTCCCGCCCAAGCCCGGGCCGCGGGTCCACTGGATCCTGGGCGGCCTGCCCAAAGGCGACAACCTTGACGAATGCCAGCCGTTCTTCGCCAATATCGCTGCGGCCTATACCATCGGCGATGCCGGGCCGCTGTTTGCCGAACTGCTGCGTCCGTACATGCCGGTGACCCGCAGCGAGATGATGTGTGAAGCGATCCGCCAGGCGATGGAAGCGGCCAAACCCGGCGACGTGGTGCTGCTGTCCCCGGCCTGCGCCAGTTTCGACCAGTTCCGCGATTATGAGGCGCGCGGCGATGCCTTTCGCCAGATCGTCCAGGCGCTGTCCACGCCCGAACCGGCAGCGCCGAGCGGAGAGCGCGGCTGATGGCCTCGAACCCGCCCATGGTGCCGCGCGGCGGCCGGCTCGGCCTCGAAGGCGCCGCCGCGCGCTATCAACGCACCCGGCGCAGCGAGTTGGCAATCTGGTGGCGCGAGATCGATCGCGGCCTCTTGGTGATTGTGCTGGTGCTGATGGCGATCGGCGCTGCGGCAGTCGCGGCTGGCAGCCCGGCCAGCGCGCGCCGGCTTTCGACCGCGGCAGTACGGCTCGATGACCTGCATTTCTTCACCATCCATTTGCGCTGGCAAGTCCTTGGCCTGCTCGCAATGTTCGGTGCTTCACTGCTCAGCCGCGAGAATGCGCGGCGCGCGGGGATCGTACTGGGCTTTGCCATGCTGGTCGCGCTGATGCTGGTCCCGGTCGCCGGGTTCAGCGTCAACGGTGCCAAGCGCTGGCTTAACCTGGGCATGTCGCTCCAGCCGTCCGAATTCCTCAAGCCGGCATTTGCGATCGTCATGGCCTGGATTCTCTCGTGGCGGGTGCGCGATCAAAGCCTGCCGGTGATCGAGCTGTGCACCGGGCTGATGGGGATGATCGCGGTGCTGCTGATGGCCCAGCCCGATTTCGGTTCGACGATCCTGTTCGCCGGGGTATGGTTCGTCATGGTCTTGATGAGCGGAATTTCGCTGAAACGGATCGGCCTCGCCGGTGGGTTCGGCGTCGCCGGAGTCGTGCTGGCCTACATGTTCTACGATAATGCCCGCAATCGTATCGACGCCTTCCTGGGCGGCGGTACCGCGTTCGACCAGGTGGATCTTGCCCAGCGCACGCTGCTGGCCGGCGGGTGGACCGGCAGCGGGCTGTGGCTGGGAACCAAGAAGTTCAGCCTGCCCGAAGCGCATACCGACTATGTCTTCTCGGTGATTGGCGAGGAATTCGGGCTGATCGCTTGTGCGCTGATCGTGGTGCTGTTCCTGGTGCTGATTGCGCGCGTGCTGCTGCGCCTGTTGGACGAGGAAGACCTGTTCACCACGCTGGCCGCTGCTGGCCTGACTGCCCAACTGGGCGGGCAGGCCTTCATCAACATTCTGGTCAACCTGCAACTGTTCCCGTCGAAGGGCATGACCCTGCCGCTGATTTCCTATGGTGGTTCCTCGACCATCGCGATTTGTCTGGGCGTTGGCCTGCTGCTGGCGATCACCCGGCGCAACCCGTACATCAAACGCGAGCGGTTCTCGCTTCGCCAGCTGGGGCTGAGCAAATGAGTGGGCCAACACGGCACTATGTCCTGGCCGCCGGTGGCACCGGTGGGCACCTGATCCCGGCCTTTGCGCTGGCGGTAGAGCTGGAACGACGCGGGCACCATGTAGCGCTGATTACCGACGATCGCGGCAGCCGCTTGCCGGGCAAACCGCATTTCCTGGTCAGCCACATGCTGCCCGCCGGGCGGCTGGGCAAGAACCCGCTGCACTGGCCCAAGGGAATCGAGGCGATCCTCGAAGGCAAGCGCATGGCGCTGCGCCTGTTCGAAAGCTTCCAGCCCAGCGCTGTGATCGGCTTTGGCGGTTACCCGGCTCTGCCGGCATTGTGGGCGGCAACCGGAGCCGGGATCCCCAGCGTGATCCACGAGCAGAACGCGGTGCTGGGGCGGGTCAACCGCTTCCTGGCCTCAAGGGTCAACGCGATTGCCACCTCTTACCGCGAGGTTGACCGGCTGGCGGCAAAGCACGCCCACAAGGTCCACCTGGTCGGCAACCCGGTTCGTGCCGAGGTGCTGGCGCTGCGCGAGCAGCCGTTCCCGGCCTTTACCGAAGACGGTCTGCTGCGGGTGCTGGTCACCGGCGGCAGCCAGGGCGCTGGCGTGCTCAGCCAGGTGGTCCCCGATGGCCTGGCGATGCTGCCCCCGGCTTTGCGTGGCCGCCTGCAAGTGACCCAGCAATGCCGTCCCGAGGACATCGAAACGGTGCGCCAGCGTTATGCCGGGCACGAGATCCCTGCCGAACTGGGGACCTATTTCGAGGACATGGCTAGCCGTCTCGCGGATTCGCACCTGTTCATCGGCCGCGCCGGGGCATCGACTGTGGCCGAACTGACCGCGGTGGGCCGCCCGGCGATCCTGGTCCCGCTGCCGATCGCGACCGACGACCACCAGGCCGCCAACACGCGTGAGATGACCGCCTTGGGCGGCGCGCGGATGATCCGGCAGGAACGCTTTGCCCCCGCCGAGCTGGCCAAGCAGATCCAGGCCATCGCGATGAACCCTGCGACGCTGGCCACCGCCGCGCATGCCGCGTGGAACTGCGGCTATCCCGGCGCGGCCGTTGACCTGGCCGACCTGGTCGAGAGCTTCGGGGTCGCGCCGATGATGGACGTGATCTCGGCTGTGCGCGGCGAGGCCGCAGCCGGGTCCGAGGCGCTTGCCGGGGACCCTGCATGAGGCAGGCGCTGAGCCAGAAAACCGGCCACCGGATGCCGACCGAGATCGGGACGATCCACTTCGTCGGGATCGGCGGGATCGGCATGTCGGGCATTGCCGAAGTGATGCACAACCTGGGCTACAAGGTTCAGGGCAGCGATATCGCCGAAGGCTATGTGATCGAAGGGCTCAGGAAGCGCGGGATCAAGGTTGCCATCGGCCACGCGGCCGAGAACCTGGGCGATGCCGCTGTCGTGGTCACCTCGACCGCGGTCAAGCGCTCCAATCCGGAAGTCGCCGCCGCACTGGAAGGCCGCATTCCGGTAGTCCGCCGCGCGGAGATGCTGGCCGAACTGATGCGGCTGAAGCGCACCGTCGCGGTGGCCGGAACGCACGGCAAGACTACCACCACCTCGATGGTTGCGGCGCTGCTCGATGCCGGCGGGGTCGATCCGACCGTGATCAACGGCGGGATCATCAACAGCTACGGCTCCAACGCGCGGCTGGGCGAAAGCGATTGGATGGTGGTCGAAGCGGATGAGAGCGATGGCTCGTTCCTGCGGCTCGACGGGACGATCGCGATCGTCACCAACATCGATCCCGAACACCTTGAACATTACGGCTCGTTCGATGCGATCAAGGACGCCTTCGTCGAATTTATCGAAAACGTGCCGTTCTATGGCTGCGCGGTGCTGTGCATCGACCATCCCGAAGTCCAGGCGGTCATCCCCAAGGTCCGCGACCGCCGGGTGGTGACCTATGGCTATAGCGCCCAGGCCGACGTGCGCGGTGAGAATGTGGTGCCCCATCCCGGCGGCAACCGCTTCGACGCTGTGATCCGCCAGCGCGACGGCAGCCAGCGGCGGATCGAGGGGATCGACCTGCCAATGCCCGGCCGCCACAACGTTCAGAACGCGCTCGCCGCAGTGGCGGTAGCGGTGGAGATGGGTGTTTCGGACGATCTGATCCGCACCGGCTTTGCCAAGTTCACCGGGGTCAAGCGCCGCTTCACCACGGTTGGTGAGGTCGCCATTGGTTCTGGGGCAGCAACCGTGATCGACGACTATGGCCACCACCCGGTCGAAATCCGCGCGGTGCTGGCCGCCGCGCGCGAAGGGGTGGGCACCGGCCGGGTGATCGCCGTGGTCCAGCCGCACCGCTTCACCCGCCTGCGCGATCACATGGCCGACTTCGAGGCTGCCTTCAACGACGCCGACATGGTCTATGCCGCCCCGGTCTATGCTGCCGGTGAGCAGCCGATCGAGGGCGTCGACAGCGCGGCGATGGTCGCGGGGATGAAAGCGCGCGGGCACCGCAATGCCCAGGTTATCGCCGGGCCCGACGCGCTGGTCGATGCCTTGGCCGAAGTGGTCCAGAGCGGCGAT
>JANPMA010000121.1:0-22657 GCA_031422595.1 Novosphingobium sp. | reverse complement strand
TGCGGCCGGCGCGTTCGCTGCACCGGAGCCGGGGAAAGGCTTGCCCGCCTCTGCCGGTTCCGGTGTGGCGGATGAATATTGGCCGGAGGCACCGGAATGAGCGCGGCGGGCCACTTTCGCAAGCGTTGGTCAATGCGGCTTACCCGCCCTCCGCGCGCGCTCGGCCTGCGCCAGGTGCGTGAGGTTTTCGACGAGGCGGTCAAGCGCTTCGGGGCGGAAACAGATATCGACAAGCTTGTCGTGCGCTTCGATGAAACGGATGCATACAAAGTCCTCGTCGCCGAAGGTCTTGTCTCCGAACTCGATTGCCTGGGGGAAGATATTGTCCTGCGCCGCCATGGCCGGGTCTCCTTTGCCGGGCTAAATGCCGTGCCGGTTGCCGTCCTGCCAGATGGAGCGGGCCGTGTCGACTGACCGCAGCCACCGGCTGAGCCCGTCCGAGCTGGCGCTGAAGCTGGCCTGCCGCGATGCGGTGAAGGCGGCGGGCGGGCAGGAGTTCGTGGCGCTGGAGAGCGGGCGGTGCCAGTCGCGGATCTCCGACTATTGCTCACCCAACACGCGCGATTTCATGGGCGCTGACCTGGTGGCGCGGATCGAGGCGCTGTCGGCCGGCGCACCGGGCCATCCGCATGTGACCCGGGCCCTGGCGCGGGCGCAGGGCGGGCAATTTGTGCCCGGCATGCTGGCAGTGGGGATGGGCGCGCGCGGAATCGCCGAGGTGCTGCTGGGCCACTGGTTGGCCGAGATCGCCGACGATTCGAGCGACGTGATCGGGCTGCTGGCCGGCGGCGACCTGGCCGCGCCGATCGCGCGGCTGAGCCGGGAGCGGCGGCAGGCGCTGGCCCGCGAGGTCTGCGAGCTGGCTGAAAGGCTGGGCAATCTGGAGTGCGCGCTGACCGACAGTTCCTGAACCCGGCGTCCGACAAGCCGACCGCACGATGCACTACCATTCCCGGGGGGAATACGATGACCGAGCAACAGACCAGCACCGCGCCGATCACGGCGGCGCGGCTGCGCGAATGGGTGAAGGATGCCCAGCCCGGGGCGCAGATGGTCTATGCCAAAGGCCACGCGGCGAGCGCCGGAGCGCTGCTGCGCGACGAAGTGCAGCGGCTTGGCCACCGGGGGCTGGGGCTGATTGCCGAACACTATGTCCGCCGCCCCGGGTGGAGCGAAGGCGAGAACATGGTCAGGCGGACCGACAAGCCGCTGCCCAGGGGGGTGGTGCTGTGAGCGGGGGGGAGTTCAACGCCGACCTGGCGCAGCTGAAGCAATGGGCGCGGTGCCTGATGGCGAGCCGCCCGCCCGATTACGATATCGGGCCCGGCTATATGCGGCGCTGGTGGGTGGTGCCGCGCAACGATTTTGCCAACGTGTACCTGCACGACTTTGCCCGCAGCGACGACGATCGCGCGCTGCACGATCATCCCTGGGCCAGCACCAGCTTCATCATCGCCGGGCGCTATCGGGAACATACGCCCGAGGGCGTGTTCGCGCGCAATGCGGGCGACGTGGTGAGCCGCGCGGCCGAGGCGCTGCACCGGGTCGAGCTGTTCGAGGCTGAGCGCGCGCTGACCCTGTTCATCACCGGGCCCAAGGTCCGTGAGTGGGGCTTTGCCTGTCCGCAGGGCTGGCGGCACTGGCGCGAATTCGTGGACGATCGCGATACAGGCCGGATCGGCCGGGGCTGCGGCGAATGAGCGGCGGTGCAGATCTGCCAGCGCCCGAGGAGCTGCAGCGCGCGGGGTTCGACATGGACCGCGAGGCGCGGCGGCTTGGGTGGGTGCTAGGCTGCGGCTCGGCGGCGGCGATGGTCGCTGTGTTCGTCCCCGGCGTTCTCGTGGGAGCATTGGGGGGGGTGGGCGCGTGGCTGACCCGGTAGCGCTCGCGACGATCGAGGCGCGGCTGCGCCAGCTGCTGGAGGCCGATCCGGTCTGCCAGGGGCAGGTTTCGGGCACCACGATCCGGGTGATCGCGCGCGAATTTGCCCGCGCGCCGGAGCCGGACAGCGATGTGCTGGCCGAGCGGGCGGCCTGCCGGCGCGTGATGGCGGCAGCGGCGGCGCGGTTTGCCGAGCTGCTGCCCGAGGACATGCTGGCGGATCCGCTGATCGATCTGGACGCATTCAGGCTTGAGCTGCGCCGGACCGACGAGGTGATCGCCTCGCTCGGGCTGGGGTTGCACAGATAGGCCATCCGCCGGCGGCGGAGGGGCCGACCGTACTAATGTTCGGCCTGCGGCCTCCATGCCGCCGGTCGGGTGGGGCCGGACAGGCCCGATTGAGAAAGGAGACTGACGATGGCGCGAAAGACTGTTCAGGGGGGGGGCGAGGCCGAATTCTTCGCCGCGATAGAAGCGCTGACCTGGCGCGAGATGAAGTCGGTTTCCGAGCTCCTCGCGCTGCAGCTGGAAGGCAAGGTCGATGCGCCGGCACTCGCCGAGGCGCTGGGCGATGCAGCCGAGAGCTTCGCCAGCGGGGAGGACTGAGCCATGGCCGGTAAGCCCCAGGAGCAAGCAATCGTGGATGAGCCCGGCGACCGTCGTGTTGCCCGGACCCGGGTGCGGGGCGGGACTTTGGCCGATGCGGTCAAGGACGTGGCCGGGGTGGTGATGGGCAAGAACACCATTCCGATCCTCGACCATGTGCTGGTGTCCGTGGTTGCGGGGGCGATCGGGCTGACCGCGACCAACCTCGACATGTGGGTGGTGCGCAGCCTGGCCAGTGATGACAGTGGTCAGCCGGATTCGGCAGAGTGGAAGGCGGGCAGCGGGGGTTTCGAGCTGACCCTGCCGGCCAGGCAGCTGCTGGCGGTGCTGGGCGAGCTCGATCCCGATGCGATGGTGACGCTGGAGGCGCCGAGATCTGGTCCATGCGCTGCTTCGCCCGTTCCGGGCTCCGCAAGCGGGGGCGACGAGACCCGCGCGGTGCTGAAGGCTGGGCGGGCGCGGTTCAAGCTGCTGTGCCTGCCGGTCGGAGAATTTCCCGCGGTGCCGGCAATAGCGGTGGTGACCGCGTTCGAGGCCAGGGCCAGCGCGCTGGCCGATCACTTCGCGCGGGTCGAGCATGCGATCAGCAGCGAGGATACCCGCTATTACCTGAACGGGGTGCACATCCATCCGGTAGGGCTGGACCTGCGGTTTGTGGCCACCGACGGCCACCGCCTGGCGCGATTGGCAGTCGATGCCGCCGGGCTGGGTTTGGGGACCGGGAGCGCAGCCGCTAGCTGGCCGGCGATGATCGTTGGCACGCTGACGGTGGGCGTGCTCGACAAGCTGCTGGCGGGCGCGGTCAAGGCCGCCCTTCGAGACGCGCCTGACGGCGCTCCTCAGGGTGATCGGGACACTGTGGTGGTCGAAGCGGGTTGCCTGGCCGGGTCCGGGGTGGTGAGCTTTGCGCTGCCGGCGGCAGATGGCGGCGAGGTGCGCCTGGTGGCCAAGACGATCGACGGGACCTTTCCCGACTATGAGCGGGTGATCCCCAGCGATCCGCCGCTTCGCGCCACGCTGGACCGGGCGGCGCTAGCCCAGGCGGTGAAGCGGGTGGGGGTGATGACCGCCAAGAGCTCGCGGCTCCTGAAGTTCGAATTCGGCGAGGGCAAGTGCGCGATCAGCGGATCGAGCCCCGAGCTGGGCGAAGGAGCCGAGGAGCTGCCCTGTGACTATCAGGGCGAGCCGCTGTCGATCGGGTTCGACCACAAGTATCTGCGCGAGGCGCTGCTGGCGCTGGCCAGCGACACGGTGGTGCTGGCGATGAGCGACCCGGGCGGGGCGTGCCGGATCGAGGCGGGCGGCGCTGCCGCGGATGGTGCACCGGCGCTGGTCCAGGTCGTGATGCCGAGCAGGGTGTGATGGAAAGCGCAGCCAGCCCTTACCACGACCTTGGCCCGGTGCTGCCGCCGGCGGCGCTGGTGCGGCCGGTGGCGCGCGAGGTGCTGGCCTTGGCGCAGCGCGCGGTCGAGTTTTCGGCTGCCGGGCCGCGGCAGGATCTGGCGGCGGCGCTGGTGCAGTTCGAGCGGATCCGCGCGCTGCTGGGCGGGGAGGAGCGCCGCGATGGCTGATGCCGCGCTGCAGGGCCGGATCGATGCGGTGCGGCGGCGGTTGCCGCTGGCCGGCGTGGTCGAAGGCCATGTCAAGCTGGCGGGATCGGCGGGGGCCAAGACCCGGCGCGGGCCGTGCCCGTTCCATGCCGGGAAATCGGCCAGCTTTTCGATCAAGGACAATGCTGCGCGGTGCTTTGGCTGCGGGTGGAGCGGGGACGTGATCCGGTTTGTCGAGGGCATGTACGGGCTGAAATTCATCGAAGCGCTGAAGGAATGCGAGGCGCGGGCGGGGATCGAGTCTTCGTCGGGTGACCGTACTAATGTTCGCCCTGCGGGCTCCATGCCGCCGGTCACCGCCGCATTGGAACCGAGGCCGGTGCTGCGCGAACGGAACCCGGCACCGCCGCGACGTGGGCGCGATAAAGTGCTGATCGAGACGATCCAGATGGCGCGGGTGCTGTGGCGGCGGGCGCGGGCGGACCATGCGGCGGTCCGGCGCTATTTCATGGGGCGCGGGGTGCCCGAATGGGTGCTGGGCGATGCGCGGCTGAGCCAGTTCCGCTATCTTTCGGCCTGCCCGCTGATGCCGTGGGAGCTGCGCGGACCCGATGATGCCCGCGCCTGGCCGCGTGACGCGCTGATCGCGCCGGCCTTGCTGGCGATGGTGCGGCGGCCGGTCTGGCTCGAGGATGAAACAGGTCTGTCCGGCGAGTCTGACCGTCCGCCTGCGGCGGAGGGGGCCGACGGTACTAATGTTCGCCCTGCGGGCTCCATGCCGCCCGCCGGGTGGGAGCACGATGGGTCCCGTGGGCGGTGGGACTTTGTGCCGGTGGGCCTGCATGTGACCTTCCTGAGCCCCGATGGCACCGGGACCATGGTGCGTCGGCGGCCCTGGGCCAAGGCGGACGATGTGGATCCGCTGTTTCCCAAGCGCAAGATGCTGGGCCCGGTGGGGCATGGGGCGGTGCTGCTGGGGGACTGGACGCCGCTGGCGCCGGTCTATGCCGGGGAAGGCAACGAGACGGTGCTTTCGGGCATGGCGCTGGCTGATGCGCCGAGCGAGGCCGTGGGGCTGGCGACGCTGAGCCTGGACAATTTGCAGGGTTTCCCGCGCAAGTGGCGCGGCGATGTGTGGCCGCTGTTCCGGATCGAGCCGGATCCGGAGCGGAGGTGCTTCACGCTGCCCGGGCAGCAGGGGCCGGTGACGGTGCTGGTCGATTCGGACATGGCGCCGCTGAAGCGGCAGAAGGTGGTCGAGGCGAAAGGCGGGCCGATCATCGAGCGCGCGATCACCGGGGCCGAGCGGGCGACGATCTGCGCCGAGCTGGCGGTCAAGGGCTGGCGCGGTGCCGGGGTGCACCAGGTGCGGGCGCTGCGGGCGCCGCTGGGGATGGATTTCAACGATGTGATTGTTTCTCGTCCGCCGGCCGGGCTGAGGCCCGACACCATGGGAGTGGCCGCATGATTACCCTGATCGCAGTCCTGCTGACCGGAGCCGGTTTCGAGCTGATGGCGTGGCATGAGCCGAAGACCTTTTGGCACACGCCGCCGGTGTTTATCCAGCATTGCGGCAAGCTGGGCAGGGCTTGCCTGCTGGCGGCGCTGGGGCTGGGTCTGTGGGCGTGGCTGGCATGATCGAGCGGGGGGCGAATGTGCCGACGCGGGCCGAGATCGAGGCGCTGAGCGATGCCGCGGCGCTGGCGCTGCTGTACCGCGACATGGTGGGCACGATCGAGGAGATCAAGGCCCAGATCTATGGTTTTCGCGCGGCCGGGATTGCCGAGGCGGGGTGGCTGCAGCGGGCGGGCAAGAAAGTGGGCGTGATGCGGATGGCCTCGCGCTGGGCGGAGCTGCGGCTGATCGCGCTGGACCTGCCGGTGCCGTACCTGCCGAGCGATCCGCGCCGGGAGGAGCTGCGGCGATCGGCCGAAGTGATCAGGCGGCTGCTGAAGGCGCTGGACGAGGCCGGGGTGGCGCGGCCGCTGTTGCCCGGGCGCGGGCGGCGGGGGCTGGTCGATGGCTGAGAACTGGCAGGCCAACGATCTGGCTGAGTGCATCGATGTGAGCGACATCGAATTCCCCGGGTGGACCTCCATCGGCGGCAGGGAGCTGACGCTGGGGATGGTCTACATCGTCCAGGACGTCGGGTTTCCTGATGATCAACGTGTGGAGCGGTGCCTGTATCTTGGCTGGCACCTGGCCTGGAAATCGGAGCGCCGGTTTCGCAAGGTGCCGCCGATCGATGAATGCGAGCCCGATGAGCTGATCGCGCCGGTTGAACGGGAGCTGGTCGATGGCTGAATCCACTGACAGGCGGCTGAAGCAGCTGGTCGAGCGCGACGAGATGATCGGGGCGGAGATCGCGCAGCTGCAGCAGGACCGGCGCGATCACCGGGTCGAGGTCAAGGCGATGGGTTATGACATGGCGACCTATCGCAAGCTGCTGGCGCGGCGCGGGCTGACCCCGGCCGAGCGCGGGGTGGCCGATGCGCTGCTGGAGGCCTATGAGGCGGCGCTATCGGTTTCTGGGGGGGTCGGGGAGGCGTCAGCGGTGCCGCTGCGGGCCAGCGCGTTTGAGATCGCGGCCGGCCTGCTGGCCGAGCAGCTTGACGGGATGGAGGATCCCGAGCGGGCGCAGATTGTGGTCCAGACCGTGCTCGACCTGCTCGACATCCGGGCCGAGATCGCGGTGCTGCGCGGGCAGGAGAAGGACCGCAAGGCCGCTGCCGCGCTGCAGGGGATCGCGGCCAGGCAGATCGCGCTGGTGGTGCGCTGGTACGAGAAGTGCGCGCAGCACGGGCCCGAGGCGATGCAGGCCGGGGAGCAGGTGTTCCGGCTGTACCGGGCGACGGTGGATGAGGCCGGCGGGCCGGTGCGGCCCGATGGCGCACCGCCGACCGCCGACGAAAAGCTGGCCGCGCTGTTCGCCGCGCCGCCGCCCAAGGCGCCGACCGCCAAGCAGCGGGCGATTTCCGATGCGGTGGCGCTGGCCCGGCTGAACGGGAGGGGGCGCGGTTGACCGACCTGCTGATCCCTGTTCCGGTTGACGATCCGCTTGAGCTGGCGTGGTGCGAGTGCAACGATTTTGGCAATGGCCGGCGCCTGGTGGCGATCGCGGGGGGCCTGCTGAAATGGGTCGACGACAAGGCCTGGGTGGCCTTTGACGGGCAGCGCTGGTCGGAGCGGGAGGGGGGATTCCGGGCCCGCGCGCTGGCGCACGAGGTGGCCCAGCATATCAACGACGAGGCGGCCGCGCTGGCCGGGCTGATCGGCGATCCCGACCGTCCGGAACGCGAGGCGCTGGCGAAGCGGTATGGCGCCTGGTGCACGCCCGAGCGGGCGATCGACCGGCTTGAGGCCTTGCGCAAATGGGCGGTGCGATCGGGCAATGCGACCCAGACCACCGCGATGCTGGCGCAGGCCAAGGACATGGCGGAAGTGCGGGCCTGGTCGGAAGAGTTCGATGTCGATCCGCTGACCTACAATCTGGCCAATGGCACACTGCGGTTCCGGCATGGGGTGCCGCCCAAGGGGGCGTTTCTGGTTGAGGGTCTCGGCCTGGTCAAGCTGACCCAAAGCGGCACCGGATCGTGCTGGCATGCCACGTTCCAGGAAGGCCATGAGCCGGCTGACATGCTGCGGCAGATCGCGGTGTGGGCGTTCGATCCGGATGCGGGGTGCCCGATGTGGACCGCGCGGCTTGAGCTGGTGATTCCCGACGAGGACACGCGCAAGATCTTTCCGCGGATGTACGGGCAGACGCTGACCGGGCTGACCGACTGCGAGGAATTCTATGTTCACAAGGGCCGCGGCGGCGACGGCAAGACCAAGACCCACGAGATCCTGGCCCACGGCCACGGCGACTATTACCGGCATTCGGCGGTGAGCACCTGGCTGAAGGCCGGGAACCAGCGCAACGGGGCCGAGCACCGGCGCGACCTGGTCGCACTGGCCGGAGACTATCGCTTCATCCTGAGCGATGAGCCCGGACCCAAGGCGATGTGGGACGGCGAACTGCTTAAGCAATGGACCGGGGGCGGGCAGATCACCGCCTCTGACGCCGGGGCCAAGGCCAAGGAAGCGACGGTGTTCAAGCCGCGCGGCAAGCTGTTCATCGAGGTTAACCCGACGCCGCGCATGCCCGGCGACGACAAGGGTTTTAGGCGGCGGTTCCGGCTGATCCGCTGGGTGGTCGACCTTAACCTGATCCCCGGCGGATTCGAAAGTCCGGCGGTGCTGCGCGAGCGGCTGTGGACCGAGGCGAGCGGCATTCTCAACTGGCTGATCGCCGGGTGCCTCGACTGGCTGCCAGACCGGCGCGTGCCGGTGCCCGAAGCCGAGGTGGACGCGCTGGCCGACTTCTGGGCCACGGGCAACCCGCTGGGCGAATGGCTCGACGAGGAATGCGACCTGAGCGATCGCAGTGCGGTGACCGGCAGCACGGTGCTGCTGGTGGCGTTCAAGGCCTGGATGGACCGCAACGAGGTTGAAGAGGACGAGCGCAAGAAGTGGAACGCCACCAGCTTTGGGGTGCAGCTGACCCAGCGCGGGTGCATCGGCAAGAAGGACCGGCGCGGCAACAAGGTGCGGCACGGGATCAAGCTGCTCGGCGCGGACCCCTTGCTGGGGGGTAACGACCAAGCGCCTTCGGCGGCAGCCGCAACGGGGTCGGCGAAGCCGACCGGCGATAATCTGGGCTGGCCGGATGATGACGATGATCTGCTGGGGGGTGGGTGATGATGCCCTGGCGCGCTTTGCTCGATCAGTTGGCACCACAAGATGTGGTGACGGACAGTGACGGAGGGTTGGGCCAAACTGTCCGTCATTCCGGGGCGGGGCGGGCAGCGGCGGTGGTTCGGGCGGTGGCCGGGGTGCTGGCCGGGGCTGTGACGGACGGTTGTGCCGGATGGTTTGACGGAGGGTTGGGGGCGGTCTGCCGACCTCGCAACATGGCGTTTTCAGGGCAATGACGGATGGTGACGGAGGGTAACGGATGGTTTTGACAGGGTGGCCCCTTATGTGCGCTTGCGCCTGCATGCGACCATCGACCCTGTAACTGTCCAACCCTCCTTCACTATCCTTCACCCCATATCTTGAAGAGGAGTAGCAATCGATGGAAGTCAGGCTGACCAGTGCAGTGGCCCGCGAGCAGCAGCTTGACCGGCCGCCGCGTGCCCGGCCCTGGGAGCGGCAGGGCTCGATCGATGTCGAGGCGCTGGTGCACTGGGCCTATGGGGTGCAGCTGGTCGACCGGTTCGAACGGTCGGGGCTGCATGCGATCGAGGCGGCGGCGGCGGGCTATGAGGTGCGGGCCTACTCGGGCTGCGGGGTGGGGCAGCTGATGCAGATCAACCACCTGGGCTGCCGGGTCGATAGTGGCGGGGCGATTATCAGCGATGCGGTGCATCCCGCGGCCTATGCCGTGGCGCAGGCGCTGCGCGGGATCGCGGGCGGGGAGCTGGTGCGGGCGCATGGTCAGGCCGGCACGCGGCCGTCGAGCTGGGTGCCGCCGGTCTATCGGGTGCGGCCGGTGTCATGGGACATGGAGGATCGCCAGGCCGCGATCGAGTATCAGGGGCCGGGCAGGAAGGGCGCGTACTGCCCGTTGATCCGGGTTTGGGATGATGCGCGGGAAGCCTGGGGGCGGGCGCTCTATCAGCGGTGGTGGGCCGGGTTGGAGGCGCTGGCATGGTCGCTGTCCAAGATGGCGCTGGGGTTCATGGTGACCGGGCCGGCTGCTCCGCTGGAGCCTTGGGTCGGGGCCGGGGGCACCCCCCCTTCTGGGTCCTCCCAGGCGCCCCAAACGTAATGCGGTGCGGCAGCGCGGGGGGCGCGGGGTTTATGGGAGTGGCGGAAATCCGTGGTTTTGGTTGGGTTTTTGGTTTGATGGCGGTGACGGGAGTGAAAGAATGTTGCGTCTGACGATGAAAGATTGCCGGGGCTGACCATGGTGCTGGTGGTCAACCTCGACGAGTTCTCGGAGCTGTGCGGTCGCACGCCCGAAACGATGCGCGACTATATCCGCGCGGTTGAGGGTGAGCCGGCCTGGCTGATTGAGCGCGGGACGCGGGGCCGCGGATATCGGATTGAGGCCGAGGGAGGTCTGGCCTGGTGGAAGGCGCTCCAGGCGGCGGACGAGAATGCCTCGGCTGAACGTCTGGCCCAACTGCAGCAGCTGCGCTTCGAGCTGCTGGGGGACAGTTCGGGCAGTGAAGAGGAGTTGTCGCTGTCGGGTAAGCAGCGCCGCGAAGAGTATGCGGCCGAGTTCGAGCGGATACGGCTTGCCAAAATGATGGGCAAGCTGGTCGATACCGAAGAGCTTGTCCCGGCATTGATGGCTGCCGTGGTCGAATCGCGGCGCCGCCTGGGGCTGGTGCCGGGCGAATTCGCCGCGCTGACCGGCATGAGCCAGGACGAAGTGAAGCCGCTCGGCGCGATGATTGAAAAGGCGGTCGATGACTTCGTGACAACCTTCACCACGGCTGCTCAGCCCAAGGCCGGGCCATGACGCTGATGTTCGACATCGGGCTCAACACCCCGCTGGCCTTCGCCGATGCCGGCGAACTGGTGGCGGACTGCATGTCCGAATTCCGCTTCCCGGCCAAGGTCTCGATCTCGGCGGCGGCGCGCGAACACCGGGTACTGAGCAATCCGGGGGCCTATTCGGGCAAGTGGGGCGAGGGTCCATTCTTCGTCGATCACCTCGACCGGGTGATGGACTGCCTGGGCAAGGGCTCGCCGTATCGCGAAGTGGTGACGATGGGTCCGTCCCAGGTCGGCAAGTCGGAGATCGGCAACAACTGGCAGCTGCACAACGTGATTTATGACCCGGTAGACCTGCTGTTCGTGATGCCCGACCGGACCAGCATGGACCAGTATTCGCAGACCCAGTTCAACAAGATGATCGACAACTGCGAAAAGCTGCAGGAAAAGCTGCTGTCGAACACGCTCAACCTCAAACGGTTCCGCGGCGCGGACCATTACTTGCTGTGGCCGACCGGGACCACTTTTCGGGCCAAGCCGTTCGCGCTCGGGCGGCTCGACGATTTTGACGAAATCCCGACCGACATCTCGAACCAGGGTGACGCGCTGGCGCTGCTCTATGGCCGGATGGGCAGCTTCGATGCCTTCGGTGGGACAATGGTCTACGTCAATTCAACCCCCAAGCTGGGAACCAACGCCGGGATCGAGGCGCTGGTTGCAGTCGGAACGGATGAACGGCTGTGGGTCGATTGTCTGATGTGCGGGAAGCCGTTCGCGCTTTATGTCGACCGGCTGCAGTTCGAGGCTGACGGAACTCCGCTTGACGCGGCGGCGAGCGCGGCAGTGGTCTGTCCGCATAGCGATTGCGGCGGGGTTCATGTTCCACGTGAAAAGCGAGCGCTGCTTGAAACTTATCGCTGGGTCGGCAAGGGCGAGACGGCCTGCGCCAGGGCCGATGAAGCGCCGGGCAAGGTCGGGGTGCTGACCGCCAATGCCCGCGCGTCGTTCCGGCTTGGCGGGCTGTTCGGGTTCCGGCCCTGGTCGAAGATTGCCGAGCTGCTGCGCCAGGCCGAGATCAAGTTCGAGGTCGAGCAGGACGACAGTGGGCTCAAGGCGTTCGACCAGACGATCGAAGGCCGGAACTATATCCAGCGCCGCCGGGGCGAGCTGCCGATCGCGCTGACCGAGCTGGAAGCCAGGGCGCTGGCCAGCCCCTATGTGCTGGGCGAGGTGCCGCCGGGGGTCCAGGTGCTGGTCTTGGCGATCGACCAGCAGGGCAACCGATTCGAGGCGGCGGTGTGGGGCTGGGGTGAGGGTTTTCAGGCCTGGATGGTCGACCGGTTCGCGATCGATTCGATCGAGGTCGAGGGCGAGCGGCCGCGGCGGTTGCGCCCGTTCACCCGGCCCGAGGACTTCGCGGCGATCCACAAGTACGCGATGCAGAAGACCTATCCGCTGGCCGGGGCGCCACACCTGCAGATGCGGATCTTCAACACAGTGCTCGATACCGGGGGCGGTGGGCGCAAGGATGACCGGGCGACCGACCATGCCTTCATCTGGTGGCATGCAATGGTCAAGGGTGATCCTGGGGCGGGGCGGCCGCCGCTGCCACCGACCGCGATCACGTTGTTCAAGGGCGGCAACAACTGGAAGGCCAAGAAGCTCCTGCCGCCGCCGACGATCGATGCCAAGCGCCAGATTAAAGGTGCGCCGCAGGCCGAGCTGTTCATTCCCAACGTCAACCAGCTCAAGAACGTGCTCGACGAGCGGCTCAACCGGCGTGAGGAAGGGCCTGGGTACATCGCGTTTGCCAAGGACACCGACCCGGCGCACCTGGCCGAGCTGAGGGCCGAGACCAAGCAGGGCGACGTGTGGGTGCGGCCCGACCACACCGCGAACGAGACAACCGATCTGTACAACATGGCTTATACCGCGATACTGCGGTTCGGTGATCGCGACGCCAGCCTGGCCTGGGTGCCGGACTGGGCTCGCCCGCCGAAGGGCGGGCTGAAGAAGATCACCCGCGACGAGGCGCTGGAGGGGGTCCAGAACGAGGGCCAACCGGCTCCGGCCAAGGTGCAGCGAATCGGGCGGCAGGGGGTGTCCGGGAAGGCTCCTTCGCGCTCCCGGATTCGGGTCCGATCGCACCGATCATGACCGCTGATTCGGGAAAGTGCAGGTCGGAGCACCGAACCGGAAAATGGGACAAAGTGACAAGGCGCTGAAATCGCGTAAAATTTGGACCCTTGCCGACAGTCGAATTCCTTGACAGTGTGATGAGCATCGGGATCACGCGTCCTGAAAGAACCCGCTGCTTCGACAAGCTCAGCATGAGCGGATCGATTGAAGCGGGTTTTTTCGTGGCCGGTTTCGCCTTGCGCACCAGGGCCATTCGCCGCGCCGGTTCCGACCCTTTTTGACAGGATTTCACCATGGCCTCGAGCGAAGAGCTCGCGCGGCTGCTGGCACTCGTCCAGGCCTACCAGTCTGCCGAGCTCGCCGTGCTGCGCAACCAGTCCTACGACATGCCCGATGGGCGCAAGCTGGTACGCGCCAACCTGACCGAGATCCGCAACGGGCGGAAGGAGGCCGAGGCGGCGTATAACCAGGCGCTGGGCGTGCCGCTGGTGCGCGGCCGGGCCCGGGCCGGGGTGATCGGCGGGCGGCGTTTCTGATGGTCGACCGTACTAATGTTCGGCCTGCGGCCTCCATGCCGCCGGTCTCCGGCGCGGAGCGCATCGCATGAATTTTATCGACCGCACCATCGCGGCCATTTCGCCAAAAGCCGGGGTCAAGCGCCTGGCCGCGCGGGCCGCGCTCAACCTGGGCACGGCGCTGACGGCTTCGGCGCCGACCGCGCCGGGTGGGCGGGTTTCCGGGGCTGGCGGCTATGTCGGCGGGCAAAGCGACCGGCGGGCGACACAGGGCTGGCGGGCGCGGGTGCGCTCGGCTAATGCGGACAATGCCCAGCGGCTGACGCTGGCAGCGCGGTCGCGCGATGCGGTGATGAACCTGCCGCTGGCGACCGCGCTGGTCGATCGGCGGGTGACTTTCGTGGTCGGCACCGGGATGATGGCGATTCCGCAGCTCGATACCGAGCGGCTCGGGATCACGCCGGACGAAGCGGCGGCGCTGACCGCGCAGATCATGCGCGACTATGACCGCTACATGGCCTCGACCGATCCCGACGCCGAGCGCGCGGCGACGGGTTACGAGCTGCAGGAAATCGTGCTGCGCGGCGAGCTGGTGACCGGCGACGTGCTGGCGCTGCGGGTGATGCCGCAGGAACAGCCCGGCCGCCGCCACCTGACCGCGTGGAAGCTGATCGAAGGCGACCGGGTGGCATCGCCGATGGGTCACGAGGAAGGCGCTGTGATCAAAACCGGCGGGCCGGTGGTGGTTCACGGGGTCGAGCTCGATAGCTATGGCGCGGCGCAGGCCTATCACGTGATCAAGCAGGCGCTGCCGCTGATGGGGCGGACCGCCCGCGATACCGTGCGGATCCCGGCCTGGGGCGAGAAGAGCGGGCTGCCGCGCGCGATCCTGGTAATGCGCAAGAAGCGGCCCGAGCAGGCGCGCGGGGTTCCGCTGCTGGGCCCGGTGATGGAGACGCTGAAGCAGATCAGCGACCTGACCGAGGCCGAACTGTTCGCCGCGGTGATGACCGCGATGCTGGCGATCGTCTACAAGTCGCCGGGGGCGGGGGCGCTGCCCGAGGCCGATTACGGCACCGGCGATATTGTCCAGTCGGAGGGTCTGCCCGAGACTGCGAGCGATTCGCGCAAGAACTACCAGCTCGAGAGCGGGACTGTGCTCGAGCTCGAAAGCGACGGCGAGATCGATCTGAAAGCGCCCGGGCGGCCGAACCCGGCGTTCGATCCGTTTTTCATGGCGCTGGTGCGCCAGCTGGGCGCCGCGACCGAGACCCCGGGTTCGGTGGCGATGATGGAATTCAACGCGAGCTACACGGCCAGCAAGGCCGAGCTCGAAGCTTATTACATGACGGTCCGCCGCGACCAGGGCGCGCTCGCTTCGAAGTGGTGCGATCCGGCCTATCAGGCGTGGCTGTTCGAGCAGGTGGCCCAGGGCCGCTATCCGCAGATCACCGGGTTCTTCAGCGACCCGCTGCGGCGCGAGCTGTGGTCGGACGTGCGGCACCGGGGCGACGGCAAGATCAGCCTGAACCCGCTGCAGGAAGCCAAGGCGCTCGAAATCTTCGAGGCCCATGGCTGGCGGACCGGCGCGGACATTTCGGCCGAAACCTCTGGTTCGGACTATGACAGCAACGTCAAGACGCGGATCGGCGAGCATCAACGCTGGCTCGATGGCGGGCTGCCGGTGCCCGGTGCGCGGGGCGGTGGATCCGCCCCGGCGGCGGAACATCGGGCGGATGACGAACAACCTGGAGATGATGGCAATGGCCAGTAGATCCTTCTCGCGCGCCAGCGTGCTTGCCCGCCTGTTCGGGCAACCGCTGGCGGTGCTGCCTGACACCGCCGCGCAAGTGCTGGGGGCGATCGGGCCGCGGCTCAATGTCGAGCAGCTGTTCATTGCCGATCGGGCGCAGCTGCTGGGGATCGAGGAACTGAAGGCGCTGGCCGCGGCCGAAGTGGCCCGGATCGATGCCGCCAGCGGGATCGAGATGCGCGCAGGCAAGCTGCCGGCAGACCGGCTGATGCTGGTCCAGAACGGCGTCGCGCATGTGCAGCTGCGCGGCGAGCTGGTGGCCGAGAACGAAGGCAACATCCAGCCTTCGAGCGGGTTCACCGGCTATGACGGGATCCGCGCGCAGGTGCTTGCGGCGGACAACGATCCGAACGTGCGCGGCCTGGTGCTGGATATCAATTCGCCGGGCGGCGAGTGTGCCGACCTGGCCGAACTGGCCGCGTTCCTGCTGGCGCGGCGCGGGACCAAGCCGATGCGCGCGGTGATCCGCAATTGCGGGGCTTCGGCTGCGTACTGGATTGCGGCCTGCGCCGATGAGGTGACGCTGCAGCCGCTGGGCGTGGCAGGCTCGATCGGGGTGATCACCATGCACGCCGACTATTCGCAGGCGCTGGCCAACGAGGGCGTGGCGGTGACGCTGATCACCTCTGGCGCGCACAAGGCCGATGGCAATCCGTTCGAACCGCTGCCCGAAGGCGTGCGGGCGCGGATCCAGTCGATGGTCGACACCACGGCGGCGCAATTCTTTGACCATGTTGCCGCCGCGCGCGGGATGACGGTGCAAGCCGTCCGCGCGCAGCAGGCGCAGGTTTACCTGGGCGAGGAGGCGCTAGCCGCCGGCCTCGTCGACAAGATCATGGGCTGGCAGGATTCCATCGCGGAATTCGAGGCCGCCGTGAACGGTTCGGGCAGACGTCCGGCCGCCACCGCTCCGTCGGGAGCACGCTCAGCGAAGGGAAACACCATGAGCACTGAAGCAACCGCGCCGGCGGCGGATCAGCCGGAATTCACGAAGGTCCAGCTGGATGCCGCAGCTTCGACTGCGCGCGCCGAAGGGCATGCCGAAGGTCTGAAGGCGGGCACCGAAGGTGAACGCAGCCGGATCAGCGCGCTGGCCGAACTCGACGCGTCGAGCACGGTCTCTCCGGCCCTGACCGCCGCGATCGCCAGCGGCGAAACCGCCGGCGACTTCGCGATTGGTCTGGCCAAGGCGGCCAAGGCGCAGGGCGCGAATGCGCTGGCTGCGGCTGCCGCAGAGGCTGTGCCTGCTGCCGCGATCCCCGCTGGCAGCGGCGCGCTTGCGGCGGTTGCCGAAGGCGCCGAGGTCAACCGCGGGGCCGCCTATGCCGCCAAGAAGACGGCGAAGTAGGCCGCGCACCCTTCAACCCCAAAAGCCCATAGCAGCGCGGGGGTGGGCTCCCCCTCTTCAGGAGAACGACCATGGCCTATGATCAGGCTTCGTACGGGCAGGAAGCAACCCAGCTCACCAAGAATATCCTGGCGGACGGTAAATATACCACCCGCAAGGTAACGATCCTTTCGGGGCAGACGATCGTGGCGGGCCACGTGCTCGGCAAGATCACCGCCAGCGGCAAGTACATCATTTCGCTGTCGGCGGCCGTTGACGGGTCGCAGACCCCCGACTTCGTGGCCGGAACCGATGTCGATGCCAGCGGCGGCGACAAGGAAGCGATCGTCTATGAAACCGGAACCCTGGTCAGCACCGCGCTGACCCTGGGCACCGCCCACACCATTGCCAGCATCCGCGAGGGGCTGCGCGTCAAGGGGATCAAGATCGACGACTGATCCCGTCCCATCCACCTGGGGGAAGGCGGTGCCGATCCCCAATGACCCGTCTGGCCTTTCCCCGGCGGGTTTCCTTTTTCCGGAGTAATCATCATGGGTGCAACGAACTACGGCACTTTTCAGCCCGACGAGCTGATGCCGCTCATCCCCTCGCTGTTTGTCGGCGGGAACTTCCTCACGCTCGCGTTCTTCCCGGGCGTGTTCGAATTCGACACCGAATTCGTCCACTTCGACCGCGTGCTCGACGACAAGCGGATGGCTCCGCTGGTCGCCCCGCTGGCGCCGGGCAAGATCCAGCAGCCCAAGGGCTACCGGATGGAAACCCTGGTCCCGGCCAGCATCAAGCCGAAGAACCAGGTCAACCCGAACGAAGTGATGAAGCGCCTGGCCGGCGAAGCGATCGGCGGCAGCATGAGCGCCAGCGACCGCGCCGCCGCGATCCGCGAAGGTTACCTGCTGGGCCACCAGCAGAAGATCGCCCGGCGGATGGAATGGATGGCCAGCTCAATCCTGCGGACCGGTTCGGTCACGCTGGTGGGTGACGACTATCCCTCGACCGTGGTCAACTTCAGCCGCACCGGCGGCCTGACGGTGACCCTGGCGGGCGCCTGGCGCTGGGGCCAGGCGGGCATCTCGCCCTATGACAACCTCGAAAGCTGGATCGGCCTGGTGGGCGATACCTCGGGCGCGGCGGTCGATCTGGTCACGATGGACCGCCTGGCCTGGGGGCTGTTTGTCGCCGATGCCAAGGTCCAGAAGCTGCTCGACCGGACGCTGGGCCAGACCCATGCGATCAACCTGGGCTTCACTGCCCAGATCCCGGCCCGCCCGAGCTATATGGGCCGGATCGGCGAAGTCGAATTCTACGTCTACAACGACGTGTACGAAGACGACGCCGGCGCCAGCGCCAAGCTGATCCCCGATTACACCGTGCTGCTGGGCAGCATGGCCGGGGTCGAAGGGGCGCGGCTGTTCGGGTGTGTCCAGCATGCCGAGAACAACTACGCGGCGGGCGCCTACTTCCCGCACAACTGGGTCGATCCCAACACCGGGGCGGAGTTCGTCGAGACGATCACCGCCCTGATCTGCGCGCCCAAGCGGATCGACGCGACGCTCTGCGCCACCGTCAACTGATAGTGGCGCAAGCCGGGTCGCCGCGCAGGGCGGCCCGGCTCCCCATTCTCTCAATCGCGGGAAATCCCATGTCCAAGAAAACCATGAACCTGATCGCGGCGGTGACGCTGTGCGGCGGGGTCCGTCCCAAGGACGGCGAGTTGCAGTCCCATACTGCCGAACCCGGAACCGAGCTGACTCCTGCGATCATCGCCAAGCTGGGGCTTGACGACGAAGGGGTCGCCAAGCTGCTGGAACGCGGATCGATTGCCGAAGTCGAGGTCCGCGCGGCCGCTGCGGAAGCCCCGGCCAAGCCTGCTCAGGCGGCGGCGCAGTAAGCCATGGCCGTTGAGACCGCCGTCCTTCGACAAGCTCAGGATGATCGGGGTGTCCTGTGCCGGTAGAATCGGCACAGGACATCGCGAGCATGTTCGATGCGGACGAGTTTGCGGAATTGGCGGTCTATCAGTCGCCGGTGCCTGGAACCGATCCGATCCCCTGCCTGGTCATGCTTGATCGCGGGCAGGGGCGGACCCGGTTCCGGTCCGGCGATCTGGAGGCGACGGGTTCCAACCGGCACCTGTGGGTGCAGGCCGGGGACGCGGTGAACCAGATCCCCGACGTGAGGCGCGACGGGCTGTTCACGATCGACCTTAATGGCGAGGTGCTGCAGGTGCAGGGCTTGCCCGAGCTGGATCACATTGGCCAGCTGTGGTCGGTCCAGCTGGCCCTGGTGGACTGAGCCGATGGTGCGGCTGACCGGCGGCGGGCTGGGTTCGGATTACCTGGGGGTCGGGTCCTTTCGCGAGGGCGGGATCGGATCGTTCGGGATCACGTTCGAGCGGGTCGACAAGCAAGGCCTGGAGGAGGTTCTGAAGCGCGACGCGATTGCGATTCGCGGGGCCAGCGTCAAGGCGGTGATCGACACCACGCAGGAAGTGAAGCTGCTGGTCCGCAACTATATCGATGCGCATTTCAGCGGATCGAGCTTCACCTCGAATTCGCACCGGCGGGTGGCCAATGCCTCGGCCCAGGCGAAGTTCTATGACGAAGTATCGGGCAAGGGGCAGTACGCCGGACTGGTCTATTCCAAGTTCGGCAAGCGCGACGCCGGGGGCTTTGTCGATTTCCTGCTGCTGCACGTGCGCGGCGGCACGGTGAAGGGCAATGACTGGCTGCGGCTGATCAACGACAAGGCCGGCGGCACGGCGCCGTCCGCGGCGCAAAGCGGCTATTTCAGCGGTTCGCAGTCGAACGTGTTCTTCGTCGAATCAAAGGACGGCAAGAAGCTGTTCCAGCTGCGGCGCTATGGCAAGGGCAGCATGGGCGGCAAGGCCGGCAAGACCGAGCTGCTGGCCACGCTGGTCAAGCAGCTGGTGTTCCCGGCGCGGTTGACCGGGATCGACGAGATCGCCCGATCGCGGCCCGAGCTGTTCGACAAGAACTTTCGCGCGTCGCTGGATGACCTCGGATTCGAAGGGACCGCCCGATGACATCGCTGCGCGCGCAGATCCTGGCGGAAGTGGAGGCCAAGCTGCAGGCGGTGGTGGAGCAGCTCGACTGGGCCGCGCTGCTGCGCAACCCGCGCGAGCCGGTCGGCGAAGACCAGCTCAACGCGGTGGTGATGATGGATGGCGGCGATCGGCCACCCGATGGCCTGACCGGCCTGGTCGATGTCTGCGAGCTGGAATTCTCGGTCGCGATGCTGGTCCAGGAAAGCGGGGGCATGAAGGCCGAGGAACTGCTGGATGCCGGGTTCGTGGCGATCTGCAACAGGCTGATCGATCCGGCCGATATCCAGCTGGGCGGCCTGGCGATCGGGATCCGGCGCGGGGCGATGAGCGATCCGGCGATCGGCCGGGCCGCGCAGGGCGCCCGGATCATGGGCGGGCAGGCGATCGACTTTGCCGTCGAGTACCTCGAGCGCGAGGGCGATGTGGAAATTCCGGGACCGTGAGGCCCACCCAGAACCGAAGGAGCAGACGATGAGCGAACAGACCCCCGAACACCGCACCGCGTTTGCCGCGCGTAGCGGCGATACCCATGTGATCGGCGCGGACGGCGCGGCCGTGAACGTCGACCAGGCTGCCCGCGATGCGGCGGCCGTCGAAGCGGCCAAGGCAGAGCGCAAAGCGCGCCCCGCCCCGGCGGCCGACTCCGGCAAGGCCGACTGACCAGACACCACCCCCCCCGAGTCATTGACTGACCCCACCCCCTGCCCCTCCCCTGAAGGGGAGGGGGGTTCGAGGAGTACCCGACGATGAGTGATTTTCTGACCCGCAACCGCCTGGTGCTGGCCAAGGCCGAAGTGACCAGCGGCACCGATCCTGTCCCGGTTCCCGCGACCGACGCCGTGCTGGTCGAAGAGCCGCGCGGCAATCCCAACATGGAGCTGGAGCAGACCGACGAGGTGACTGGCTCGCTTGACCGGACCCAGTCGATCGTCGGCGGCGGCTTCATGGAGCGCAGCCAGCGGTTCTTCGCCAAAGGTTCGGGCACGCCGGGGACGGCGCCCGAGTTCACGCCCTACCTGCAGGCGGCGGCACTGGGGCTGACCACGCTGGCGGCGGATTCGGCGGGCACGGCGCAGGCCGGCGCGGCGGGCACGATCACGCTGGCGGTGGCCGCTCCGGCAACCGACCTGACCGGGTTCGTGATCGAAACCACCGGCGGGACCGGCGGATCGCCGGTCCAGACCCGGGTGATCGTGGCCTACAACACCGGGACCAAGGTGGCGACGATCTATCCGAACTGGACGGTGACGCCCGATGCCACCACCACCTATGCCGTGCGCGCGGGCAGTCTGTTCGTGCCGGTATCGACCGCGCTGAAGACGATCACCGATTACCTGTACAAGAAGAATTCGGGCAGCGGCGACGCGATCCTGGAAAAGCTGGTGGGCGCGGCGGCGAACCTGTCATTCGCGGTGCAGACCCGCCAGACCGGCAAGTTCACCGCGACCTTGCGGGGCAAGCTGACCGCGCCGGTATCGGTGGCCAATCCGACTGGGGCGGTGTTCGATGCGGTGCGGCCGCGGCCGCTGCGCGATGCCGATGCCTTCCTGGGCGGCAACCGGGTGTGCTTCCGCAACTTCACGCTGGATTTCGGCAACGAGATCGTGATGCCCGACTGCCCGGGCGAAGAGTTTGGCTATGAACCGGCGCGGGTGACCGAGCGCAAGCCGACCGGCCGGATCAATCCGCAACTGGTGACGCTGGCCGATCGCAACGCCTTTGCCGACCTGGTCGCCGGGACCACCCAGAAGCTGTGGCTCAACTGGGGTGAAACGGCAGGCAACAAGGTTTCGCTCTACATTCCCTCGCTGTCCTACACCGGCAAGGAAGACGACGACCTTGACGGGATCAGCGCCGACGGGCTGCCGTTCGAGGCCAATGGCGTCGACAGCTGGTGCTACCTGGTGTTCTATTGATGGGCAGCGCTTCACCGGTCAGCCTGAGCGACCTTCACCCCTGCCTGCTGGGCGGGGTGAGCTATGTGTTCCGCACGCCGGATCTGTATGATCCGGCGCGGGCGCGGCGCCTGCTGGCGCGGCAGCGGGTGCGGCGGCCGGGGCTGATCGAGTTCCGCCTGGCAGCGGTAGCGGGGGTGGCGGCGATGGCCGAGGCCGCCAATGCCGCCGAGGAAGGCGAGCGGCAGGGCCAGCTGGTCGAGGAATATTACCAGCTGATCGAGCCGGTCGACGAAGATTCGATCGATGAGCCCGACCAGGAAAAGCGGACCGTGATGCTGGCCGAGCAGCTTGCCGCCCACCAAGCGCGGCTGCGCGAAATCTATCCGCAGATCGCGGCGATCGAGGCCAACCTTGAACGGCACTGGACGCCCTATGCCGAACTCAAGGCAGACCGCGACTATTGGGACGAGGTCAGCCGGATCGAGATTGTGCGGCTGCTGCTGGTGTCGATCGGCGGGGTGACACAGCCGCGCGACGATGACGGCATGGTGTGTCAGGCGGCTTATGCGGCGATTCCCAAGGATCACCGGATGGAGCTGGCGACTTTCGCCTTCCGGCTGCTCGCACCGGACGAGACGCAAAGAAAAAACTGATCATCGCCGCGGCCTATGCCTTCGATCCCGAAGGCTTCGCTGGCGGCGAGGAGTACACGCCCGGCAGTCCGCTGCAGGGCGACAGTTTTGTTGCGCAGCAGCCGGCGGGGGTTCGCTGGCTGCATGTGCACCCCGACTACCTGGTCGGGCCGGGTGAGTGGGAGCTGATCCGGCTTGCCGGGAACTGGCGCGACGGGCGGCTGCCCGAAAGCGGCGGGGTGCAGCAACAGGCGGCCTTTACCGTGGCCGCGATCGAAATCGTGCTGAACGCGTGGAACCGGATGCGGGCCGCGCAGGAAGCCAAGAGCAAGGAAAGCTGAGCAATGGCTGGTGCCGACCGTTCGATCAACATGGCGCTGCGCGTGCTGGGCATCGGTGAGGTCGAGCGCGATTTCAAGCGGGTCGGCGATGCCGGGGCCAAGTCGTTCGCCGAGGTCAAGAAAAGCGCCAATGGCGCAGCGCAGGAAGTCAGCGAATATACCGCGCGGCTGCGGCGGGCAGTGACCGAGGCGAACCGGCTTGCCAACCAGATCCCGCAGCTGAGCAAGGGCACGCCCGAAAGCCGGACCAACCGGGCCGGGTTCATCAAGGGCGCGGTCGAGGCCGAGCAGGAACGGATCCTGAAGGGTGCGCCCGAAGTGACGGCGGCGCTGAACGACCAGGCCGAAGCGGCAGGCGGGTTGGGCGAAGCGCTGGGCGGACTG
>JANPMA010000120.1:0-3859 GCA_031422595.1 Novosphingobium sp. | reverse complement strand
TCCTTGGCGTCAGCCGGATCGACCTGGATCGCCCCGTCGATCGCCTGGGTGTGGAGGTTGGCGGGGATAAAGCCGGCGCCGATCCCCTGGATCGGGTGCGGGGCGGGCTGGCCGCCCGAAATCACCGGGGAGAGCGTCGGCTCGACCGCCCAGGCCTTCATTGCCGGCCACTTGGTCTTCAGGAACTCGGCGCAGCCGGTCAGGTGGCCGCCGGTGCCGACCCCGGTAATCAGTGCATCGATCGGACTGTCCTTGAAATCCTCATAGATCTCCACCGCAGTGGTGCGCACGTGGACCGCGATGTTGGCGGGATTTTCGAACTGCTGCGGCATCCACGAGCCGGGGGTGGAGGCGATCAGCTCGTGCGCGCGCTCGATCGCCCCTTTCATACCCTTTTCGCGCGGGGTCAGGTCGAAAGTCGCGCCATAGGCCAGCATCAGTCGGCGGCGTTCGATCGACATCGATTCGGGCATGACCAGCACCAGCTTGTAGCCTTTTACCGCGGCGGCCATGGCCAGGCCGATCCCGGTGTTGCCGCTGGTCGGCTCGACAATCGTGCCGCCGGGCTTGAGGCTGCCGTCAGCCTCGGCCGCTTCGATCATCGCCAGCCCGATCCGGTCCTTGATCGAACCGCCGGGGTTGGCGCGCTCGGCCTTTATCCATACTTCGTGATCGGGGAACAGCCGCGAAAGCCGGATGTGCGGGGTGTTGCCGATGGTGGCGAGAATGCTGTCAGCCTTCATGGGACCACTTCCTTCTGTCGATATTGCGGAGCAAATGTCTTCGCGCGTTTGAGTTCGGGGAACAGGCCGGACCAGATCGCTGTTACCACAATCGCCCCGGCTCCGCCCAGCGCCACCGCGCCGACCGGCCCGAGCAGTGCGGCGGCCAGCCCCGATTGCATCTCACCCAGCTCGTTCGAGGCGGAGATCGCCAGCCCGCTGATCGAGGAGACGCGGCCGCGCTTGTCGTCCGGGGTGTTGAGCTGGACCAGGCTGTTGCGGATGAACACCGAAATGGCATCGGCCGCGCCGAGCAATGCGAGCATTCCCAGTGAAAACGGAAAGCTCGTCGAAAGCCCAAACAGCATTGTAGCAAGGCCATAGACCGCGACGGCCCATAGCATCTTGACCCCGACATTACGGGCGATCGGTCGGAAACCCAGCCACAGCGCGACCACGACGGCGCCGAGTGCGGGTGCCGCGCGCAGCAGGCCCAGCCCTTCGTCGCCAACATGGAGCACGTCATAGGCAAAGGCCGGGAGCATCGCAGTCGCGCCGCCCAGCAGCACCGCGAACAGGTCAAGCGAGACGCAGCCGAGCAGGAACCGCTCGTGCCAGACAAATTTCGCGCCGTCGGCCATCAGCTTGAGCGGCGGCTCCTTGGCTGCGGCAGGCGGAGCGCGGTGGCGGATGGCGAGCAGCGTTGCGATACCCAATCCGAGCATCAGCGTCGAAAACTCGTAAGGCAGGGCCTTGTCACGGGCGAGCAGGAACCCGCCGATAGCCGGACCCAGCACCGCTGCGCTCTGCCAGGCAACCGAGGAAATTGCGATCGCCTTGGGCAGCAGTTCGGGCGGTACGACGTTAGGCGTGATCGCGCTGATCGCCGGGCCGATAAACACCCGCGCCGCGCCATAGGCCGCTGCCATCGCGAACAGTAGCGGCAGGGTCAGGAATCCCTGGGCATTGGCAAGGGCCAGAAAGGCGGCAATTGCCAGATCGGCCAGGCAGGCCGCAGCGGCGACATAGCGGCGGTCCATCCGGTCAGCGACGACCCCGGCCAGCGGGGTCAACAGCAAGAAGGGTATGAACTGCACCAGCCCCAGCACGCCGATCATGAACGAAGCTTCGGCTTCGTTCATGCCATAGTCGTTGCGGGCGAGCTGGTAGGTTTGCGCGCCGATCACCACCACCATCGCGGTGGTCGCAATCGTGTTGACGAAGCGCGCGAGCCAGATCAGCCGATAGTCGCGGACTTGCAGAGGGTGGGTGGGCGCGCTCACCGTGCCCGAATGGCAGCGCGGTACGCGCTTGCCAAGCGGTCAGATGCTTTGGTGGGTGATACCGCCGCTTTTAGCGTCGTTCTTCGCCTCCCCCTTGATGGTGGAGGGATACCGAAGCTTGGTCTCGCAGAGGCCTAGCGCAGGTTGGGTGGGGGTGAGTTCGCTGTTGGACGCAGCGTTTGGGGCGCACGCACCCCCAGCCAACTTCGGCTAGTTCGCTACGCTCTCAAGCCTGCGTATCCTTCCCCCATCAAGGGGGAAGGGCGCGGTGCACCCGGTCGTTCCGATAAAGATTCTAGCGCGAGCGGCGCAGGCGTGGGTTGGGTTGGAGCGCGTCGATCATCCGCATGAAATCGTCGAAGCGGATGATCCGTTCGAACTGAAATCCGGCGCGCCCTTCGGCGGCCCAGATCAGGTGCGATTCAATCCGGCCGATTTCGGGAAAGCGGATCACCACCCGTTCGCCCCGGCTCAGTTCCAGTTCGCCCTCGGTCATGAAGCCATGCGCCGAGATGTTGACGACGTGCAGATGCACATCGCCAAGGCGGCGGTGTTCGCCGATGACTTTGTGGTCAACCGGGTGACGCGCCGCTCGGCGCATGTCGGTTACCGTCAGTTGAGCGCCTGAGCCCATACCGCTGTTTGCCTCCCGAGGTTGATACCAGCGACAACCGTTCTGCCCGTGAAAGGCAAAAATTGGGTAAAGAGCGGCAGAATATTGCCGTCAGGCCGGCCGAAGAATGCCGTGTTTCTTCTTGCCGGAAGACAGTCTCTGCTCAATTCCGCCTTGAATATGATGCGCTTCGTTGGTTACCGCGGCGTTATCCAATTTGGCCCCGCCGCCTGCAATTAACCGCTTGGCTTCACCCCTGCTGGCCGCGAATCCGATCCCGACCAGGGCATCGATGATCCCGATTCCCTCGGCAGGCAGAGCCAGGACAGGCAAATCGTCGCCCAATCCGCCGCCCGTGAAAGTGGCTGCGGCAGTGGATTCGGCCGCCCTTGCTGCCTCCTCGCCGCGGCACATGCGAGTGATCTCGTTTGCCAGGACAATCTTGGCTGCGTTGATCTCGCTGCCTTCCAGCGTCTCGAGCCGGGCAATCTCGGCCAGCGGCAGATCGGTGAACAGACGCAGGAACTTGCCGACATCGCGGTCGTCCGCGTTGCGCCAGTATTGCCAGAAATCGTAGGCCGGAAGGGCATCCTCGTTGAGCCAGACCGCACCGGCGGCGGACTTGCCCATCTTGGCACCATCGGCGGTGGTGAGCAGCGGGGTGGTAACCCCGAACACTTCCTGGCCATCCATGCGCCGGGTCAGTTCGATCCCGTTGATGATATTGCCCCACTGGTCGGACCCGCCCATTTGCAGCCGCACGCCGAGGGTCCTGGCAAGATGGCGGTAATCGTAGCCCTGCAGGATCATGTAGTTGAATTCGAGGAAGGTCATCGGTTGCTCGCGATCGAGCCGCAGGCGCACCGAATCGAACGTCAGCATCCGGTTGATCGTGAAATGCGTGCCAACTTCCTGCAGCAATTCGATGTAGCCGAGCTGACCCAGCCAATCGTGGTTGTTGACCATCACCGCATCGCTCGGGCCATCGCCAAACGTCAGGTAACGTTCGAACACCGTGCGGATTGAGGCGATGTTGGCGTCGATCGTGGCATCGGTCAGCATCTTGCGGCTTTCATCGCGCCCGGTGGGATCGCCAATCCGCGTAGTCCCGCCGCCCATCAGCACCACCGGCTTGTGCCCGGCCTGCTGCAGGCGCCGCAGCAGCATGATCTGCACCAGCGATCCAACATGCAGCGATGGCGCGGTGGCATCGAAGCCGATATAGCCGGGCACAACCTGCG
>JANPMA010000119.1:0-4907 GCA_031422595.1 Novosphingobium sp. | reverse complement strand
GGCGTTTCGCTGCCATAGCGGCCCGGGCCGAAGCTGATCTCCTCGCTCGTCCCGTTCACCAGGTCATGCTTGACCAGCCCGGTGAACAGGAACCAGTAGGGCTCGGGCACCGCCGAATAGGCGTAACGATATTTGCGACCGGCATATTTCTGGTTGATCATGCCAAATTCGAGAATCCGGTCATCAAGCCGCTCTTCACGGGTTTCGCCGGTCTTCAGGTTGAAACGCCAGCGGTGCAGCTTGGGCTTCATCAGACCTTGCGAAAGATAGGCCATCATCCGCTCCAGACCGTCGGGCGCATCGGGGTGCGATTTGGGCTGGGGTTCATCCTGGAAGTAGCCGTCGAGGATGATCTCGTCACCTTCCTCCCATGCATTGAGCCAGTGCAGCGTATAGGTCGGCTCGGCCTCGAACCAGCGGATATCCTCTGGCTGACCCATCCGCGGAATGATCCCGAAGCGGGTCTTCTGGTCGGGGTGGAACTGCACCACGTGCAGGTTTCGTTCGAGCAGTTCCGGGTTCCAGTAGAGCGGCATGTCGTTGACGATGGCGTAGTTCCTGGTGAAGGCCATATCGTGCGGCAGGCGCGGGCCCGCCAGCGGCACGGGGATGTAGTGCTTGAGCCTGTTGTCCGGCCCGACCACGCCGTAATGCATGTAGGGGGCATGCTTCGAATAGTTGAAGAACATCAGCTCGCCGGTCGCCTCGTCCACCTTGGTGTGCGCGGAAACTCCATCAAGCGGGACCCAGCCCTCGGTCCCGAACTGTTCGAGCGTGAAGGGATCGAGCCGGTAACCCTCACCGCACTGGTAAAAGGTCGAAAGGATCTTGCCGGCGTGGACCACCACGTCGGTCGAGGAGCTGTCCTTCAGCCATTCCTGCGCGCCCCAGCCCGGCCGGGTGCTCTTGTGCGGTGGCTCCATCAGCCCGGCCCACAACGCCTTGCCGGCTTCCTGCTCGGCCTCGAACCCCTTGGTCCGCACGAACCGGCTGCGATAGCTTGCCCGGCCGCCCTTGAAGCTGATCGCGTGAATGAAGCCGTCGCCGTCAAAGGGGTGATAGCGCCCGATCGGTTCGTGCACCGGTACCTCGCCGGTGCGCACGTAAACCCCGTCGATATCGTCGGGGATCGTGCCGATCACCTCCGCATCGCCGCTGGCGAAAATCGCGTTCCATTCCTTGAAGGTCGGGCGCCAGGCACCCTGCATATAGGGGTGATCCGTGTTCGTCAGCGTCGAGCGCACGGTTCCGACCAGTTCCACTGTCATTGCATCACTCCTTCACAGCAAGACGCGGCAAGGTGCAGGCCGCGTCGTATTCCAGTTCAAGACGCTGGATGACCAGCGCTATCGGCTCTTGCGCCGTGACCGCACCGACCCCTTGGCCGGCCGACCAGACATTTTTCCAGGCCTTGGCATCATCCTGGGCATTCTCGAAATTGGGCTGCTTGTCTTCGGGCATGTTCGCGGGATCATATCCGGTCGCGATCAGGCTGGGCTTGAGCCAGTTGGCGGTTACGCCGGTGATCCCCTTCGACGGCACGATGTCTTCGGCTCCGGCGGCGACGATCATGGCCTTGAAAGCAGGCGCGGCCATGCTCTCTTCGGCGGCGATCAGCGCGGTGCCGAGGTAGGCCAGGTCCGCGCCCAGCACTTCTGCCGCGCGGATCGCCTGTCCGGTCGAGATCGCTCCGCCCAGCACGATTGGCCCGTCCCAGAACTGGCGAACTTCCTCGACGAAAGCGAAGCCGGCGGTCTGCCCGGTATGTCCGCCCGCGCCCGCGGCGACCAGCACCAGCCCATCCACCCCGGCTGCCGCCGCCTTGCGGGCAAAGCCGACCGAGTTGACATCGGCGAAGACCAGTCCGCCATAGGAATGGACCGCATCGACCACCCGCGCCGGGCTGCCCAGTGCAGTGATCACCAGCGGAACCTTGTGGCGCACCACGCAATCGAGATCGGATGCCAGCCGATCGTTCGACGGATGGACCACCAGGTTGATCGCCCAGGCTGCCGCGCGGTCATCGTCGGCGAGTGCGGCTTCGATCTTGGCAATCCAGTTTTCCAGATCGTCGGCAGTGCGAGCGTTGGGCGCAGGGAACGAGCCGATGATCCCGGATCGGCAGGCCGCGATCACCATTTCCGGCCCGGAAACCAGGAACATCGGCGCCGCAATCGCCGGCAGGCGCAGGTTCCTGGTCAGGGCTTGCGGCAGTCTGCCCATCGCTCAATCGGCCTCTCTGATTCTGGCTTGCATAAGTGAACTTAAGTGGGTTAGTCTGGCAAGACAAGCAAGAACGCTCTGCGCGCTGCGCGGGCCTGCATGTGGGGAGGGAAATCATGAGAAAGTTGTTCGTTGCACTTCTGGCCGGTTCCGCGCTGGGCTGTCCGCAGTTCGCCTTGGCACAGGATGCCGCCCCCCCGGCCGATACCGTGGTAGTGGAAGAAGGCGGAGTCGAGGAAATCGTCGTCACCGCGCAAAAACGCAGCGAAGGCATTTCGCGCGTGCCGATCTCGATCGCAGCAGTCAGCGGCGAAAAGATCGCCGCGATGGGCACCGCCAATATGGAACAGCTTGCTTCCAGCGTCCCCAACCTGCGGATCACCCAGACCGGGATCGCCAACCGGATCTCGATCCGCGGCATCTCTTCGGGCGACAACAAGGGCTTCGAACAGTCGGCGGCGATGTTCATCGACGGCGTCTATTATGGCCGCGACCAATTGATCCGCATGCCGATCGTCGACGTTCAGCGGATCGAAGTGCTGCGCGGACCGCAGCCGACGCTGTTTGGCAAGAACGCGATTGCCGGTGCGATCAGCGTGATCAACCGGCAGCCGGGCCGCGATGTCGAAGTGCAGGGAATTGCCTCCTACGAATTCGAGCACAAGGAAACCCAGCTGACCGGCGTGGTCAACCTGCCGTTCTCCGACAATGCCGGAATGCGTCTGGTGGGCTATTACCGCAAGCAGGGCGGCTATATGTTCAACACCACGCTGAACCGCGAGGAACCCAACAACACCACCTACTTCTTCCGCGGTGCGGTGAAGGCGGAAAGCGGCCCGGTCTCGGCCTTGCTGAAGATGGAATATGCCGACTTCAAAAGCCTGGGCCAGGCGCGCGAGAATTTTACCGCGCGCGGAACCTATGCCACCAACCCGTTCTTCTCAACGGTCGACACCCAGCTTGACTGGCGCAGCCAGAACAACGGCTTCGACAGCCGGACCAAGGTGTTCAACACCACTCTGGCTCTCAAGATCGAGGCCGGCGAGCACAGCGTCGACCTGACCTCGGGCTTCGTCCATTATACCGCCAAGGAAAAGCTGGACGTCGATTACACCCACCTCAACATCCTCGATGACACCAACCAGGCGGAGCAATATGACCAGCTGTCCCAGGAAATTCGCCTGACCTCGCCCGATAACGGCAAGTTCAAGTACATCATCGGCGGCTACTACCAATCCTCGCGGCTCAGCGCGAACGACTTCGTGATTTTCGGCAGTTTCATGAACTTGCTGCCGCTACCGTTCCGGATCTTGGGCGACACCCGCAGCGAACGCCAGTTCAAGCAATCGTCACAGCTGTTGTCGGCCTTCGCGCAGGGCACCCTGTCGCTGACCGAGCAACTCAGGATCACCGCCGGGGTGCGCTTCAACAGCGAAACCAAGAGCGGCGACCGCAGCCTGGTGATCGTCAAGGGGCCGACCAACGTGTTCCCGATAGCCAACGTCCGCGCGGTATGGGGGGCGCTCAGGGTGGTCGATCATTCGATCAGCGGCAGATTTACCGAAAATTCGACCACGCCGATGGCGAATATCCAGTTCGACGTGACCCCCGAGCTGATGCTTTATGGTTCCTATGCCCGCGGCGTGAAGGCGGGCGGTTTCGATATCCGCTCGAACGCGCTGCCAACCACGCCGGGCTTCCCCGGGGCCTTCCAGTTCCGGCCCGAAAAGGCCGACAACTTCGAAGCCGGGCTCAAATACAAGAGCCGCAGCGTCTCGCTCGCGCTGAGCTATTACCACACCAAGTACAAGGACCTGCAGACCAACGTCTTCGACGGCGGGATCGGCTTTAACGTCAACAATGCTTCGGCCGCGAAAGTCCAGGGGATCGAGGCCGAGACCCGGGTGGCGATCGGCGATCGCTTGCAGTTCAGTGGCTCGATGGCTTACCTCGACTTCAAGTATACCGACTGGAGGCAGGGCCAATGCCCGTTTGGTGTCGCGTCCAATGTCGCACCCAACTTCTGCGACTACACCGGTACCAGAGCAACCTTTGCCCCGAAATGGTCGGGCAGCGCCGCACTGGACCTCAACCAACCGGTCGGTGAGAGCATGAAGTTCTCCGCCAATATCAACGTCGACTATTCCAGCAGCTTCCGGGCCGGCAATGTGCTCGATCCGTTCACCGAACAGGCCCCATACGCCAAGCTGGGCGCACGCGTCGGGCTGGGAGCTATCGACGGACAGTGGGAGATCGCCGTGGTCGGCCGCAACCTGACCAACCGGCGGATTGTGCTCACCGCCGGTCAGTTGCCGCTTTCGACCACGCTGACCGGCAATACCGGCGTCGCCTATTCCGGGATATTCGACCGGACGCGCAATATTGCGGTGCAGGTCCAGGGCAAGTTCTGACCATGGGGATCGCCCGCAAAGCGATCCTTGTTACCGGCTGTTTGCTGCTTGCCTGTGCTTCGGCACAGGCGCAGCAGGCGGCGCAAGCACCGGCAAGTCCGGCGGATACCGATCCTGTCAAAATGGGCTGGATCATCGTCCGCTTTGCCTCCAATCCGAAGGCTGCAAACGGCAACTTCGATGATATTTCGCTGCCCGCCTACCAGGCGATTGCAGGGCGGTTGATGCTCAGAAAATGAAGCATGAGACGATCAGGACCTGCTCGATCTGGCG
>JANPMA010000118.1:0-4522 GCA_031422595.1 Novosphingobium sp. | reverse complement strand
CCAAATCGGGCAGGCTTGCCTTGCCCTTGGCCTGCGCTTCCCCTAGGGCGCGGCACGGTTTCCACCTGCAAGGAAAGGCCTGTGAATTGGCCAACGTAACCGTGATCGGCGCCCAGTGGGGCGATGAGGGCAAAGGCAAGATTGTCGATTGGCTGGCCAGCCGGGCCGATGCCGTGGTCCGTTTCCAGGGCGGGCACAATGCCGGGCATACCCTGGTGGTCGGCAACCAGACCTACAAGCTCTCCCTGCTGCCCTCAGGGATCGTCACCGGCACGTTGTCGCTGATCGGCAACGGGGTGGTGCTCGATCCCTGGCACTTCCGCGACGAGGTGGCCAAGCTCAAGGGGCAATGCGTCGAAATCAATCCCCAGAACCTCCAGGTGGCCGAGAATGCCCCGCTGATCCTGCCATTCCACCGCGATCTCGATGCCTTGCGCGAAGATGCCAGCGGCGCCGGCAAGATCGGCACCACGCGGCGCGGGATCGGTCCGGCCTATGAAGACAAGGTCGGCCGCCGCTCGATTCGGGTTTGCGATCTTGCGCACCTCGATGACCTTGGCCCCCAGCTTGACCGGATCTGCGCGCACCACGATGCCCTTCGTATCGGGTTCGCCCAGCCGCCGATCGACCGCCAGCGCCTGCTGGGTGACCTGCGGGACATCGCGGCTTTCGTGCTGCCCTTCGCCAAGCCGGTCTGGCGCACTCTGAACGAGGCGCGCAAGGCCGGAAAGCGAATCCTGTTTGAAGGCGCGCAGGGCGTGCTGCTCGATGTCGACCACGGCACCTATCCCTTTGTTACCAGCTCGAACACAGTCAGCGGTACGGCAGCGAGCGGTTCGGGCATGGGGCCCAGCGCTCCCGGCTTCGTGCTGGGGATCGTCAAGGCCTATACCACCCGCGTCGGTTCGGGCCCGTTCCCGACCGAACTGGAAGATGAAACCGGCCAGCGGCTGGGCGAGCGGGGCCACGAATTCGGCACCGTCACCGGGCGCAAGCGCCGTTGCGGCTGGTTCGATGCGGTTTTGACCCGGCAAAGCTGCACGATCAGCGGCGTCACCGGGATCGCGCTGACCAAGGTCGACGTGCTCGACGGGTTCGAGACGGTGAAGATCTGCACCGGCTACAAATTGCGCGGACAAGAGCTCGACTATTTCCCCAGCCACTCGGCCGATCAGGCCGCGGTTGAGCCGGTCTATGAGGAAATGCAGGGCTGGAGCGGCACCACCGCCGGCGCGCGCTCATGGGCCCAACTGCCGGCCCAGGCGATCAAGTACATCCGCCGGATCGAGGAACTGATCGAGACGCCGGTGGCGCTGGTCAGCACTTCGCCGGAGCGCGAGGACACGATCCTGGTGCGCGATCCGTTTGTGGATTGAAGGCATCGAATTCAGGGCTATAGTCCGGGTCGGTTTCACTTGCGGAAGGGGAAGACTGGCATGAGCGGACTAAGCGAAGCGGGCCGCGAAGAGGCGCTGGCGTTTTACCGTTCGGTCCAAAGCTACGAACAGCACTTCAACCAGCTGGAATTCGAGGTTCGCAAGATCGCTGCGACCTGGTTGCTCGCCAGCTTTGGTGCGCTAGCTTTCGTCTTGCGGGGCGAAATAGATGACACGAAAAGCTTGATCGACGCGATGCCATTGGCGGTCTTGATCTGTATGCTCGCGCAGATCGGACTGTTCCTGATGTGGATACTCGACCAGGTGGTTTATCATGGCCTTCTGGATGCAGCTTTCACCGCCGCGCTCAGGATCGAGGCGAGGTTTCCCGAACTGGTGCCGCTACGCTCGTTGATGCTGCGGATCTCTGCGGGTGCAACCGATGGAACCGGCGGTACCGGCATGGCCCGATACATGAAGCTGTTTTACCTGATCCCGATGCTCGCTTTCGCGGTGATCAGTTGGTGGGCCGTGGCGCATGCAGGGATGGAAATCGGCTGGGTCTGGGTCGCCGCGGCGATGGTTTGCAGCGCGCTGCCCGGTTGGGTGTTGATCAAGAACAGCAAGGTCGAACTCTCCCGCAAGCAGCGCCGCGCAAGCGGTCACGGCATGGGAACCAGCACCGGCTACAATGCCGTGGTGGATTCGTGGTTGGCCAAGCTGGAAGCGGACGAATGATTGCGATCGCGTCTCCAGGACTGCACAATATCCCCACATGATGCGGCCTTTTGTCCGCCGTTCTGATCTGGCAAGCTGATCGCATTGGATCTGGAGTGAGCCCAATGTCGAAACTCCGCCTAATCGTCGTTGCTCCTTTTCTGCTGCTCACCGGCGCGGCCACCCTTGCGCCCTCGCTCAGCTATCCCGAAGTCGATCACATCCTGGTCGAAAAGGCCGCGCGGACTATGACGCTTTACGGGGTGGACGGGTCGGTCACCGTGATCCTCGGGATCCAGCTGGGCGATGTTCCGGTTGGCCCCAAGCAGTTTGAAGGCGATGAGAAGACGCCCGAGGGGCAGTTCACGATCGACTATGGCAACCCCAACAGCAGCTATCACCTTTCGCTGCATATCGACTATCCCCGGCCCGAGCATGTTGCCCATGCCAAAAGCCAGAGGCGCAGCGCCGGGGGGCTGATCATGATCCACGGCCAACCCAATTCGCTGCCGGCCGGGCGGGTGCCGGGGGACTGGACCGATGGCTGCATCGCGCTGTCGAACGAAGAAATGGACGCGCTGTGGGAAGCTGTGGGCGATGGCACGCCGATCGAGATTAGACCTTGAAACTCAAGGATTGGGGCAGGACCGGCACAAGGTACTGCCTTCGTTCAAAGCAATATCATCTTGGCCCGTAGCAGTGCAGCCTTGCGTTCGGCGAGGCCGTTCTGTCCGCCGTTGATGGCCTTGGTTAGACCAACAATGTCGTCGGCATCGGCGAAACGGTTGCAGTCGCGGCTGGTCCAGAAGATGCAGGCCGCCCGCATGCCCAGGTTGGGGTCTTCCAGCTTTTCCGGGCTGGCTACCACGTCGATTCCAGTCAGATTGGCGACCGCAGCATAGTTGGCCAGGCCGGTGGTCTGCTTGGCACCTCTGCCGCGATACTTGAAGCCATCGCCGGGGTTGGCGTTGCCCAACTGGTTACGGCCGAACGTGCCGCCATAAACGATGTTGGCTATCTGAGATTGGCGGTCGAGCGACAAAGCCGGTTCACCCTGCTTGCGGCCTAATCGCTCGCAATCGACCGCGCTTATGCGCGCGCTCGAAAAGGTGGCTTTCAGCCCGGCTACCGAATAGTTCAGGCTTTCGACCAATCGCGAAAATCCGCCAGTCTCAACGCATTGCTGGGCCAGGGCATGCGCGACGCGCAATGCCCGGTCAATTTCGGCGCCAGGGAAATTGGCAGCCGCCGCCCGGCCCAATTCCTGCCGAAGCAGCGAAACGGGCGCCTTCAGAGCAATAAAACTCATCAGGGCGGCATAGGATTCCGTACCGAAATCACCATCAACTTCGATATTGTAGCCAGCGTCTTTCAATCGCTGTTGGGCGCGCTTTGCATTTTCCATCTGCTGCCTCTCTCGATTATTGCCGAATGATCTTAGCTGAGTGGCACAGGTTCGACAAGTGAGCAGGCCGTTATTGCCAGTCCTTAGGGTTCGGAATTCAACCCTGGCGAGAGCCGAAAAAGCGCTAGACCGACCGGACAGTCGACTACGGATATCCATAAATCTTGACATAGACCCGTTTTGTTCTACTCCTGTTCATAGAATCGGGAGTCGGAACATATGGGCCAGGCCAATTTTGATTATAGCACCGCCGCCAACGATGCGGCCGGACTGCCGCTCAGTCTGTCGGTCTTTGCCGATCGGCCGCACGTGCTGGGCCAGCTGCGCGACGATGCGGTTGCGGCGGGCTTCCGGATTGCCGAGGCCGGGGCGGTGGAGAGCCTGCTTGAGGGTGAGGCGCGGCCCTTGGGCGAACTGGTGCTGGTCGATTGCCCCGCGCCCGATGCCGCGACTTTGGCTGCGCTGACCCGGCTGGACCTGCGGGCTGCGCATAGCGGGATCCAGCTGATTGTCTCGACCACGGTCGCGGCGCTCGACGACGTGTTCGGCTGCCTCGATCAATCGAACCCGCAGCTGCTGGCCGATCCCAGCCGGGCAGAGCGGGTGATCGCGCTGGGCCGGGCGATGGCCGGGGCGGCGCAGCTCAGGGTGCGCGAGCTTTCGGAAGAGGACCGGCTGGTGCTGCTGCGCCTGACCGAGCAGATCGGCCAGATCGCCCAGCGGCTGGAGAAGCTGGAAGGCCCGGTACGTGGCTTCGAACCGGGTGACGGCGATAGTGCGTTCCGCTTTGAAAGCCCGCGCCCGACTTTCACCGGCACCGACGGCGACGACGGCAGCGCCCGGCTGGTCCGCGCCAGCCGCCCGGCGCTGCCCGATCCGCGGCTGGTGCGGCGGATCATCCGTCAGCGGCAATTGCGCGCGCGCTTCTTCGATGGCGACCTGTTCGCCGATCCGGCCTGGGACATGCTGCTCGACCTGACCGCCGCGCGGGCCGAACATACCCGGGTTTCGGTAACCAGCCTGT
>JANPMA010000117.1:0-1566 GCA_031422595.1 Novosphingobium sp. | reverse complement strand
GAGACGCGGAGAGGTTGAGCTTGCGGCGAAGCCGCTTTTCATTCTCAGGTTGCGTCACACGCGAGGTCCGTTTGGTGAGAGCGGCTTCGCCGCAAGCGCGACATCCTCCGCGTCTCCCCTTTCTTCTCCGCGTCTCTGCGTGAACCCCTGTGCCCTATCAGCCAGGCACCAAGGCGGCAGATTTCACCCTCAGTCCTGCCCCAAACCCCTAAGCGTAAGCCATCCGCTCCAGCGCGCCGAAGCAGGCCAGCGCGCCGGGATCGCCGAAGGGGGAGAGCTGGCTCATGAAGACGCCGCCCACGCCTTTGGCCGGATCGATCCAGTAATAGGAATTGAAAATCCCGGCCCAGGCCAGGCTGCCGGGGGAACGCCCGTTGGGGCCTTGCTCGGGGTTGATCAGGAAGCCCAGCCCCCAGCCGGTGTGCTGGTCGGGGAAGGTATCAAAGGGTGGGGCGAAATCCGGCATGACGCTGCCCATGTAGCCGGCGCGCAAGGTCCCAACCTGGTTGCGCGACATTTCGGCGACGGTTTCTTCCTTGAGCAGGCGTTGCCCATCAAGCTCGCCGCTGCGCAGCATCATCCGCACGAACCGGGCATAGTCTTCGGCGGTGGCCGAAAGCCCGCCGCCGCCCATCTGGAATTCGCCCCCGCCCAGCACCGCAGGGTTGAGCTTGAATGTGCCATCGGGGGTGCGCACGTGGACTTGCGCCGCATCGGCAGGCCAAACGGGACGGAATGCAGTTGAAGTCATGCCGAGCGGGCCCAGCACATGTCTGGCCAGATAGTCGCCCAGTTTCATGCCGGTCACGGCCTCAACCGCAAGCCCGGTCCAATCGGTGCCGACCGAATATTCCCAGCGGGTCCCCGGATCGAACATCAGTGGCATCCGGATCGAGGCAAGCGAGCCCGGCTCGGGCATTCCGGTAGCGGCGAAATAGCGCAGCACTTCGGGATGGATGAAGAAATAACCCAGCCCTGCGGTGTGGGTCAGCAAATGCCGCAAGGTGACCGGCCCGGCCGCCGCACGGAGGCTGGGCGCGCCGCTTTCGTCAAATCCGGTCAGCACCTGAGGGTTAGCCAGATCGGGCAAGACTGAGCCGATATCCTCATCAAGGCCGAGCCGGCCTTGTTCGACCAATTGCATCGCTGCCACCGAAGTGAGCGCCTTGGTCATCGAAGCAATCTGGAACAGCGTATCGCGCGCCATCGCCACGCCACCCACCGCATCGGCCTGTCCCAGGGCCTCGGCATAGCGCACGCCGTCGCGGTCAACGATCATTCCCACCGCACCGGGCAGATTGGCTTCAGCAAAGGCCGCTTCGAACATAGATCTTCCTCTTCAATCCACTTGCGCCACTTCAGACCCCTAACCCGACTGTGCTGAGCTTGTCGAAGCATTGTCCTTGTTCTTCGGGCCTTCTTGCTTTGACGCCTGAAGGAAAAACGATCCTTCGACAAGCTCAGGATGGTCGGGGTTGGGGGCAGCGGGTCAGGTTGCGGCTTGGTTCATCAGATCGCCATTGGCTAACGCCGCGCTGCGTCCTAGGAAAGCCAAATGGTCGATAC
>JANPMA010000116.1:0-2971 GCA_031422595.1 Novosphingobium sp. | reverse complement strand
CCCCGGCGAGGTCGATGGCGAGCACTACCACTTCGTCGACCAGGCCGAGTTTGACCGGATGGTCGCGGCTGACGAGTTCTACGAATGGGCGACGGTTTTCGGCCATTCCTATGGCACCCCCAAGGCCCAGATCCGCAGCGGCCTCAAGGAAGGCCGCGATTACCTGTTCGATATCGACTGGCAGGGCACCCAGCAGCTTTACCAGAAGGATCAGCAGGACGTGGTCCGGGTGTTCATCCTGCCGCCCAGCCTGGAGGAACTGCGGCGCCGCCTGACCGGCCGCGGGACCGACAGCGCGCAAGTGATCCAGGCCCGGATGGAGCGCGCCCGCGCCGAAATCAGCCACTGGGATGGCTATGACTATGTCGTGGTCAACGACGATGTCGAAATGTGCTACAGCCAGGTCCTCGCCATCCTCCACGCCGAACGCATGAAACGCGCCCGCCAGACCGGGCTGATCGGGTTTGTGCGGGAATTGATGCGGGATTGATGGTGTAAACGGCCCAGCATGGCAGATGAAACGGGTCTGATCGACGAAACGCTGGCGCGGCTGCTGATAGCAGATCAGTTTCCCGAATTCGCCCATTTGCCAATTGCTGCGGCGCAGCCGGGCGGCTGGGACAACCGCACCTTTCGGTTGGGCGGGGATATGGCAATCCGCCTGCCTTCAGCCGCTCACTACAGCCCACAGATTGCACGTGAAGCCGTGGCCTTTGAACACCTTGGCGGCACTCTGCTTTGCGCAATCCCGCAGCGGATCGCAGCGGGTGCGCCTGGCCGGGGCTTTCCCTTTGCCTGGGCGATCAACCGCTGGATCAATGGCACACCCGCAGGGGGTGCCAGGTCAATCGATCCGACGGCCTTCGCGGGACAATGTGGCCGATTTCTCGCCCAGCTGCACGGTACTGCGGTCGGCGACCTACTGCCACCGGGTGCAGACAACTTTCACCGCGGGGGCGAACTCAGGACCTACGCTCATGAAGTGTCAGAGGCACTTGGGCGGCTCGCCGGCGATCCGCTCTGCGAGCGGATTGGCCAAGCCTGGCACCTTGCGCTGGCCAGCGACCATGCGGACTCCCCATGCTGGGTCCATGGCGATTTCTACCCGTGGAACCTGCTGGTTGATGCGGATGGTTCGTTATGCGGGGTGATCGACTGGGGCCTGACTGCAACCGGCGATCCCGCCTGCGATCTGGCGCTTGGCTGGACCTGCCTTGAAAGTACCGCGCGCGAAGCGTTGCGCGAGTCACGGGCACCTTATCCCGCGCTTTGGGACCGGGCGCGCGGCTGGTCGTTGTGGAAGGCGGTGACACTGGCAACTGGTGTGAATGCCGGAGTACCTGCCGATATCGCGCAGAGCCGCGCGGTGTTGCAGCGGATCGCGGACGATCCGGACTATTAAGGCCAACCAGCCCGGCCCGCGTCCACCTCTGCCACCAGCACCTTGCCCAACGGGGCCTTGGCCGCCTCGGTCGCGTCGGAACTCGGCGCGGCGAGCATGAACAGGTGCCGCCCCTCCGGCCCGCCGAGCATGCAGGCATAGCAGGGCAATCCGGTCTCAATCACTTCAAGCACTTCGCCGCCCGGCGCGATCAGCGCGCATTCGGGGGCGAGCGGGTTGGCGATCCATACCGCGCCGCTGGCATCGAGGCAGATCCCGTCGGGAATGCGCGGCCAGGTCGGGGCCCATTCGCGGCGGTTTGATAGGGATCCGTCAGCACCAATATCGAAGGCGGTCAGGCAGCCGCCCAGCGTTTCGCCGACAATCAGCGTGTCGCCATCGGGAGTAATGACCATGCCGTTGGGGAAGCTGAACTTTTCGCCCGGCGCGGGATCGCTGACACTGCCGTCCGGCTGGACCAGCGCCAGCACCGCCATCGGATGATCGGCCAACACGCTTTCGGGGCCGCGGGCGTGCAATTCGGCGTCGAGATCGAACCCGAAGTTGCCCACGTAGGCTCGGCCCGCTCTATCCACGACCATGTCATTGCAGAGGAACGCGGAGTGGCCGGTCAGATCGGCATGCCGCTCAAACCGTCCATCCGGCCAGCGCCGCCAGACCTCGCGCAGTTCCATCCGCACCACCAGCAGCGAGCCATCGGGCATCCAGCCGAGGCCCGATGGGCGGCCTTCCAGTTCGAGCTCGGTACGAATGTCACCATCGAGCGACACCGAGCAGACCCGGCTGGAATAAAAGTCGGACAGCCAAAGCCGCCCCTGATGCCAGCGCGGGCCCTCGCCGAAGTAGATCCCTTCCGCGAGCGTGCGAACCTGTCGTGTCATTGGACTCCACCTCCCAAGGGAATAGCCCCCAACCCCGCTCATGCTGAGCTTGTCGAAGCATCGTCCTTTTCTTTATGGCATTAAGCAAGCGCCAAGAAGGACAGTGCTTCGACAAGTTCAGCATGAACGGGCTGGGGTTACGGCAGTTTGCGATTAGTGCCCCGAAGGGTCGTTGAACACTTCCGGCACCCAGGCATTCACGATCCCGCCGTCGATCGGGATGGTGGTGCCCACGACATAGTCGCCCGCCCGGCTGGCGAGATAGATCGCGCCGCCGGCGATATCTTCGGCCACCCCAATCCGCTTGTAGGGAATGCCCTTGGCGCTGCCTTCGGGGTTCTTGGCGGCGGCCTTGTTCATCTCGCTGGGATAGGCCCCCGGGGCGATGCAGGTGCAGACAATGTTGTCCTTGATCAGCCGCGCGGCCATCCGCTTGGTCAGATGGATCACCGCCGCCTTTGACGCCTGGTAGGAATAGGTTTCCCATGGGTTCGGACGCAGGCCGTCGATCGAGGCGATGTTGATCACCTTGGCGGGCCGCTCGAAAGTGCCGGCCGCCTTGAGCAGCGGGAACAGCTTTTGGGTGAGGAAAAACAGCGACTTGACGTTGAGGTCCATCACCTTGTCCCAGCCCACTTCGGGGAAGGTCTCGAAGTCCCCGCCCCAGGCGGCACCGGCATTGTTGACC
>JANPMA010000115.1:0-5062 GCA_031422595.1 Novosphingobium sp. | reverse complement strand
CCCCGGCGAGGTCGATGGCGAGCACTACCACTTCGTCGACCAGGCCGAGTTTGACCGGATGGTCGCGGCTGACGAGTTCTACGAATGGGCGACGGTTTTCGGCCATTCCTATGGCACCCCCAAGGCCCAGATCCGCAGCGGGCTCAAGGAAGGCCGCGACTACCTGTTCGATATCGACTGGCAGGGCACCCAGCAGCTTTACCAGAAGGACCAGCAGGACGTGGTCCGGGTGTTCATCCTGCCGCCCAGCCTGGAGGAACTGCGGCGCCGCCTGACCGGCCGCGGGACCGACAGCGCGCAAGTGATCCAGGCCCGGATGGAACGCGCCCGCGCCGAAATCAGCCACTGGGACGGCTATGACTATGTCGTGGTCAACGACGCTGTCGAAATGTGCTACAGCCAGGTCCTCGCCATCCTCCACGCCGAACGCATGAAACGCGCCCGCCAGACCGGGCTGATCGGGTTTGTGCGGGAATTGATGCGGGATTGACCTAACGGATCGCAAAAACCTTCACGAACAACGGCGTATCGATCAGCAGGTGCGGCGCGACGGCGTGGTAGCCAAAGGCGTGGACCCAGGCATTGCCGGTGCGCAGCGTCAGCACGCTCTTGATCATGCCCGGCCCGAAATACTGCAGGAACACCGTGAGCAGCGAGGCGGTGCCAAGCTGCCATGATCCGAACATCGACCACCCTTCGACCAGGTGCATCGCCGCATAGGTCAGCCCGCCCAGGATCACCGTCACAACCGGCGAACCGGTCAGCTTGAGGTAGCGTGGCAGCAGAATCGCATAGATCAGGACCATCGTCGGCAGGACGGTGCCGAGGAAATAGATCACGAAAGTCGCGCTGCCGCCGAGCAACATCTGGCTTGGCGAAAGCGATAGGAAAGCCGGGCTGACATTGAGCAATTCGACCAGGCTTTCGATCACCCCGATGACCACGATTACGGTCAGGTCATTGGTCCGGTTGGTCGAAGTGAGGTTCATGCTCGCCGCTGCATATCTGCGCCGGAACCAGAGATAGGGCACAACCGCAAAGACGATGAAATTGTAACTCATCCAGACGAACACCTCGCCCGCCTCCGGCGGCACCGAGCAGCCCACCAGCGTGCCGGCAATGTGGAAGCCAAACGGACGGTATCCCAGCAGCGGCCCCAGGATCCATCCCCCGACCTGCCCGGCCGCGGCATAGCCGAGCAAGGCCAGGGTCTCGCGCGCGGCCACGGCGCGTTCGGGGGCGCGGCTGGACATATCGGGGATCGGCCGCTTGCGGGTCAGCCACCAGACCACCGCCATCAGCAGGAACACTTCGAGCAGCCCCAATGTCGGCAGCAGCATCCGTTGCGCACTCGGCATGCGCTGCAGCGCCGGCATGTCGAACGGCAGGAAGCCGCCGGTCAGCCAATAGAGCGCGAAGTTGGCGGCAATCCAGACAAGCCCCATGATGACGGTTGCAGGATGGAAGACGATCGACCGCAGGGTCGAGGCGAAGGACTTCTGGTCGATCGTTCCAGTTGGCAACGCCTTCTCCTCAATTCGGCCCTATGCGGTCGGTCAAGGCCAACCAGCCCTACCCGCATCCACCTCGGCCACCAGCACTTTGCCCAGCGGGGCCTTGGCCGGATCGGCCGGCGCGGTCAGCATGAACAGGTGTTTGCCTTCCGGGCCGCCAAGCATACAGGCATAGCAATTCTGGCCCAGCCCATCGATCACTTCCAGCACTTCGCCGCCTTCGGCAATCCGGGCGCATTCGGGCGCGGCCGGGTTGGCGATCCAGATCGCGCCAGCCGCGTCGAGGCAGATGCCATCGGGGAGCCGCGGCCAGGTGGGTGCCCATTCGCGGCGGCCCGTCAGGCTGCCGTCGGCGCCGATGTCGAACGCGCTCAGCCGTCCGCCGAAGGTTTCGGCGACAATGAAGGTCTTGCCATCCGGGGTTATCACCGAGCCATTGGGGAAGCTGAACCGCTCGTCCCCGGCCGCCGATGATACGCGCCCATCGACCTGGACCAGCGCAATCGGGGTGGTGGGATGATCGGCAATGACCCCTTCTGCGCCGCGCTCGGCCATGGCCGCGTCAAGATCGAAGCCGAAGTTGCCGACATAGGCCCGGCCCTGGCTATCCACGACCATGTCGTTGCACAGATGCGCTGAATAGCCCGCCAGATCGGCATGGATCGCAAAGCGGCCGTCGGGCCAGCGCCGCCAGACCTGGCGCTTCTGCATGGAGACCACCAGCAACGAGCCATCGGGCATCCAGCCCAGGCCCGAGGGCTGATCGTCAAGCTCCAGCTCGGTGCGCAGGTCACCGTCCAGCGAGACCGATTTCACCGCATGGGCATGGAAGTCCGAGAACCACAACCGGCCGTCATGCCAGCGCGGGCCCTCACCGAAGTAGATCCCTTCGGTGAGTGTCTTTACCTGCCGCATCCTCTGCCTCCTCCGCCTAACCCCGTTCGTGCTGAGCTTGTCGAAGCATCGTCCTTCTTGCGGCATTGCAAGGTGGCACGAAGAAAAGGACAGTCCTTCGACAAGCTCAGGACGGACGGGTTGGGGGAGTGGCGGCTTTCCGTCAATGCCCCGAAGGGTCGTTGAACACTTCCGGCACCCAGGCATTCACGATTCCGCCGTCGATCGGGATGGTAGTGCCCACGACATAGTCGCCCGCCCGGCTGGCGAGGTAGATTGCGCCGCCGGCGATATCTTCGGCCACGCCGATCCGCTTGTAGGGAATGCCCTTGGCGCTGCCTTCGGGGTTCTTGGCGGCGGCCTTGTTCATCTCGCTGGGATAGGCCCCCGGGGCGATGCAGGTGACCACGATGTTGTCCTTGATCAGCCGCGCGGCCATCCGCTTGGTCAGATGGATCACTGCCGCCTTTGACGCCTGGTAGGAATAGGTTTCCCATGGATTGGGGCGCAGGCCGTCGATCGAGGCGATGTTGATCACCTTGGCGGGCCGTTCGAACGTGCCGGCCGCCTTGAGCAGCGGGAACAGCTTTTGCGTCAGAAAAAACAGCGACTTGACGTTGAGGTCCATCACCTTGTCCCAGCCCACTTCGGGGAAGGTCTCGAAGTCCCCGCCCCAGGCGGCACCGGCATTGTTGACCAGCACATCAAGCCGGGTCTCACGCGCGCTGAGCTCTGCCACCAGCTGGGCAATCCCGTCTGACTGGCTGAGATCGCCCGCCAGCCCGATCACCTTGCCGGGATACTGCGCTTCAAACTCGGCCACGGTTTCATCCAGCTGCGCCTTCTTGCGGGCGGTGATGTAAACGCGTTCGCACCCGGCGGCGAGGTAGCCTTCGAGCAGCATCTTGCCGATCCCGCGGCTGCCGCCGGTAATCAGCGCGATCTTGCCTTCAAGGCTGAACAGTTTGGTGAAATCCATTGTCTCTCTCCCTGGTCGTCATCCCGGGCTTGACCCGGGATCGCTGGCCGCCTCGACGCGACCTTGCGCCCGGGAGGCCAGCGGTCCCCGCTTTCGCGGGGACGACGGTTCAATACCCGCTCAATTTCGCAACCCGGGCGGCATGGTAATACATTTCGCCCATGAATTCGGCCAGCGCGCGATCGCGTTTCATGTAGAGGCCGATATCATATTCGTCGGTCATGCCGATCCCGCCGTGCATCTGGACCCCTTCCTTGACCGCCAGGCTCGCCGCCTTGCCGGCCTTGGCCTTGGCGACCGAGACCATCAGGTCGGCCTTTTCGCTGCCGGCCCCATTGTTGGCATCGAGCAGCTGCTGGGCCTTGATCACCGTCGCGCGGGCAATCTCGAGTTCGGAATAGAGATGCGCGGCGCGGTGCTGCAGCGCCTGGAACTCGCCGATCAGCTTGCCGAACTGCTTGCGCTGCTTGAGGTAGGTGGTGGTCATGTCGAACGAGCCTTGGGCCACGCCGACGCTCTCCGCCGCCGCACCCACGCGGCCGGCGCGGACCACGCGGTTCAGCACTTCGCGTCCGCCATCGACTTCACCAATCACCGCATCGGCATCGAGCTGGACGCCGTCGAGTTTCACATGGGCAGCCTGCGAGCTGTCCACCAGCCGCATGTTCTCCACGCTAAGCCCGGCGGCATCCCTGGGCACCGCGAACAGGGTGATCCCGGCATCGTCTTCGTCGCTGCCAGCCGTGCGCGCGGCGACCACCAGCATCTGGGCGCTGCCACCCTGGACCACGAAACACTTGGCACCGGTCAGCTTGAAGCCGTTGCCGGCGCGTGTCGCCACGCAAGCGATCCGTTCGGGACGGTGCTTGGGGCCTTCGTCGATCGCCACGGCAAAGACGCTGTCACCCGCCAGCAGGCCGGGCAGGTAGCGGCCCTTGAGCTCATCCGAAGCCGCGCCCAGCGCGGTTGCAGCCATGACCGCGCTGGTCAGGAACGGCGATGGGGTGAGGTTGCGGCCCACCTCTTCGAGCACGATCCCGGCCTCAACATGGCCCATGCCCAGCCCGCCATCGGCTTCGGCCACCAGGATCCCGGTGAAGCCCAGTTCGGCGAACTGCTTCCACAAGGCGTGGCCAAAGCCGTCCTTGCAATTGATGTCGCGGAAGTGGCGCAGCTGTTTGGCAATATTGCCTTCATCCGCCATGAACTGGCGCGCGGTATCGGCGAGCATCGCCTGGTCGTCGGTGTGATAGAGCGGCATTTCGGTCTCTCCAGTCCCCCTCCCGCTTGCGGGAGGGGTTAGGGGTGGGTCTGTGAAGGAGTGCGCGTCGGCTGACTGGCCCACCCCCGACCCCACCCGCATGCGGGAGGGGAGAATGCGGTCACGCCCCCGGCAAATCCAGGATGCGTTTGGAAATCACGTTGAGCATTACCTCGCTGGTGCCGCCCTCGATCGAATTGGCCTTGGTCCGCAGCCAGTTACGCGCCTTGCCGCCGTGGTTGGAGCTTTCGCTCTCCCATTCAAGCGCGGCGCTGCCGCCGGCCGCCATCAGCAGCTCGTGGCGGCGCTTGTTGAGCTCGGTCCCGGCATATTTCATCATGTTGGGCTGTGCGGGGTGAGCCTTGCCCAGCTTGATTTCGTCGAGGAACTTTTCGCCCATTGCGCTGAAGGCCA
>JANPMA010000114.1:0-4141 GCA_031422595.1 Novosphingobium sp. | reverse complement strand
AATGATCTGCTGCTCGGTCGGATCCTGGACCAGCGCCGATTTGAAAGTGGCGAAGAACAGGTGTGCGACGTCGAACTTGCCATCGGCATAGAGCGCCGTCAGCTCGGCGACGATCGCGCTGGCCTCCGCAAAGCCGGGCTCACGCACCTCGGTGGTGTCGAACATGGCCAGCACCGCTTTGGGATAGAGCCGGCGGACCACCGCGCGGCCCTTGCGGCCAACCAGGTAGAACAGCACGGTCTTGCCCTCGGCCTCCAGAGCGCGGGCTTTCACCAGCGCGGCCTTGACGATGTTCGAATTGAACGCGCCGCACAAGCCCTTGTCGCTGTTGGCGACCACCAGCAGGTGGATCTGGTCCTTTCCGGTCCCGGCCAGCAGCGCTGGCGCGCCGTCCATCCCGGCGACTTTGCCCGCTAGGCTGGCCATCACCGCGCCAAGCCGGCTGGCATAGGGCCGCGCCGCTTCGGCGTTGGCCTGTGCCCGGCGCAGCTTTGCCGCGGCGACCATCTGTTTGGCCTTGGTGATCTTCTGGGTCGATTTGACCGAGTTGATCCGACCTTTAAGTTCCTTGAGGCTGGCCATTCGTTTCTTCCTGGGCGGCGGGGGCCGGTAATTAGGGACAGTCCCTATTTATCGAATTCCTCGCGTGTCCAAATTTCCAATTGCTGTCGATAAATAGGGACTGTCCCTAATTACTTCATCAGGCGTATTGCTTGGCGAATGCGTCAAGCGCGGCAACGGTGGCCTTCTTGGCGTCGTCGCCAAAGTCGCGGCTGTCGCGAATCAAGGTCAGCGCGTCGGCATGCTTGTCGCGCATGAAGGCCAGCATCTTGCTTTCATAGTCGGTCACCTGGTTCACCGCGACGCTGTCGAGGTAACCGTTGGTGCCGGCGAAGATCGCGACGGTCTGCTCTTCGAATGGCAGCGGGCTGAACTGGGCCTGCTTGAGCAGTTCGGTGAGCCGCGCGCCGCGGTTGAGCAGCTTCTGGGTCGAGGCGTCGAGGTCCGAGCCGAACTGGGCGAAGGCTGCCATTTCGCGGTACTGCGCCAGCTCCAGCTTGATCGAGCCCGAGACCTTCTTCATCGCCTTGGTCTGCGCCGCGGAACCGACGCGGCTAACCGACAGGCCGACGTTGATCGCCGGACGGATGCCCTGGAAGAACAGATCGGTTTCAAGGAAAATCTGGCCATCGGTGATCGAAATCACGTTGGTCGGGATATAGGCCGAAACGTCACCCGCTTGCGTTTCGATGATCGGGAGTGCCGTCAGCGATCCGCCGCCATTATCCTTGTTCATCTTTGCGGCACGCTCAAGCAAGCGACTGTGCAGATAGAAAACGTCACCGGGATAGGCTTCACGGCCCGGCGGGCGACGTAGCAAAAGCGACATCTGGCGGTAAGCCACGGCCTGCTTCGACAAATCGTCATACACGATCACGGCGTGCATGCCGTTATCGCGGAAATACTCACCCATTGCGCAACCGGTATAGGGTGCCAAGAACTGGAGCGGCGCTGGTTCCGAAGCCGTCGCAGCGACCACAATCGTATATTCCATCGCGCCATTTTCTTCAAGCTGGCGCACGATCTGCGCAACCGTCGAACGCTTCTGACCGATGGCGACATAGATGCAATAGAGCTTCTTTGATTCGTCGGTGCCTTTATTGGCTTCCTTCTGGTTGATGAAGGTATCGATGGCGACAGCGGTCTTGCCGGTCTGGCGGTCACCGATGATCAGCTCGCGCTGACCGCGGCCCACGGGGACCAGCGCGTCGATCGCCTTCAAGCCCGTCTGGACCGGTTCGTGCACTGACTTGCGCGGGATGATCCCGGGCGCCTTGACCTCGACGCGCATGCGCACGGCGTCCTTGATCGGGCCCTTGCCGTCGATCGGGTTGCCAAGCGCATCGACCACGCGGCCGAGCAGACCCTTGCCGACCGGCACGTCGACGATGGTGCCGGTGCGCTTGACGACATCGCCTTCCTTGATTTCGGCGTCGGAGCCGAAGATCACCACGCCGACATTGTCAGCCTCGAGGTTGAGCGCCATGCCCTTCACCCCGTTGGCAAATTCGACCATCTCGCCGGCCTGGACCTGGTCAAGCCCGTGGATGCGGGCGATGCCGTCACCCACCGAGAGCACCGAGCCGACTTCCGAGACCTGGGCCTGGGTGCCGAAGCTGGCGATCTGGTCCTTGATGACCTTCGAGATTTCAGCGGCGCGGATATCCATCATTCAGCCTTTCATCAAATCTTTTGGCATACGGGCTTTCAGCCCTTCATCGCCTGCGCGAGAGTGTTCAAACGGGTGCGGATCGAACTGTCGATCTGGGTCGAGCCGATCCTGACGACGAGGCCGCCGAGGATTGCGGGATCCACGGTGGCGGTAAGCGTGACGTCCTTGCCTTCGCGCGCCTTGAGCTTGGCGGCGAGCGCTTTCATCTGGTCGCCCGATAGCGCGTGGGCGCTGGTCACTTCGGCCTTGACCTCGCCGCGGGCGGCGGCGGCGATCGCGGCGAAAGCGCGGACGATCTCGGGCAGCTTGGCCAGGCGCCGATTGGCGGCGAGTACGCCAAGGAAGTTCTGGGTCAGCTGCGAAAGCTTCAGCAGCTTGGCGACACCGGCCATCGCACCCGCGGCTGCATCGCGCGCGATCTGCGGGTTGCGAATCAGCGCGGCGAGGTCAGCTGAGCCGGCAATCGCCTGGCCCAGCGCATCGAGGTCGGCCTCGACTGCGGCTACCGTCTTGCTCTCGTTCGCCAGATCATAAAGCGCAGATGCATAGCGCCCCTGCAAGCTGGCCGTAATCCCGCTGGAATTCTCCACGCGTATCGCTTCCTCACATCGGGGCGTTGATGGGGCGGGTGCACCACGTGAACCGCAGTGCTGCCCCTGAGACGGGGGCGCGCCTAGCAACGATTGTGCTGCGATGCAAGGTGGGGCTAGGAACTTCCCGAAGAAGCAGCGAGGACAAGGGGATTCAGGTGACCGAAACGATCCAGATCGCGATGGACGATGGGTATGCGCTGCCCTGCTACCACGCGATGCCCAAGGGCGAGCGGCGCGGAGGGCTGGTGCTGGTCCACGAGATCTTCGGGGTCACCGACCATATCCGCGAGATGGCCGATGAATATGCCGGCGATGGTTATGAGGTGATCGCCCCGGGGCTGTTCGAGCGGGTCCTGCCGGGCTGCGAGCTGGGCTATTCCGGGCCAGACTGGGAACGCGCAATCAAACTCGCGCGCGACGAGCATGACTGGGAACGGGGCCTGGCCGACACCGCGCAGGTCATCGCCTGGATGAAAGAGCGCGGCGGGCCGGTGTTCATCCTGGGCTATTGCTTCGGCGGCTCGGTCGCCTGGCGGATGGCGCAGACCAATCCCGATCTCGACGCGGCGAGCTGCTATTACGGCGGCTACATCGCCACCCGCTTTATCGAGGAAACCCCGCGCTGCGCCGCGATCTGCCACTTCGCCCGCTACGACAGCCTGGTCGATTTCGCCCCGGTTGAGAAGCTGATCGAAAAGCAGCACCCGACCGCGCAGGTGTTCGTCTAAGAGGCCGGGCACGGGTTCAACTACGACCGGCGCAAGGACTACCACCCCGAAAGCGCCGAGCTGGCCAAGCAGCTGACCTTGATGCTGTTCAAAGCGCTGGGGGGGTAACCGCCCCAGCGTCCGCCCGGCACTTATAGACCATCCGCTCATTCGGTTGCGGCGGTAGCAGCGCCTTTACTGCGGCCTGGGCCTCGCCCAGTTTGCGCGCGCCTTGTTCGCCGACGCCGCAGATCGGCGGGGTGAACTTGGCGCGCTCGTCACGGGCTTTGGTCATGGCTTCGAAATCGAGCAGGAAACGCTCGGTGGTATAGACGCCGCTCGCTGGATCGAACCGCGCGACGGTTACCGTCTGGTCCTCGTTGGGGACCAGGATCCGCGACCAGCCATCGCTGGCCAGGCCGTACTGGGTGCGAGAGTTGACGCAGCCGTCGGCGCGCCATTCAAGCGGAACGTCGGTGATCGGGGAGACAGTCACCCGGCTGCGCGCCGGTTCGAGCACGCAGATCAGCTTGCCCACGGCCGCCTTGGCCGCCTCGCCGGGCGCGGGCGCGGGAGTGTTGCCGGCAGAAATCTCATCGGCACGTTTG
>JANPMA010000113.1:0-9538 GCA_031422595.1 Novosphingobium sp. | reverse complement strand
TTTGTGCCCCCCCCGGCCCCAAACCCACCCCCGGTGGTTGCCGCGCCACGACCACACATGTGGGGGGGGGCTCCCCCCTCCCCTCCACACGAACGGAAGTCGGGAAATGCCTCACTTGCCGAGGATTTCCTGTTCCTTTTGCGCCGCGACGGTGTCGGCTTCCTTGATCATCTCGTCGGTCAGCTTCTGAACCTCGGTCTCGCCGCGCTTGCGATCGTCTTCCGAAATCTCCTTCTTGTTCTCGTCGGCCTTGAGGTTGTCCATCCCGTCGCGGCGGACATTGCGGATCGCGATGCGGCCCTTTTCGGCATAGGAATGGGCCAGCTTGGCCAGCTCCTTGCGGCGTTCCTCGGTCAGATCGGGGATCGGCAGGCGGATGTTGTTGCCATCGTTGATCGGGTTGAGCCCGAGCCCGGCCGAGCGGATCGCCTTTTCGACCGGCGTCACATTCGACTTGTCCCAGACCTGCACCGAGAGCATCCGCGGTTCGGGCGCGGAGACGGTCGCGACCTGGTTCAGCGGCATCTGGCTGCCATAGACCTCGACCATGATCGGATCGAGCAAGCCGGTGTTGGCGCGGCCCGTGCGCAGGCCGCCCAGATCGCTGCGCAGCGATTCAATGGCGCCCTTCATCCGGCGTTCGAGGTCGGCCTTGTCATATTTGGCCATGTCAGGCTTCCTTCTTCACAATTGTCTGAGTGCCCCCGCCCGCGAGCACCCGGGCGAGGTTGCCCTTTTCGCGGATCGAGAAAACGACGATCGGGATATTGTTGTCACGGCACAGCGCCACTGCGCTGGCGTCCATGACTTTCAGGTTTTTTGCGAGAACTGTATCGTAATCTACGGAATCGTAACGCTTTGCGTTGGGATTGGTCTTCGGATCGCTGTCATAGACCCCATCGACGCTGGTGCCCTTCAAGAGCGCATCGCACTGCATTTCGGCCGCGCGCAAGGCGGCGCCGCTGTCGGTGGTGAAATAGGGTGCGCCAACCCCGGCGGCGAAGATCACCACCCGGCCCTTTTCGAGGTGCCGTTCGGCGCGGCGGCGGATCACCGGTTCGCAGACCTGGTCCATTTGCAGGGCGCTTTGCACCCGGGTGTGGACGCCCTGCTGCTCCAGCGCATTCTGCATCGCCAGCGCATTCATCACCGTGGCCAGCATGCCCATGTAGTCGGCCTGCGCGCGGTCCATTCCCTTGGCGGCCCCGGCCATTCCGCGGAAGATGTTGCCGCCGCCGATCACCAGGCAGATCTCCAGCCCGGTTTCCTGCGCGGCTTTCACTTCCTTGGCCAATTCGGCGACGAATTCGGGATCGATCCCGAACTGCTGGTTACCCATCAGCACTTCGCCGGAAAGCTTGAGCAGGATGCGTTTGTAGGCGGGCTTGGACATGGGGTGTTGCATCGCTCTCGAAAGGTTTGAGCGGCCTTATACCGGTGCGCTGGCGATGCCAAGAACCGCACGGATAATTCATGCGAAAAGGGCGTGGACCTTTCAGCCCGCGCCCCTTTCTGACGTCATCCCCGCGAATGCGGGGATCGGTGGCTCCAGCACGCAAGATAGCGGCGTGGCGGCCAGCGGTCCCGGGTCGAGCCCGGGACGACGATTAGTTCAATCCGGCAGCCGCGGCGACTTCGGCCGCAAAGTCGGTTTCGACCTTCTCGATGCCCTCGCCCAGCTGGAAGCGGACGTAGTCCGTGAGCACGATCCTGGTCCCAGCGGCCTTGCCCGCGGCTTCGACGACCTGCGCGACCGGGGTCTTGTTGTCCATCACGAACAGCTGGCTGAGCAGCGCGTTGTCCTTGGCGAACTTGGCCACCGCGCCGTCGACCATCTTGGCCTGGACTTCGGCGGGCTTGCCGCTTTCCGCAGCCTTTTCACCGGCGATCTTGCGTTCGCGCGCGATCATTTCGGCGTCGAGGCCGTCGGCGTTGAGTGCCAGCGGGAAAGCGGCGGCGATGTGCATCGCGATCTGCTTGCCCAGCGGCTCGAGCACATCGGCGCCGGCATCGCTTTCCAGCGCGACCAGCACGCCGATCTTGCCGAGCATCGGCGCGGCGGCGTTGTGCATGTAGGGCACGACCAGCCCGCTGGAGACCGCAACGGTCTTCATCCGGCGGACCTGCTGGTTCTCACCGATGGTCGCAACGTTCTGGGTCAGCGTGTCGGCCACGGTGCCGCCGCCCGGATAGGCCGCAGCTTTCAGCGCTTCGACATCGTCCGCAGCCGCATTCAGCGCGACTTCGGTGGTCTTGCGCACGAAGTCCTGGAACTGGTCGTTCTTGGCGACGAAATCGGTTTCCGAATTGACCTCGACCGCAACGCCCTTGGTGCCCGAGACGGCAACGCCGACCAGACCCTCGGCCGCGGTACGGCTGCTTTTCTTGGCGACGGCGGCGAGGCCCTTGGCGCGCAGCAGGTCGACCGCGGCTTCCATATCGCCAGCGGTTTCCTCCATCGCCTTCTTGCAATCCATCATCCCGGCGCCGGTGCGCTCGCGCAGGTTCTTCACGTCAGTGGCAGTGTAAGCCATTGTCATAGTCCTTTGATTCTATTCGTCATCCCCGCGAAAGCGGGGATCGCTGGCGAGGCAGCGCAAGGCGGTCAGCGGTCCCGGGTCAAGCCCGGGACGACGCCTCAGGCTTCGGTCGCGGGTTCTTCAGCGGCCACTTCTTCGGCAACTGCTTCTTCAGCGGCGGCAGGCGCTTCTTCAGCGACTGCTTCTTCAGCGACTGCTTCTTCGGCAACCACTGCTTCAGCGGCAACTGCTTCGGCCGGAGCCTCTTCACCTGCCGGTGTTTCAGCAGCCGGTTCTTCACCAGCCGGTTCTTCGACAGCGGCAGCCGGTTCCTCGACAGCCGGTTCTTCGACAGCCGGTTCCTCGACAGCCACTTCGACCACCACGTCTTCAACCGGAGCCACTTCCAGCGCGCCGACATCGACGCCCGAATCGACCACGCCGTCCTGGCGGCCCTTGGTGGCGGCAGCGGCGATCGCATCGACATAGAGGCGGATCGCGCGGCTGGCGTCGTCATTGGCCGGAACCGGGAACGAGATGCCATCGGGCGAGACGTTCGAATCGAGGATCGCGACGACCGGGATCCCCAGCACGTTGGCTTCCTTGATCGCCAGCTCTTCCTTGTTGGCGTCGATCACGAACATCACGTCGGGGATGCCGCCCATGTCGCGGATCCCGCCGAGCGAGAGCTCGAGCTTGTCGCGTTCGCGGGTCAGCTGCAGCACTTCCTTCTTGGTCAGGCCGACGATGTCGCCCGACAGCTGCTCGTCGAGAGCCTTCAGGCGCTTGATCGAGCCCGAGATGGTCTTCCAGTTGGTCAGCATCCCGCCCAGCCAGCGGTGGTTGACGAAGTGCTGGCCGCACTGGCGCGCGGCCTGGGCGATCGGCTCCTGCGCCTGGCGCTTGGTGCCGACGAACAGCACCTTGCCGCCTGCCCGCACGGTGGCGTCGACGAATTCGAGAGCGCGCGCAAACAGCGGCACGGTCTGCGACAGGTCAAGAATGTGGATGCCGTTGCGGGCGCCGAAGATGTACGGCTTCATCCGCGGGTTCCAGCGGTGGGTCTGGTGGCCGAAGTGCGCGCCGGCCTCGATCAATTGCTGCATGGAGACGACAGGAGCCGCCATAAGATAATTCCTTCCGGTTAGACCTCTGGGAAGCTGGAACCAGGCGGAGACCCCGCTCATGGCACCGGTATGTGGCGCTTCCCATGTGGATTTGCCCCCGAGGAAATCCCGCAGGCCGCGCGCCCTTAGCCGGGTTCGATGGCGGAATCCAGAGCTAATTTGCCCCGAGTCGCAGCGTGGCCTCGGGGTTTAGTTGATAAAATACATTCGCAGCGCGCCATTCCGTCCATAGGAACGCGCGGGCATGATGGAATTCACGTTGCAAAGAGCCGATGCGAACGTAGCAGGCGGCGGGGATGTAGGAAAATGGGGGTGGGGGGCACAGTCTTCCGAACCTGACAGCACCCTGCGGATTGGCGGCCGCGAGGTGCTGTCGAAGTTCCTCAGCCAAGGTTGTTACTGGAACAGGGTCAGCCGAACTCCGGCACCAACTCGCGGGCTCGCGCTGTTAAGACCGACCGAGGTATATCCGGTCAAGCCAAGCTGCCGGCTGACCCGATAGGTCACGTAAGGCGAAACTGCGGCCTGGCCCTGCAGTCCGTCGGCAACCGGTTCGCGATACGACGCGCTGGCGCCAAGACTGATCGCCGCATCGGGACGAATGTTGATCCCGCCGTATGCAGTTACCCCGCTATTGAGCCGGTAAGCAGAAGGGCTGCCCAGCCATGAATAGCCGACTGATCCGAACAAAGTTGCGCTTGGGCCGACCGATTTGAACATCGCGACGTTAACGCCGTAGTCGGCCTTGCCGGTACCGATTGTCCGGTCGGCGGTAGGCAGCTTTGTCGTGCCGCCCAGTTCAATCGCCGGCAAAGCACCGCTTTCGTTGGTCAGCCGATAGGCCGCGCCAAGGCTGAGATCGCCCAGACCATCCCGGCTGGCAATCGCCGAGGGATCGTTCGACCCCACCACGGCACCGCCGACGATTTGACCCGGCCCTTTGATCCACACATATGGCAACGATGCCTGCAGCCGCAGCCGACCAAGCTGGGCCTTGGCCTCGATCGGTGCGCTCTTGACCGAAGTATCGACCGCTGCGCCATATTTGCCGACCGAATAGTCGAATCCGGTCGAAAATTCGAAGCTGCTGCTATCGGCCTGCACGGGTGCATCGTTGCCGGCGGCCTGCACCGCCGCCGACTGATCGTTGCCGCTCGCCGCAAGGGCGTTGCTGCTGCATGCTGCCAGCCCGAGAGCTGCCAATCCAAACCACCTCATGTCTATTCCTTTCGTTTCGGGTCGGCATCAGGAACTCACTCTGGTTCCCTGTCTTGCCCATTTCGAAAACGATCGGTTTCAGGAATTTACTTCATTTATTTCAGCATTTTGCAAAATAGTCTGTGCCACTTGGCGGAGTTCGAATCTGGCCTCACACCAACACAAAAAAAGGCGCCCGGACCTTTGCGGGGTCCGGGCGCAGCAGGAGCCATGCGGGGGAGGCGGGAGGGAGGAGGCTCCTGGAAGGTAGCTCTGAGTCCTTAATTGGTCTTGGCGGTGGAACCGGCGGCCTGCTGGCTAGCAGCTGTCGCGACCTGGGTCTGCGACATTACGGTCACGAGCACGTCGCCATTGGCAGCGAAATTGGTGGCGGGCAGCGTCGCGGTCGAGTCCTTGACCTTGACCACCAGCGCCTGAACCCGGCCCGTGCTATCGGCAACCACGCCCTTGACCTTGCCGATCTTCTCACCGGTCATGTCGAACAGCTGGGTGCCGGGCTTCACATCGAAGCTGCCAGCGGCATTGCCTGCGGCCGAACCGGCGAGCGCCAGGTTGCGCGGCAAGCCATTGAAGACCCCCATCGTCGAAGCATCGGCCGTACCGTCAGCCTGACCGGCCCCAGTCGCCGCGATCTGCGACTGGCTGAGCGTGGTCACCAGGTTTTCGCCATTGGCGGCAAAGGCGCCAGCCGGAAGCAGCGCGGTACCGTCGTCGGTCTTGACCAGCATGCCCTTCACGCGGCCCGCACCGTCGGCGAACACTTCGCGCACCTTGCCGATCTTCTCACCCTGCAGGTCGAACAGGCTGGTTCCCGGCTTGACATCGAAGGTACCGGCGGCATCGGCAGCCGCGCTGCCAGCCAGCGCCAGGTTCTGGCCCAGCCCGCTGAATGCGCCGCTGCCCGAACCCGCGGCACTACCCTGGGCCGAGCCCGAAGTTTGCCCGGTGATCGCCAGCAAATTGCCGGCGCGATCGCGGGTGGTGGTTACCAGGTGTCCGGCCTTGTCGCGATAGGTGGTGACCGTATTGCCAGCGGTATCGCGGGTCTGTTTCACAACCGAGCCGACCGCGTCGGTGCCGATCAGCTGAGCGTCGGCATTGGCCGAGCCCGAGCCGTTGGCCGAACCGGTCAGACCGGCGGTGGCGGAATTGACCGGCGTATCGATCGCCTGGGTCAGGCTGCCATTGGCAGAGCCGCTGGCCGAACCGTTGGCGTTGGCCTTGCCGTTGCGGGCATCGACCGACTTGCCGGCAGTCGCGCTACCAGTGCCACCGGCGGTGGCGTTGGTGACAGTACCAACCGGCGTTGTCTGAACGGTCGCAGGCAGCGAAGGCAGGGCCGGCAGTGAAGGCACCGGCGAGCCGCCAAGCATGCCGCCGCCGCCCAGCAACTGGGCCTGGGCCGGAGCAGCAATCGCAATCAGCGTGGCGGCACTGGTGATAAGGATGGTTTTCATGATCAGGTTCCTCATTGTTCGGTGGCGAGCCGAAGAAGTCGGTCGCTCGATGTGACAACGAAGGGTCTCCCGACTTTACTTCAGCCGATCGAAAAAATTATCGGCAGGCTCCGCACAGCAGGCCGCGGCCTGATTGCGGGTCAGGACGCCGTGACGAAATTGGCTTTGCCTCCGCGTCGAGCGCGGCCACCATTCCACTTTGCTTGACGCCCCGATCGAGCGCTGCAGCAGCGCGCACCGCAACCAGCGGCGCGGCAAACGAAGTTCCCCGGACCGGGACCAGCCGGCCCCTCCGGTCAAGCGCTCGAATATCTGCCCCAGGTGCTGCATAATCGAGGTGCAATGCCCGACCAGCCTCAATTAATGGGCGGTTGCGCCTGTCGACGGCTGTGATCGCCAGAACGCCTTTGAAGGAAGCAGGATAAGAAGGCGGTGCGGCCGGTCCATCGTTTCCAACCCCGGCAACGATCACTGTGCCGCGCGCTTGCGCCGATGCGACTGCACGCTCAAGCAAAGGGCTGCGCGGCCCGACCAGACTGATCGAAATGACCTTGGCCCCCCGCCCGATCAGCCAGCCCATGCCTTGCACGATGGCCAGCGCATTGCCGCCTGCCGGATCGTTGCCATAGACATCAGCGACCAGGATCCGACGCGCGCCGACACTATAAGCAAGCGCCGCAACCGCGCTGCCGTGGTCGCTGGCAAAAGGTGCCCCTTTGGCGAAGCCCTTGACTGCGGTAACGGGGTGAGCGGGCGCTCCATCGATGAACCCGATCGGCGTATCGACTGTCGCTGCGCTGTTTTTGTCTGGACCACCAGCCGGTGCCCCCCTGCCCCCGCCCTTAAAATAGAGCTGGTCGCTGGTGGCGTTAGCTTCAGGGACTTTCTGGCGGAGCAGCTTTTGCGCCTGGGCCAGCGACATACCTGGCGGCAAGGTGAACGGGCTGACGCTCATGTCGAGGCCATCGATTTGTTCGGGCTTGCCGGGTATGAACCCAAGCACGGCAACCTTTTCCAGCACTGCCCTATCGGCATCGATCAGCAACACGACTCCGCGTCTGGCTGGTGCTCCGTCCAGATCGCGTTCGATCGTCTGGCGATTGTTGCGGACCAGGGTGTCAAGGCGGTCCAGCCTCGCTTGCCGCAGCACACCTGCTACTTCGCGCAAGGGGCGATCAAGCAACGCACCAGCCTGACCGGCGAGCGTGTCCGCCAGCGGGCCTGCATTGGGTAGCGCCGGCAATCCGCCGACAGCCGGAACCGGCAGGCCGAGCTGCGCCTGCGATGGACCGGCACAGATCAGCACGATTGCCGCGAAAATGGTGGATGAGCGCGATGTCACGATTGGTCCTCACAATAATTTTGCTTAACGATGGATGAAACGTCCGAGGTGGCTCGTTTCATCCACGAACAGGCACTGATGCAGAACGATGCGTTCCTGACCGGGCTTACCACCTTGCTTCCCAGGCTGCGCCGATTTGCGGCGGGCCTGGCGCGCAACCCGGCTGATGCTGACGATCTGTGCCAGGCCGCAATAGAGCGTGCGCTTGTCTCGCGCCAGCAATGGCAGGAGGGGACCAGGCTCGATAGCTGGATGTATCGGATCATGCGTAATATCTGGATCGACACCGCCCGGGCCCGTACCCGCCGTGACAAGACTTTCGTGGAAGAGGAAGCCGGCATGGGTGTCGGTACCATGGGCGATCAGGAAACGCAGGTCGAATTGACGATGGTCGATCGCGCCTTGCAGACCCTGCCCGACGAACAGCGCGAAGCGGTCTTGCTGGTGCTGGTCGAAGGCTACAAATACGCCGAAGCAGCAGACATTATCGGCTGCCCGATCGGCACGCTGACTTCGCGGCTGTTGCGCGGGCGCAGCGCGCTGATGGCAGTGCTGGGAGAAGCGTCATGACGATCACTTCCGAACAGCTAGCCGCCTTTGCCGACGGAGAACTTGACGAGATGACCGCAGCACGCGTGCGCCGCGCGGTTGAGGCTGACCCTGCCCTGGCCAGTGAACTGGAGCAGGTGACCCAGCTTCGCGCCATCTTGGCCGCCAGGTTCGATCCAGTCCTGGCCCAGCCGGTTCCCGAGCAGCTAAGCGGATTGATCGAAGACGCCGCCAAGGTGGTTAACCTGGGCGATGCAAGGTCCGCGCGCCAGAAGTTCTGGCAACGCCAGGAAATCCGCTTTGGTGGCGGCCTGGCTGTCGCTGCGTCGCTCGCGCTGGTTGTGCTGGTGGTCGGGCGCAATGCTCAGCCTGCCGACTATGCCGGGACCCAATTCGCGATGGTTCTCGATGATACCTTATCGGGCCAGACTGCACCCGATGGCACCAAGCTGCTGGTCAGTTTCCGCGACAACAGCGGTCAGGCCTGTCGAGGCTTTACCGGTAATGCCGGCAGCGGGATTGCCTGCCGCGACGATCGCGGCTGGAAACTCAAAATGAGCGGCGCGGCAGCTAGTCAATCTTCCACCCAGTTCCGCCAGGCGGGAAGTGCCGACGCGGCAATCATGGCTGCGGCACAAGAGATGGCTGACGGGCCTGCGCTCGATTCATCGGCAGAACAAGCTGCGCGCGCGGATGGCTGGAAGGTAAAGCCGTCGCGATGATCAGCCAGTTTTCCCGCTTGACACACCAGAACAAATAGGGAACACAAGCCACATTGGAACGGAACAGGAACTCTTCCTAACCGCTCCACAGGTTTTCCACAAGCCCTTCCACAGGGCGCAAGTGAAGGGTTTGGGCGATGATGGGCGCGGAGTTCGTAGGTCTTTTGGGTGTCGTGATGGTCTCTTCGCTGGCTCTGCTGGCGCAGATGGTTCGCGCTGCGGTTCCGGCGTTCAGGGCGGTGCGGGAGGAGCTGGCGGCCACTCCCCTAACGCGTGAAATGCGCTTTACCATCACCGAGACGGTGGTTTCGTGGAACGACGGGACGGTTGTTGCGCTGCCGCTCAGGCAGGTGCGTCTGGTCCGGCCTGCGCTGGCCCCGGCGCTGCTGAGCGAAGCCGCCTAGGACCGTACCGTATTTGATTGAATCGGCTTTTAAATCCCCCTCCCTAGCGGGGAGGGGGTGATGAGAGTCACGTGCCTCTCATCACGGGTGGGGGAGCGAGGCCGACAGGCCCCGCGTCCTCGCTGGCGTCGAGGCCCCCAACCCCACCCAAACCCCCCCCGGGGCGGGGGAGTGGGTAAAAAAAAAAGCAGGTTTGGGGT
>JANPMA010000112.1:0-25034 GCA_031422595.1 Novosphingobium sp. | reverse complement strand
GTTTCGATGTAGGGCATCAGCCGGTCGAGCGCATCGGGGAACAGCTCGTATTCGCTGTTGGCCGCCGGGCCATCGACGTAGCAGGCCGGCGCGCCCACTTCGTAGGGGCCGAGCAACAGCCCGCCGGCTTCCTCGCGCATGTACCAGCTGGAATCGCTTTCGCGCAGCACGCCCATCTCGGGCAACCCCTGCGCGCGGCGTTCCATGATCGCGGGATGCTGGTCGGTGACGATGTACTGGTGCTCGACCGGGATCACCGGAATGTCGAGCCCGACCATCCGGCCGGTCTGGCGGGCGAAGTTGCCGGTGGCCGAGACCACGTGTTCGCACGTGATGTCACCCTTGTCGGTCGATACCACCCATTCGTCGTTGGCTTTCTGGGTAATCCCGGTGACAGTAGTGTTGCGCTCGATCGTTGCGCCGCGTTGGCGGGCACCCTTGGCCAAGGCCTGGGTCAGGTCGGCGGGCTGGATATAGCCATCGGCCGGATGCTGGATCGCGCCGATGATCCCGTCAACATTGCACAGCGGCCAGATCTCCTTGACCTGGTCGGGGGTGAGAAAGTTGACTTCGACGCCAATCGTTTTCGCGACACCGGCATAGTACTTGTACTCGTCGAACCGGTCTTCGGTCCGCGCCAGACGGATGTTGCTGACCTGGGAGAAGCCGACATTGAGCTCGGTCTCCGCCTCAAGGCTGGGATAGAAATCGACCGAATACTGGTGCAGCTTGCCGACCGAGTAGCTGAGGTTGAACAAGGGCAGCAGCCCCGCCGCGTGCCAGGTGCTGCCGCTGGTCAGCTCCTTGCGCTCGATCAGGACGCAATCGCTCCAGCCCATCTTGGCCAGATGGTACAGGGTCGATACCCCCACCACACCGCCGCCGATTACCACCACCCGTGCCGTCGATTTCATCGCAAATGCCTGCCTGTATTGATCCGAACTGATCCCATGCCAGCGCAAGGGGTGCGCCGACAACGTTGGCGCGCGTTATGGCGCTTTCTAATGGTTTGGATAAGCTCTGTCAGGCCGCCGGATCGACGGTCAGCACGATCTTGCCGACGTGGCGCTTTTCCAGAAACACCCGCTGCGCCGCCTCGATCCGTTCGAGCGGGAAAGTGGCGCAGACCAGGGGCCTCACCTCACCGCGCTCGATATGGCCGACCAGATTGGCGAAGACCCCTTCGTCCAGTGCAGTGCAGCCAAAAAGCGTCAGGTCCTTGAGGTAGAGCGTACGCAGGTCGAGATCGACCACCGGCCCCGCGATTGCCCCGGATACCGCATAGCGCCCGCCCGGTTTCAGCGCGCCGAGCAGGCTGCCAAACCCGGGGCCGCCGACCACATCGATCACCGCGTCGAAATGGTCGTTCTCGAGCGGCGCATGCCGGTCGAGCACTTCGTCGGCACCCAAGTCCTCAACCGCGCGGTGCTTGGAAGTCCCGGCCAGCGCGGTCACAAATGCCCCGCGACGCCGTGCCAGCTGCACAGCCGCCGATCCGACCCCGCCCGAAGCACCGGTAACCAGCACCCGCTCGCCCTCAGCGACACGGCTGCGGTCAAGCAGGTTCTCGGCAGTGGAATAGGCACAAGGGAACGAGGCCAGCTCGACGTCCGACAAGTCCGATACAATGGCATAGGCGTGGACCGAAGGCGCCACGGCATATTCGGCAAAGGCCCCATCGCGTTCCGACCCGAAAAAGTCGACCCCGCCATCCTCCCGGCGCAAGGCCGGTTCGACCAGCACCCGCTCGCCGATCCGTTCGGGACTAACCCCCTCGCCCACCGCGACAATCCGTCCGGCCGCGTCGATTCCCTGGATCCGCGGGAAAGTGAACTGTTCGCCGCTCCAGCCTTCGCCTGCAGTTTCCTCGAACCCGCTGGCCCCGCCGGCCGCGGTCGAACCCTCGACGGCCGGAGAGTACCACCCGATCCGGGTGTTGATATCGGTGTTGTTGACCCCCGCCGCGCCGACCTTGACCAGCACCTCGCCCGGCCCGGGCCGGGGCACCGGCACGTCGATCCGGTATTCCAGCATGTCGAACCCGCCAAACCCGGTGAGGACCATGGCGCGCATCGTGGCTGGAATCGGGTCAGGCGTGGTCATGGTGTCTCAGGTACCATTGCTGGAAGGTCACCAGAGCGCGTTCCTGGGTGGAGTAGCGCCCGGGCTGATAGCGGCTCGACATGATCCCGGCCTGGTTGTCCTCGGTGATCTGCTTGTCCTGCATGGTTGTGGTGTGCCAGCCCCAGGTCATCTTCTCAACATCGTAGTCCGCCGCCGCGCCGTCAACCAGCCAGGTCACATCGACATCGGTTTGCATCGGTCCCCGCGGGGTAAACCGGAACAGCATCGCAAAATCGCTGTCGGCGACGATGTGGCTGAACGGGCTGAAGCTCACATGCATCCGGCCCAGGTCCCATTCGGTGCGTTTGCCCATCAGGCTGGAGGCCGGCTGGCCATCCTGCGTTTCGGTCAGGAAACCTTCGCGGATCGTTCGCTGGATCATCGCGCGCAGATGCGTACTTTCGGCACCATCGTCGATCGAATAGACCGGACGCCCCAGTGCTTCGGCATGCGCTTTCCAGGCTTCCAGCACCGGGGTATATTTCTCCACCGCCTCGGCCGGGCCCGAGCTGGGTCCGCCGCCAACCGCCAGCAACGCCTCGGGCGGGTGCATCGAGCAGAATTCGGGGTGCGCCGGAGTGCAGTGATAGCATTCGAGGAAATTCTCGACCACCAGCTTCCAGTTCGCGGCGGTCGGATAGCGTCCGACATGCGCCACCTTGGCGCCGTCGAATCCGTGGTAGTCGAGGATCGCGTCAAGCTCGCCGAAAGTGGTATCGAAATCGTCGGGCTCGTCCTCGCTCAGGTTGACGAAGATCAGCCCGTGGAACACCCGCACGTGGCAAGAGTGCAGACCGTTTTCGGCCCTGACGAAATCCTCGGGCATCAGCCGTGCGGAGAGCAGCGATCCGTCGAGATTGAAGCTCCAGGCATGATAGGGGCAGACCAGCACGCGGGCATTGCCACTTTCGGCAGAGCATAGCGTCGATCCGCGGTGGCGGCAGACGTTGTAGAACGCGCGCACGCTATCCGCGTTTTCACGCACGACCAGGATCTGCTCCTTGCCGACCTTGAACAGGAAGTAGTCGCCCTTGTTCGGGATTTGCGAGAGATGCCCGGCCACCAGCCACTTGCGGCTGATGATCTGGTCGATGTCGGCAGTGAAGACTTCGTCGCTGGTGTAGAAGGCTTGCGGCAGGCTGTAGCCTTCCCGCGTCTGCGCCAGCAGATCGCGGATCAGGCCATTGCGGTTCATCAGCATCGAATTCTTCCATTGGAGGGATCGTAAAGCGGCTTCAGCGAAGCCAGAGCCGGATAGCGCACCCCGGCAACTTCGATTTCATAGTCATCGGCCTCGATCGGCCCGACCACTCCGCCATCGACGGCGGTGACATAGCCTAGCCCGCCCGCGCCGCCCAGCGTGTGGCAATACATGCCCGAACGGATGTAGCCGGCGATCCGGTCACCCTGCCAGATCGGCTCGTTGTGGTAGAGCATCGGCGCGGGGTCTTTCAGCAGGAACTGGACCAGCTTCTGCTTGACCCCTTCGGCCTTTTGGCGGCGCAGCGCCTCCTGCCCGATGAAACCGCCCGGCTTGTCGAGCTTCACCGCGAAGCCCAGCCCGGCCTCATACGGCGTATCCTCGTCGGTCACATCGTGGCCCCAGTGGCGATAGGCCTTCTCCATCCGCATGGCATTGAGCGCATGGTACCCGCAGTGCTTCAGCCCGAACTCGCCGCCCGCCGCAACGATCGCGTCATAGACCCCGGCCATGAACTCACTGGGCACGTAAAGCTCCCAGCCCAGCTCGCCAACGAAAGTGATCCGGTTGGCCCGAACGATCCCATAGCCCAGCTCGATCTCGCGGCTGGTTGCGAATGCGAAGCCAGCGTTCGACAGATCGTCCGGCGTCAGGCTTTGCAGCAAGGCACGCGAATTGGGTCCCATGATCGAAAGGACACCCATCCCCGAAGTGACATCGGTCAGCACCGCATGGGCATCGGCCGGGATGTGGCCTTTCAGCCAGGCAAAGTCCTTGGTCTGGGTCTCGGCCCCGCCGACAATCAGATAGGAATCGCGGGTCAGGCGGGTGACTGTCAGGTCGGCCTCGATCCCGCCGTGGTCGTTGAGCCACTGGGTATAGACCATCCGCCCGGGCTCGACATCGACCTCGTTGGCGCAGACCCGACCCAGCACCGCGCAGGCATCACGGCCTTCGAGACGGAACTTGGCGAAGCTCGATTGATCGAAGATCCCCACTGCCTCGCGCACCGCCTGGCATTCAGCCGCAGTATTCTCGAACCAGTTCTGGCGGCCATAAGAGTATTCGTACTTTGGCGCACTTCCTGATTCACCATACCAGTTCGCGCGCTCCCAGCCGAAAGCCTCGCCAAAGCAGGCACCCTGCGCGGCCAGGCGATCGTGAATCACCGACTTACGAACGCCGCGCGCGGTTTCGTACTGCTTGAAGGGATAGTGCGTCGCGTAAAGCAGCCCCAGGCTCTCGCCAACACGTTCCTGAAGGTACTTGCGGTTGATCTGGAACGGCATGTTGCGGCGCACGTCGACGGTCCATAGGTCGGCCGGCGATTTGCCGTCGCGTATCCACTCAGCCATGACCTTGCCGACCCCGCCGGCCGATTGCAGTCCGATCGAATTGAGCCCGGCGGCGACGAAACAGCCCTTCAGTTCGGGCGCCTCGCCGATGTGATAGCGCACATCGGGAGTGAAGCTTTCGGGCCCGCAGAAGAACTTCTGGATGCCCGCATTCTCCAGCGCGGGAACGCGCTTCATTGCATCCATCAGCAGCGGTTCGAAATGTTCGAAGCTTCCCGCGATCTCGTCGAAGCAGAAGTCCTCGGAAATCCCCTCCATCCCCCAGGGGCGGGCATTGGGCTCAAACGCGCCGACTAGCAGTTTGCCGGCATCGTACTTGTAATAGCCGCAATGGTCGTAGTCGCGCAGCACCGGCAGGCTGGGATCGATCCCGGCCACGCCTTCAAACATCACGTAATAGTGCTCGCAGGCATGCAGCGGCACGGCAACGCCGATGCTCGCACCCAGATCGCGGGTCCACATGCCCCCGGCCAGCACGACGTAATCGGCATCGATCGAGCCATGCTCGGTATCGACCCCGGTGATCCGTTCCCCGTCGTGACGGATCCGGGTGACCTTGCAGTTCTCGACAATCTTCGCCCCGCCCGCGCGCGCGCCCTTGGCCAGCGCCTGGGTAATATCGACGGCATTGGCGTAGCCGTCCGAAGGGATATGAATGCCGCCGACAAGGTCTCCAACCTCAAGGATCGGAGCCATCGCCTTGATTTCTTCGGGCGTGACCACGTTGACCGGCAGGTCGAACACCTTCGCCATCGAGGCGCTGCGCTTCAGTTCCTCGAAGCGCTCGTGGTTGGTCGCCATCGAGATCGAGCCGCACTGGCGGTATCCGGTCGCCTGCCCGGTTTCTGCCTCAAGGGTGCGGTAGAGTTCGCCGGTATATTTAGCGAGCTGGGTCATGTTGATCGATGGCCTGAGCTGACCGACCAGCCCGGCGGCGTGCCAGGTGGTGCCGCAGGTCAGCTGCTTGCGCTCGCACAGCACCACGTCCTGCCAGCCGATTTTGGTCAGGTGATAGGCGATCGAGGTGCCGATCACGCCGCCGCCAACGATGACCACGCGGGCGCGGCTGGGAAGGTCTACCATCGGCTCAGGCCTTCATCAGCGAATTGTCAGCGTCATAGGCCGGTTCACCCAGCACCGTGGCCGGGCGGCGTTCGCCCTGCAGCTCGATCTCAAAGGTCGATCCAGGCACCGCATAGTCGCCCGACACGCAGGCGAAGAACAGGCTCTTGGCCGTCCGGTGGCCATAGCCGCCCGAGGTGACGAGCCCGATGCATTCCTTGCCGACCAGGCACGGCTCGGTGCCGCGCGGATCGACATTGGCGGCATCGACTTCGCCATAGACGATCTTGAAGCGCACCGGAGCATCCAGCGTCGCTTGCTTGCCGGTAAAGCTGTCCTTCTTGAACTGGATGAAGCGCGGCAGATCGGCTTCGATCATGGTCAGCTCGTTGGTCAGTTCGCTGCCCCAGGCCTTGTAGCCCTTCTCCATCCGCATCGCGTTGGAGGCATAGAGCCCGTAATCGACAATCCCGAACTCTTCGCCGGCCGCCCAGATCGCGTCGTAGATGGTGACCAGATCGCCGTTCAGCGGGTGCAGTTCCCAGCCCAGTTCCCCGGCGTAGGACACCCGCAGCGCGCGCACCGGGCACCCGGCGATCGTGATTTCCTGCCCGCTCAGCCAGCGGAAGGCTTCGTTTGACAGATCGGCATCGGTGACCTTGGCGAGAACATCGCGGCTGCGCGGACCGTTCGTCACCAGCACGCCGCGGTCCATGGTGACATTGCTGAGCTCAATCTGCTCGCCGGGCAGCTGGTGCTGCACCAGCCAGTCCCAGTCGCGCTGCTCGGCAGCAGCGGCGGAAAGGCAGTAGAAGTGATCGTCCGCCAGCCTTGTGACGGTCATTTCGCCCTGGATCTTGCCGCCTTCCGACAGCATGTGAACCAGCGCGATCCCGCCCTGTTTGAGCGGCATGCGGTTGGCACACAAGCGGTTTAAATAGGCTTCTGCATCAATACCTTTGACCTCATACTTGGTAAAGCCTGAGAGGTCGAGAACGCCCACGCCCTTGGCCACCGCCTGACATTCGGCTGCAACCAGGTCGAACACATTGGTGCGGTGGTAGCCGCCCTCTTCCTCGCGCCCGTCGAGGCTGAACCATTTGGGCCGCTCCCAGCCATAGGTTGGGGCATAGACCGCGCCCTTGGCCTTGAGCTTTTCGTACAGCGGGCTGATCTTTTTGGGCCGACCATCGGGCTCTTCTTCACCCGGCAGGCGGGTGGTGAAGGTCATCCGGTAGTCGAGGAACACCATGTCGCGGCTGTATTGCTCGTCGGCATAGGGGCCGTATCGGCGCGGGTCGAATTCAACCATGTTGATCTCGGCATCGCCGTGGACCATCCATTGCGCCATATATTTGCCCGCACCGCCGCCCTGCGCGATGCCAAAGCTTGTTCCGCAGCAGTGCCAGAAATTGGTGAGGCCAGCAGCCGGTCCCAGCAGCGGGCCGCCATCGGGGGTATGCGGGATCGCGCCGTTGACCACCCGCCGGATACCGACTTCGCCAAACACCGGAATCCGCTCGATCGCGCGTTCGAGCCACTTGGAAATCCGGTCGAGATCGTCGGGGAACAGTTCGCTGGTCGAATGCCATTCGGGTTGGCCCCCGCGCGGGGCCCAGGCTTCGGCCAAACCAGTGCCTTCATAGACCCCGATCAGCCCGCTCTTCTGTTCCTGGCGCATGTAGCCCGAAACGTGCGAGCAGCGCATCACCGGCATTTCCTCGTCGCGCTCCTGAAACGCGGGGATCGGATCGGTGACGAGGTAGTGGTGCTCCATATTGGTGACCGGAATGTCGATCCCGGCCATCTGCGCCACCTGGCGGGCATAGCAACCCGCCGCGTTGACGACGATTCCGGCGCGGATCGTGCCTTGCTCGGTCTCTACATCCCATTCGCCGCTGGGCAGTTGGGTCAGGGCAGTGACACGGTTCTTGCGCACGATCGTCGCGCCCAGCTGCTTGCCGCCGATCGCCAGCGCATTGCAGATGCCCGAAGGATCGGCGTGGCCGTCGTCGGTAGTCCAGGCCCCGGCCAGCACGCCCTCGGTGGTTGCAAGGGGGTTAAGCTGGCGGATCTTCTCCGGATCGATCAGCTCCATGTTGAAACCGACCACTTTCGAAAAGCCCTGGATGTACTTGAGCCAGGCCAATTCGCGCTCGTTGTTGGCGAAGCGGATTCCGCCCGATTTGTGCCAGCTGACATATTGCCCGGTTAGCCCTTCGAGCTGCGGGTAAAGCCAGTTCGAATAGGCGTGCATCTTGGCCAGATTGAAGCTGCCGGTGATGTTGGGGCATTGCCCGGCGGCGTGCCAGGTCGAGCCACTGGTCAGCTCGTCCTTCTCGATCAGGACCACGTCGGTCCAGCCTTCCTGGGCGAGGTGGTAGAGCAGGCTTGCCCCCATGATCCCGCCCCCGACAATGACAACCCGCGCCTGGCTTTGCATTGAACCTGCCTCTCCCAACTCTTCGTTCATTTAGGGGTGCAGGCAGGGGCAACACAAATGTGCAATTCCGAACGATTGATGCAAAAAACTTACGGGTCGCGGCAAACGGGGATGGCAATAATTTTGACCCTTCGGGGCAAAGAATTCAGTTGTGAACCGCCGTGCCCGGCGGGCAGATTTGCACCACCCTGGGCAGCTTAGCGGGCGGAGTTTGCATGAAAATCGGTTTTGTTGGTCTTGGCAATGTCGGCGGCAAGCTGGCCGGAAGCTTGCTGCGCAATGGGCACGATGTCGCCGTGCGCGATCTCAACCCCGAACTGATCGCCGAATTCGTGGCGCGCGGGGCCAGCGAGGCTGCCAGCCCGCGCGAAATCGGCGAGACTTGCGACGTAATCGTGACCTGTCTTCCCTCCCCCGCCGCCAGCGCCGCTGTAGCCGAGGGTGAGGACGGGTTCCTGGCCGTGCTGCGTCCCGGCCAGGTCTGGATGGAGATGAGCACCACCGATTACGAGGAAGTCATCCGGCTGGGCGCACTGGTCGAGGCCAAGGGCGCGCTGTTTATGGAATGTCCGGTATCGGGGGGCTGTCACCGCGCCGATACCGGAAACATCTCGATTTTCGCCGGTGGCCCGCGCGAGGGGTTCGACAAGGTTCTGCCGCTGCTCAAGTCGATGGGCCGGCGGATCCTCCACACCGGCGATCTGGGCACGGCTTCCAAACTCAAGGTGATGACCAATTACCTGTGCACCGTGCACCTGGTCGCGCTGGCCGAAGCGCTGACCACCTGCAAGGCGGCCGGGCTCGACATGAACACCACTTATGAGGCGATCCGCATCTCCAGCGGCAACAGCTTTGTCCACGAAACCGAAAGCCAGGTGATTCTCAACGGCAGCCGCGATATCAACTTCACGATGGATCTGGTCAGCAAGGATATCGGTCTGTTCGACGATATCGCCCAGGAAGCCGGCGTGCCGGTCGAGTTGTCGCCGCTGATCGTGCGGCTGTTCAAGGAATCCCGCGCCGCATACGGTGACCGCGAATTCTCGCCCAATATCATCCGCCGCTATGAAGAGCCGCTGGGCCTCAAGGTGCTCGGCCAGGGCTTTCCCGACGAGATGGTTGACGATGAGCCCGAAGAGCCCGGCTACGAAGTGGTAGCGCGCCGGTAGGAAGCCTCGTCCACTGTCACGCTGTCATGGGGTGACTGTCGATCCAGCCTAACCCATCGCCGCCGCATGGGCGGCCATCCAATCGATGAACTTGCCCGCGCGGACATTGTCTTTCATGTCCTTGCGGCACACCAGGCCCCAAGTGCCAGGGCAAACCTCGCGATGCGGCACCGGCACGATCAGCCGCCCTTCGGCCAGGTCGGAATCGACAAACGGCCCGTTGATCAGCGCCACCCCTTGCCCGGCAATCGCCATCTCGATCGCCATCGCGCAAGTATCGACCATGATATAGGGCACATGCGGATCGAACGCTGCCCCGGCCGAGCGGAACCAGCCTTCCCAATTCTGCTGTTCGGTATAGATCGCCACCAGCGGCTGTTCCATCAGCCCCGCAGCGTCAAGTTTGCCACCTGCTGCTGCCAGAAAGGCCGGGCTGCACACCGGAAACAACGCATAGTCGAACAACGGGACCCAGTGGAACTTGGCCGGATCGGGCGGAGTCTGGCAATAGACCAGCCCGACATCGGCGTGCTTGTCGTCGAATTCCCACTCCACCGCACAGGTGGAGAGCGTCAGCTTGACCTCGGGATGGTCGTGCAAGAACTGCGGCACCCGTTTGGCCAGCCAGCGGATCGAGGCGGTAACATAAGTCTGCACGCGCAGTGGCTTGTCGAGCGCGTTACGCTGCGCCGCTTCAACCCCTTCGAGCAGCGATTCAAACGCGCTGCGCACATAGGGATAAAGCACCCGCCCTTCCTCGGTCGAGACGATGTGGCGCCCTTCCTGGACGAACAGCGCGATCCCCAGCGCCTCTTCGATCAGCTGGACCTGGTGGCTGACCGCCGGGTGGGTCAGGCACAGTTCCTCGGCCGCATCGCGGATCGACTGGTGCCGAGTCGCCGCCTCGAACCCGCGCAGTGCTTTGAGCGGAGGAAGCCTCCGAAGGTCAATCTTGCCCGCCATCGCTATCCCAGCTTCGAGTCGTAACGCTCTAAACGCCAACTAGCACGCTGAGCCGAATCGGTAAATTTTTCTTATCGGTGAGGCGCGCCGCTAGCATGCCTAGAGTGCGTCTTCACTCAGCATTTGCGCCACTTTTTCGCCCACCATCACGGTCGGGGCATTGGTGTTGCCCGAAGTCACAGTCGGGAAGATCGAACTGTCGGCCACCCTCAGCCCCTGCAATCCGTGCACCTTCAGCCGGTGATCGACCACCGCGCTGGCCCGGTCGGGGCCCATCATGCAAGTCGAGCTGGGGTGATAGACCGTATCGGCGCGCTGGCGGAAATCCTCGATCCAATCCTCGGAGCTGATGACATCGGCACCCGGCACAAGGCGGCCGGTGATGATGTCCGCCAGCGGAGATGCTTGGGAGATCCGGTTCAGCATTGCGATGCCCTGGCGCGCTTCGGCAATGTCGTGCTCGGTATCGAGGTAGTTGGGCTGGATCTGCGGCTGGACTGCCGGATCGCTGCTGCGAATCTTGAGCCAACCCCGGCTGCTGGGACGGCAAGCGTTGAACGAGAGCAGGAAAGCGGAAAACGGATCAGGATTGGCGAGCCGCCGTTCGGACAGCGGGGTCTGGGTGTAGCTGACCGGCGAGAAATAGAGCTGCAGGTTGACCCGCTCCGCATCCGGGGTTCCGCGGACGAATCCGCCGGCCTGGTTGACGCTCATCGACAGGGGCCCGCCGCGGTTCCAGCCATAGTTCAGCGCGGCCCTGACCTTGCCCAGTAAGGGCCCCAACTCGTCATTGAGCGTTGGCACGCTGCTGCCAAAGAAATAGCTGACCGCAAGGTGGTCCTGCAGGTTGGCACCCACTCCGGGCAGGTGGTGGATCGGCTCAATTCCCAGCCCGGCCAGGTGCGCGCCCTCGCCCACGCCAGACAGTTGCAACAGCTGCGGCGAAGCGATCGACCCGCCGCACAGCACCACCTCAGCGCGGGCCCGTGCGGTTCGGGTCCTGCCGTGCTGGCGATATTCGATCCCCACTGCGCGTGTACCCTCGAACAGCACGCGGGTGGCCTGGGCATGGGTCTGGAGGTCGATCCCGCCGCGCCGGATCGCCGGGCGCAGGTATTCGTTGGCAGTCGAGGCGCGGCGACCGTCCCGGGTGGTGATCTGGAAAATGCCCAACCCTTCGCATCGGCTGCCATTGAAGTCCGGGCTGACCGGAAGTCCAAGACTGGCACCTGCGTCGATGAATCGATGACACAGCGGGTGAACCTTTTCGGAGATGTCGGTGACGTGCTGCGGCCCGCCCTGACCGCGCCAGCCCGGCTCGACGATATCGCTGTCCTCGGCCTTGATGAACAGCGGCAGCACATCCTGCCAGCCCCATCCTGGATTGCCCAGATCGCGCCAGTCGTCATAATCGTGGGCGGAGCCGCGGACGTGGACCATTGCATTGATCGACCCCGATCCGCCCACCACTTTGCCGCGCGGCCAGTAGCTGCTGCGCCCGCCCAGCCCCGGGACCGGATCGGTATCGTACATCCAGTTGACGCTCGGATCGAAGAAGGTCCGGCCATAGCCAATCGGCAACTGGATCATCACCCGCATGTCGCTGCCGCCTGCCTCCAGCAGCAGCACACGGGTTCCCGGCCGCTCGGCCAGTCGGCTTGCCACCACGCAGCCGGCGGTACCCGCGCCGACCACGATGTAGTCATAGCTATTACTCATTGGCTGACGGGATGCTGGGTCATGTCCAGGTGAAGCATGTCGCCCGTGTACGGGTGCGTCCTTGCCACTTCTTCGTTCAGTTCCACGCCCAGCCCCGGCGCGGTCGGCGGGATCACGTGGCCCTGCTCAAATTGCATCGGGGTCTTGAGAATTTGCGCGTGGAACCCGCCCCAGTCCTCGATGCTTTCCAGGATCAGGAAATTGGGCGAACAGGTCGCCAGCTGGACATTGGCTGCCCCCACCACCGGCCCGCAATAGAGGTGCGGGGCGATCTGGACGTGGCGCACTTCGGCCATCCCGGCGATCTTCTTGGCTTCCAGCAGGCCCCCTACACGGCCCAGGTTCATCTGCAGGATCGCCGCTGCACCGCAATCGAGCAGGCGTGCGAAATCGTACTTGGTGGCAAGCCGCTCGCCGGTCGCGATCGGGATCGAGGTGGCGCGTGCGACTTTGGCCATTTCCTCGGGCGCGTCGGGCGGAATGGGTTCTTCCAGCCACAGCGGATCGTACTTCTCAAGCCGTTTGGCGAGCCGGATCGCTCCAGCTGCGGTCATCTGGCCGTGAGTGCCGAACAGCAGGTCGGCCTTGTTGCCAACCGCTTCGCGCAACGCCTTGCAGAAGCGTTCGGACAGATCGAGCGCTTCCAAGGACAACTGCCGCCCGTCGAACGCCGAATAAGGCCCGGCCGGATCGAACTTCAGCGCAGTGAAGCCCATGTCGAGGTACAGCTGCGCCCGCTCAGCCGCGAGGTCGGGATCGTGGTAGACGTCGCTTTGGTCGCCCGGGCGCGGATAGATGTAGGTGTAGCTGCGCAGCTTTTCGTGCACTTGCCCGCCCAGCAGCTTGTAGACCGGCTGGTTCGCTTCCTTGCCGACAATGTCCCAGCAGGCCATTTCCAGCGCGGAAAGCACCCCCATCACAGTCAGGTCGGGATGCTGGGTAAACCCGGCCGAATAGACCCGCCGCCACATCGACTCGATGTCGTGCGGATCGCAGCCTTCCAGATAGCGCGCGAACATGTCTTCACACAATTTGGCGACCAGATGCGGCGAGAACGGCACGCAATAGGCTTCGCCCAGCCCGGTCGAGCCGTTGTCGGTGGTCAGCTTGACGAAGACGAAATAGCGCCCGCCAAAATGCGGCGGGGGATTGCCGACCACGAAGGTCTGGATTCCAGTCAGTTTCATGTTGCGTAGAACCCGTTGATGACCTTGATTTCCAGAAAATCGCGCAGGCCGAACTCGCCATATTCGCGGCCATTGCCCGATTGCTTGTAGCCGCCGAACGGGGCCTGATAGTCCTGCCCCGCACCATTGATGCTGACCGCGCCAGCGCGCATCAATCGGGCGACGCGCAGCGCCCGGTTCTGGTCGCCGCTCTGGACATAGGCAGCCAGGCCATAGGGACTGTCATTGGCGATCTCGATCGCCTCGGCCTCGTCCGCAAACGGGATCATCACCAGCACCGGGCCGAACACTTCTTCCTGGGCGATGGTCATCTTGTTGTGGACCCCGGCAAAGACAGTCGGCTTGACGTAGTAGCCGCGGGAGAAGCCTTCGGACCGTCCCGTCCCGCCTGCGACCACTTGCGCGCCTTCGTCGATCCCGGCCTGGATCAGGCCCTGGATCTTGCTGAAGTGTTGCTGGGAGACCACCGGACCGAAGTGCGGACCCTTTTCCATTGGATCGCCTTGCTTGGCATCCTTGGCGACCTGCGCAGCGATAGCCACAGCCGCGTCATAGACCGATTGTTCGACCAGCATGCGCGTTGGGGCGTTGCAGCTTTGCCCGGCGTTCTCAAGGCAATGCAGCACCCCGCGGGTTACCGCCGCCTCCACATCGGCATCGGCAAAGATGATGTTGGCAGACTTGCCGCCCAGTTCCTGCGAGACGCGTTTCACCGTTTCGGCGGCGTTCTTGGCAATCTGGATCCCGGCCCGGGTCGATCCGGTGAACGAGATCATGTCCACTTCCGGGTGGCCAGTCAGCGTCTCGCCGATCGCCGCTCCGGTCCCGTGGACCATGTTGAACACACCGGCGGGGAAGCCTGCTTCGTCAACGAATTCGGAAAACAGCTGCGCCGATAGCGGTGAGAGTTCGCTGGGCTTGAGCACCATGGTGCAGCCGCTGACCAGCGCCGGACCGACCTTGGTCGCGATCTGATTGATCGGCCAGTTCCACGGGGTGATCAGCACTGCCACCCCGATCGGCTCGTGCATGACCCGGCCGTCGGCGCCGACATCGTATTCCCACGCCATCTTGCGCGCAGCTTCCACCGTCGCGCGCAAATGGCCGGGGCCGCACTCGGCCTGCGAATTGTGGCTGAGATCGAACGGTGCGCCCATTTCGGTCGAAATCGCGCGAACCATCTCATCGTAACGCGCCTCGAACACCGCGATCAGTTTTTCGACCAGGGCAAGCCGGGCTTCGAGCGGAGTCTGCGACCAGCCATCGAAAGCCGCACGCGCCGCGCGCACAGCCGAATCGGCTTCGGCCGGGGTGCAGAGCGCCACCCGCGCGCAGACTTCCTCGGTGGCGGGATTGATCGCCTCGTATCTGCCGCCGGCAGTGGGCAGAACCCACTGGCCGGCGATATAGGACTTCAACATTTCAGACATATCCAACTGCTCTTTTCTGATCTTCGACAATGGTCTTGCCTGCTGCCCAGTAATGATAGGCTGCCCAGAATCCTGTCGGAGCCAGGATCAGCAAGGCCTGCCTGAGCGAAGCTCCGTCAGCTCCACCCGGCCCGGCAAAGCTATCGCTGAGGAAGCCGATCAAGGGCGGGATCAAAACCAGGTTCAGGAAGTTTGCGAACAGCAACGAGATCGCGATGAACATCGCGCGCATTTTCGGCGGGGCGAGGTTCTGGATCATCGCAAAGGCGGGGCCGATGTAAAAGTAGATCGCCGGAATGAAGATCCACAGCATCGCGGTCGCGAGCGGAAGCGAATGGGTATAGTATGCGATGATTGATGGGATGGTCGCCAGGGCGGTGACCACGCTTAGCAATTGGGTAACCCGCTTCGGGCTGGCAAAACTTGGTTTGATGAGAATCCAGGCCGTCAATAGCGAAGCCCCGATGCCCATCCACAGATGGATAGGCCCGGTGATCGCGCCGGCTTGCGCTTCGTTGAGCTGAAAGTTGCGCTGCAGAAACGGCGCTGTGAACCACATCAGTCCCCAGCCCCAGAAGGCCGAAAGGCCTCCGCCCATCATGCCATGCAAGGCCGCTTTCTGGGTGAACAGGAAGCGTAGAGTCTCTCTCAGGGTCGGCGTGTCATCACTTGACACTGCATCAAGCCGGCCCCGCTGGGGCTCCTTGATGGTCAGCATGATGACGATCGCCAGGACCACTCCCGGAATACCCAGCACCAGGAATGCCATGTGCCAGCCATAGGCGTGGCTGATCGCGCCGGCGAAATCGGCCCCCAGCCAGGCACCGATCGGCGCACCGAGTGCGAAGATGGTCATGGCCATCGGCCGCCGCGCTGCCGGGAAATAGTCGGCCACGATCGAGTTGCACGGCGGGGTACCGCCGGCCTCACCAATGCCAACCCCGATCCGGGCCACCAGCAGTTGCCAGAACGTTTTCGACAGCCCGCATAGCGCGGTCGCCACCGACCACAGGGTAATCGAAATTGCGAGCAGGTTGCGGCGATTTTTCCGGTCTGCCAGCCAGGACAGGGGAATGCCCATGGTCACGTAGAACAGCCCGAGCGAGACCCCGCCAACCAGGCCGATCCCAAAATCGGTCAGCTGGAGATCAGCCTTGATCTGGTCTTGTACCTGCGAGAACACGTACCGGTCAGCAATGCTGATCGTGTAGACCAGCATCATGATGAACAGGACGTACCAACGTTCGCGTACCGTGGATTTTTCATCGGCAGTTATTGGTGAAACTGTCGCCATGATTGCTTCCCTTTCAAGTGCTCGCCAGTTCCGGACCCAGCGCCGCGCGCAGCGGCTCGAGATAGGGGGCGTATTTCTTCCATTGGTCGAGTCCGTCGCGAAAGATCGGTTGGCGCACCTGCTCGGAGCTCGGCGTCCGCACGCTGCGCTTGGTCTTGTGGAACTCTACGCAAGCCGCCTCGAAGGGCAGGCCGCAATAGTCCAGAATGCGCCGCACGCTGCCCTCCAGATCATCGACCACATCCTCATGCTGCACCCGCAGCACGCGCCCGGGCAGCACCGAGTCCCAGTGGTCCATGAGCTCGATATAGGTCCGGTAATAGCGGGCGATATCCTCGATCCCGTATGAAAATTCCTGCCCTTGCGCGAACAGCTGCTTGAGGTTGCTGAAGCAGCAGGCCATGGCATCGCGCCGCGCATCGATGATCCGCGCATTGGGCAGGATCAGGTGGATCAGGCCGATGTGCCGGAAATTGTTGGGCATCTTGTCGATGAAGTGAGGCCGGCCCAAAATCCGGTGCGGGTTGGTATCGGCAATGTATTGCTCACCGAAGCGGCGGATCGCGGCCGCATCGAGCTCTGGCAGCACACCGGGGTAGCGCGGCTTGTCGAAATTGATTTCGCGGCCTTGCAATTCGTGAACGATGCGCTGGATATCGGGCAGTTCCTGCGTGCCCTCGACCATGCTGTGCGAGGCCAGGATTTGCTCAATCAGCGTCGAACCCGAACGCGGCAGACCGAGCACGAATATCGGCGCCGGGTCGTCATGGCCCCAGCCGGCGCGTTCGGCAAAGAACGTCTTTGTGCACACGCGCCGCTGTTCACGCGTGTTTGTCTCGAAAACCTCGGGGATGTAACCATTGTTTGCGCGGTGCAGGGTGCTTCCTTGCAAATAGGCAGCCCAGGAACCGGCATAGTCGCCCTCGTCCTCAAGCGCCTTGCCCAGGGCAAAGGCGATATGGATCCGATCAAACTCGGCTGTGGCGAGATCGTCGAGTCGCTGGCGCATAACCGCGATTGATTCGGGCGCGAAGCGATAGGTCTTCAGGTTGGCGAGGCTCCACCAGGCATCGCCGAAGTCGGGCCGGTCGGCGGTCGCTGCCATGTAGGCCTCGATGGCCTCGTCGGTATGGCCCTCGGTCTTGAGCGCGTGGCCGAGCCACAGGTTGAGATCAGCGCGATGCACCCGCGCCTGGGGAGAATCACCGACGGTCTCGCGCAGCATCTCGCGATATGCCGGGATCACCCCTTCGAAGTCGCCCAGCCCGACTTGGATCGTCGCCGCTTGGATGCGGTTTGCATGATGGGCAGGATCAAGTCTGAGCAGCGGCTCAAGTTCCTTCCGGGCTTCGGGGAACTTGTGCCGGGCGATCAGCACCTGGACATATTCGTGCCGCGCCTCGTTATGGTCGGGGACCATTTCCAGCACTGCGGCATAGAGCGTTTCGGCATCATCGAGCACATTGCGCGACTGGCCGATCTGCGCGAGCAGGCGCATCGCTTCGGGATGATCGCCGAAATCGAGCAGGAACCGGCGGATCTGCATTTCTGCCTGATCGATCTCGCCATCGAAGAAAAGGACTTTGGCCTGGACGATTGGCGGCGGAAGGCTGGCGAGGTGGACACAGTGCTTCGCAGCCACCGTGGCGCTCGCAGGGTCGTTCGTCATGCGATACAGCCCGTCGAGCATGCGCCAGCCCATTGCCAGAGCTGGGTTGACCGCGACCGCTGTGCGCAGATCGGCAATGGCGGCGGGCGCATCGCGCCGCGCGACATGGCATAGTCCGCGTTCGAGAAACAACTGGCTGAAGCGCGGGTGGTGCTGCGACAGCCGCTCGAGTGTGGCCAGCGCCGCGGCGGTCTGCTGGTTCATCCGCTGAGAATGCGCCGCGATCAGCAAGATGTCGCGATTTTCCGGATGGGCCTCAAGCAAGCGGCTCGCAGCCGCCACTGCTCCGGCATAGTCAGCTTTTGCTTGAAGTGCGTGCAGGCCACCGACCTCTGCCTCCAATGAAGAGATGGGAGGCAATGGTGACGCCTGAGCAAGGTCTGCGGTTGGTTGGTCGGTTTTCGTGTTCATCAGGCACTACCCGTCGGCAATCGCAGGGCGCTTGTCAAACGCGGTGCCGCCGAAAAACAAGGGGCGGTGCTTGTAACACCGCCCCCTGCCTGTCGGTTTGCCGGCATTTGATCAGATCTTGGTGCTGACCTTCAAGCCGTAAGTCATCGGACGAACGATCGTCGAAGTCTTGATGTACTGCGACGAGTTGGTGAACGTCGATGCGTGCGAGTTGAACAGGTTGTCACCGAAGATCGTCACGGTCCAGTTATCGCGGGTGAAGCCGATCTGCGCATCGGCAAGCGCATAGCCCGGCATCTTGTAGCGAAGCACGGTGGTGGCCGGAACGATAATCCCGTTGGGGCCGACCACATTGCCGTTGCCGGCAACATCACCCGACGGGTAGGTCGCAGGTTCGTTGAACATCGAGCTGGTGTAGTTCATGCCGGCCGCGACGAACCAATCCATGCTACCGCTCGTCCACTCATAGCGAACCCGCATGTTGCCCTGGAAATGCGGGCTGAACGGCGTGATGCCGCCGACGTCACCAAACGGGCTCTGTACCGGAATGACTCTACCGCCCGTGAATGTCTGCGTGATGCATTTGCCGAAGCTTGAGGCGGCCGGGTTGTTGGCAATGAAGCAAGGTGAATTTGACTGCTTCGAATCATTGTAAGTGGCTGAACCCTGAATCGTCAGACTGTTGGTTGGTCGCGCCACGATTTGCACTTCGACACCCTTGATACGGTAGTTCGGGCCGTTGGTTCCAAACGCGGTATTGCCGAAGCCGGCGGCGGGATTGAAGAAGCCGATTTGCGTGTCGGTCCAGTTCATCATGTAGGCCGCCGCATTGAACGTCACTTTGCGATCAAACAGATCGGTCTTCAGACCCAATTCCCAGTTTGTCAGGTTGTCAGGGCGATAGGCGGCCGGAACCAAGAGCTGCTTGGGACGGGAACCACCCGGACCCGCTACCGGGTCCGACAAACGCTCCGAAGGTCCGCGGTTGAAGGCTCCAGGGCGGAAGCCTTGGCTGAACAGACCATAGACCATAGTGTGCTCGCCCGGCTTCCAGGTGATCGTGCCCTTGCTGCGGAAGCCCTTGTAGGTTGACTTGAGATTCAGGGCATCCAGGTTCGATCCCGTCACGCACACCGGAACCTGATAGCAGGCAGAGGTGAACGAAGAATAGACCGATCCAGTCTCGAAATTATTGTAGTGATAGTACCGGGTGCCGGCAGTGATGGTCAGGTTCGGAAAGATATCGAAATCGAGCGAACCGAAAGCCGCATACTGCTTGTAGCCGCGCTGGGTGTCTTGACCGAAGGCAACCGCCGGGCCTCGCGGACCAGGTACGTTGAGCGTGGCCGCCGGGTTGGGGGCAACGAGGCCGAGACACACATTGCCGGCCAACTGGTTCTGGGCCCGAGTCAGCGAGGGACTGCACTGCGGAATGGACTTGTAATCCCAGTCCTGGTTGTCCTGAATCTTGAACGATTCATAGTAGGCACCCGCGATCAGGCGAATCCGCTTGTCGCCAGGCGTGCTGAAACGGAATTCGTGGCTTTCGTGCGTGTTGCGGACCTTGTCGGTCCAGTAACCAGTCGGCTGATAGCAGTACGGCGCAGCGCCGTACGTGCCGAAGTAGTAGTTGGCCGCATTTACGCACTGATAGAAGATGCCATAGGTCGCGCGGGCATAGTTGGTGTAGTCACCCTGCTGCGAGATGTGGCGGGTCAGGTAGGAGCCGGTATAGATCAGATCGACACCGCCGACCTTGCCTTTGAGCGTCCAGGCGGTGTTCGAGAAATCGTCCTTGTTGTACTGCGGCACGAACAGAGTCGACGACAGGCCCGTGAGCGGGGCATAGTCGTAGCTGTAGGTCTGGACTGCGAAGGTGCCCCTGGATTCCAGTTTCTGGTACGCCTGCGACACCAACAAGTCCCAATCGGGCGCGAACTGCCAGTCGAGCGCTATGCGGCCACCGGTGTAGTCAACCGGATTGAAATTGTCCTCGACCATGGCGTTGTTGTCATACAGGCCGTTGTTGACCTGCTGGGCCGGGGTCAACCGGTTGCCGTTCCCGGCGAAGGCCAGGTAATATGAACCAAGATCGGTCGGCTGACGGGTGAAGGTCGAATACTTGTTGTCGATGTAGCCGCCGCGGTGATCGGCATAGACCACCGCACGGACCGCCAGCGTATTCTCGATGATTGGTACGTTGACCATCGCGTTGAACGAACCGTTCGCCGCGCCGCCGACGGTACCGCCAAAGCTGCCCTCGATCCGAGCTTCGAACTTGCTCAGCTTGGGCTTGTTGGTAATGTAGCGCACCACGCCGGCCTGCGCACCGCCGCCAAACAGAGTGCCCTGCGGCCCCTCGAGAACTTCGATGCGCTCGATGTCGGCCACATAGACGTCGACGTTGCGCGCCGGGAACTGCATCGACTGGTCATCGAGATAGAGTGCGACGTTCGGGAAGCCGCCAATCGTGGCCGACGATTGCTGCCCGGCAAAGCCCGCCGACAGGCCGCGCATGAAGATCGCGCCCTGCCCCGGGCCGTTGTTCGAAAAGGTGACGTTCGGAGTGTATTTCAACAAGCCTTCGATCGAAGTTACGTTGAGCTTGCTGAGCGTGTCGGTGTTGAAGGCCTGAAGGGTCATCGGCACGTCCTGCTGCGACTGGTCGCGGCGGGTCGCGGTAACGACAATGTCGCCAACCCGGGTATTCTCTTCGGCTCCGGTCGCATCTTGCGCAAAAGCAGTCCCGCTACCAGCCCCGAACATCGAAAGCGCGATCAGTGCGCTCGACAGTTTAAGTGATCCCTTCACATAACCCTCCCTGATTCTGCCTGGACGACAAGCAGCCCTTTGCGGACCTACCATAGGCCAGACCTGATGCAACTATCCAGATGGTAGGCTGTCCCTACCCCCCCGCGCAAACAACTGAGGAATTTTTCAGTATCGGTAAAATGCCTTTTTTGGATGGATGCAACAGCAAAACGGGTTGGGATCAAGAGAACTGCAGGTCAGGATCAATCCTGCTTATTGTGATCTCGCGATTATGGACCCACGTGGCGCCTGCCCCTAGCCCGCGTGCAGTCTCATTCGATTGCGATAACCCATGAGGCGCGCTACCTAGCCCGGACCGATCATGACAGCCGAAAACGATCTTCTTGAAGCCTTGGATTCCAAGGGAATCGCCTGGACACTCCACGAACACGAAGCAGTGTTCACGGTAGAGGCCAGCGCGCGGCTGCATGCCGAAATCGCCGGAGCGCATACCAAGAACCTGTTCCTCAAGGATGCCGCTGGACAATTCTGGGTGGTCAGCGCCCCGCACGATGCCATGATCGATCTAAAAGCCCTGCCTGCCGCAATCGGTTCCAAGAAAGTCAGCTTCGGCAAGGCCGAGGCGATGGAACAGCTGCTGCGGATCCTGCCCGGTTCGGTCACCCCGCTCGCCGCCTTCAACGACAAGGCCGGCGCAGTGAAGGTGGTTATCGACCAGCGCCTGGCCGAAGCCGCCACGGTCAACGTCCATCCCTTGCGCAACACCGCCACGCTCAGCCTTGCGGGCGCAAACCTGGTCGAATTCCTGGGCGCGCATGGTCACACACCGCAGGTCGTCCTGCTGCCGGCCCCGCAATGAGCATCAGCCTGTTCGAACTGTTCAAGGTCGGGATCGGACCTTCAAGCTCGCACACCGTCGGCCCGATGGTCGCCGCGCGGAAGTTTGGCGAGTGGCTGGACAGCTGCGGCCTGCTGGACCGCACCCGCCGGGTCCGGGTCGATCTCTACGGCTCGCTGGCGCTGACCGGCAAGGGTCACGCCACCGATACTGCGGTGATCCTGGGGCTGTGCGGCGAATTGCCGGGCACGGTGAATATCGAGCAGGTTCCCGCGATCCTCGCGCGGGTCCGCGAGACCTGCATGGTCACCCTGGGCGGAACCCGCAGCGTTGCCTTTGATCCCGAGGTCGATCTGATGTTTCGTCAGCGTGAGCGGCAGGCATTCCACACCAATGCGATGGCGATCACGGCGCTCGATGGTGATGGTGAACTGCTCGCCAGGCGCATGTATTATTCGATCGGCGGCGGATTTGTGGTCGATGAGGACGAAGCCGGCAGCAACAGCCGTGCTGCACCCGAGCATTCCGGCCTGCCTTACGATTTCTCCTCGGGCAACGAACTGCTCGAGCTTGGCGAGAAGGCCGGCAAGAGCTTTGCCGAGCTCGAATTCGCCAACGAATGCGCGCGCCGACCCGAGGCCGAGGTTCTCGCCGGGATCGATGCAATCGCCCAGGCCATGTCGGACTCGATCGATCGCGGCTGCCGCGAGCACGGGATTCTGCCCGGCGGGCTCAATGTCCGCCGCCGCGCGCCGATCCTGTGCGCCGAACTGGCCGCCAACCAGGGTGCCAACCTGGGCGATCCCCTGGCGATCCTTGACTGGATCAACCTGTGGGCGATGGCGGTCAACGAGGAGAACGCGGCTTGCGGCCGGGTCGTCACCGCCCCCACCAATGGCGCGGCCGGGATCATCCCGGCGGTGATGCGGTTTCACGATCGCTGCTACCGCGGGACGGCCGAAACCCGGCAGACCTTTCTGCTGACCGCGGCGGCGATCGGCGCACTTTACAAGAAGAACGCCTCAATTTCGGGCGCCGAAGTCGGTTGCCAGGGCGAAGTCGGGGTGGCCTGCTCGATGGCTGCGGCCGGGCTCGCAGCGGCAATGGGAGCAACCAACGCCCAGGTCGAGAATGCCGCCGAAATCGGGATGGAGCACAACCTGGGGCTGACTTGCGATCCGGTCGGTGGGCTGGTCCAGATCCCCTGCATCGAGCGCAATGCGATGGGCGCGGTCAAGGCGATCGACGCGGCGCGCCTCGCGATGATGGGCGATGGCACCCACATGGTCAGCCTCGACAAAGTGATCGAGACAATGCGCCAGACCGGGCTCGACATGCAAAGCAAATACAAGGAAACCTCGCTGGGCGGGCTCGCGGTCAACGTGGTCGCTTGCTGATCGTTCTTCGCAGGGTAAGACAAGTTTGATAGAGAAATCCTTTCACAGAGGGGATTCTCGATGCAACTCCAGCACCTGCGCTATTTCGTCGCGCTTGCCCGCACCCGGCATTTCGCGCTGGCCGCAAGTGAGTGCGGGGTCTCGCAACCGACACTGTCGGCTGGCCTCGCGGCGCTCGAGCAGGAACTGGGCAAGCGGCTGGTCGAACGCGACCGGCGCTTTATCGGACTGACCGAGCAGGGCCTGGCGATCCTGCCCTGGGCCGAGCAGGCATTGGGCGCGGTGCGCGGGCTGAGCCAGGCGGCGACGAGCGATGCGGCGGCGCTGACCGGAGAGTTCCGGCTGTTCGTGATCCCCTCGGCCCAGCCGTTGGTCGGGCCGTTCGGCGATGCCCTGTTGCAATCGTACCCAGGGCTTACCCTGGCGGTAACCGCCGGAACCTCGCGTGAAATCGAGCATGCGCTGCACGCCAATGCGGTTGACGCTGGCCTCACCTACCTCGATCACGAACCGCCAACCAACATGCTGGTCGCGCCGCTCCACAACGAGCAATACCGGCTGATCACTCGGCGCGGGACTGGCCTGGACAGCAAGATTGCGATCAGTTGGGAGCACGCCGCCAGCCTGCCGCTATGCTTGCTGCATCAGGGCATGCAATACCGCCGGATTCTCGACGCGCAATTCGCCCGGCACGGCTTGTCGGTCAGCCCGAAATCGATTGCGGACAACTACATATCGCTGTTTTCTCTGGTCCGCTCGGGCCATTTCGCTTCGATTGTGCCCGATGCCTATGCCGGGCTGATGGAAGGCATGGACTGGTGCCATTTCGTCAGGATCGAACCCGAAGCCCCGCTCCGGCGGCTGGGCCTGGTGGTGGTCAACCGCGATCCGCTGGGGTCAATGGCGCGTGCGGGGCTGACTGCGGCGCAGCAGTTCGACCCGGTCGACATGATAGAAAAATTCTATCACCCTTCAAATCATTCGATTTGACCAAGCGGTGCCAACTGACGCAGTTGGCATCATGGAGACCAGCCAACTCGACGCGATCATCGCCCGGCACAAGGACCGCAAGGGTGCCTTGCTGCCGATGCTGCACGATGTCCAGCACGCCTTCGGCTGCATCGACGCCAATGCTGAAAAGGCGATCGCCGTGGCCCTGAACCTCAGCCGCGCCGAAGTGCACGGCATGGTCAGCTTCTACCACGATTTCACCCCCGCCCCCGATCCGCGCCCGGTGGTCGAGCTATGCCGCGCCGAGGCCTGCAAGGCGCGCGGAGTTGAGGCCCTGGTTCCGGCAGCCGAGGCTGCGGCGGGCGAGCGGGTCAACCTGAAAGAGGTTTACTGCCTCGGGCTTTGTTCGATGGGCCCCAGCGCGAGGATCCACGGCAAGCTCTATGCCGGGCTCGACGAGGCCGAACTGGTCAAACTGGTGCAGTCAGCATGAGCACGGTCCGCATTTCAGACGACGCGCTGGCTATTGCGCTGGGCGCTGAGGACCTGGCCACAGCCTTCGAAAAGGCCGGCTGCACGGTCGAGCGCACTTCGAGCTGGGGCATGCATTGGCTCGAGCCGCTGGTCGAGATCGACGGCAGCGGTTTCGGTCCCGCGCGGATCGAGGATGTCGCTGCAATCCTTGAGGGCACCAGCACCAAAGCGATCGGGTCCATTGCCGAATATCCCTTCATCAAGGGACAGCAACGCCTGACCTTTGCCCGCGCCGGCAAGACCCGCCCGCTCAGCCTGGAAGACTACCAGACCAGCGGCGGCTGGACCGCTCTCACTCGTGCACGCTCGATGGACCCAGCCGATGTGGTCGCCGAAGTGATCGAAAGCGGCCTGCGTGGCCGCGGCGGCGCGGGCTTCCCGGCCGGGATCAAGTGGCGCACGGTGATGGAAGCCGCTGGCGACGAGAAGTACATCGTTTGCAACGCCGACGAGGGTGACAGCGGCACTTTTGCCGACCGGATGCTGATGGAAGGCGATCCGTTCCAGCTGATCGA
>JANPMA010000111.1:0-9446 GCA_031422595.1 Novosphingobium sp. | reverse complement strand
TTGATCTGGATCGATTCGCCAACACCGTCGGCCGGAACCGTGGCGACGCCGTAGTCCTTCTTGATCCGTTCGGCAGTGGCTTCGCCGATCAGCAGGTTGTGATGGCGGCGCACGTAGGAGACGATCGCTTCGTCCATCTTGTCCCCGCCGACCCGGACCGAAGTGGTATAGGCCAGGCCGCGCAGCGAAAGCACCGCGACTTCGGTGGTGCCGCCGCCGATATCGACCACCATCGAGCCAACCGGTTCGGTCACCGGCATGCCGGCCCCGATTGCCGCAGCCATCGGCTCAAGGATCAGATAGACCGCACTGGCCCCGGCGTTGCTGGCCGCGTCGCGGATCGCGCGGCGCTCAACCGAGGTCGAGCCCGAAGGCACGCAGATCACGATCTCGGGCGGGTTGAACATGCTGGTGCGCTTGCCGTTCACCTTGCGAATGAAGTGCTTGATCATTTCTTCGGCAACTTCGATGTCGGCAATCACGCCGTCGCGCAGCGGGCGGATCGCTTCGATGCTGTCAGGGGTCTTGCCCATCATCATCTTGGCATCGTCGCCAACCGCCTTGACCTTCTTGATCCCGTTGATCGTCTCGATCGCCACGACCGAAGGTTCGTTGAGCACGATCCCGCGGTCCTGGACGTAGACCAGCGTGTTCGCCGTGCCGAGGTCGATCGCCATATTTTGCGAGCCGAATTTGAAGAATCGCGAAAGGAACGAAGCCATTGAAAAATCCGTATGTTTTCCTGACCTTACCGCAGGAATCGCGGCAAGCACAGGCCTATGTGTTGGCGTGGAAGCGGACCCCTTAGCAGGGGGGCAAATGAAAGGCCAAAAAATTGTGATTTCAGGCGGGGATGGAGGCACTGTTTGTCTCGAATTTTCGCCGTTTCGTCGCTAGGGTGCGTGGCCTATGCCCACGATCCGCCGCCTGCCCGAACACCTGGTCAACCGCATTGCCGCGGGCGAGGTGGTTGAGCGACCCGCTTCGGCGCTGAAAGAGCTCGTGGAGAATGCGCTCGATGCCGGCGCGCGCAATGTATCGGTGAAGCTGGCCGAGGGCGGGCTGAGCGCGATCGAGGTCACCGACGACGGCTGCGGAATGAGCGCGGACGAAATCGCGCTGGCGCTCGAACGCCATGCCACGTCCAAGCTGCCCGACGAAAATATCGAGCTGGTCTCCACTCTGGGCTTTCGGGGCGAGGCGCTGCCCTCGATCGCGAGCGTCGCGCGGGTTTCGATCGAAAGCCGGGTCCGCCCTTCGACAGGCTCAGGAGGAGCCGAGCTTGAAGGATGGCGCCGGGTAGTCGATCATGGCGTGCTGGTCGAGGAAGGCCCCGCCGCGCTCCCACCGGGCACACGGATCCGGGTCGAGGACCTGTTCGGCAAGGTCCCGGCGCGGCGCAAGTTCCTGCGCAGCGCGCGCAGCGAATATGCCGCCTGCCTCGATGTGGTCCGCCGCCTGGCGATGGCCCGGCCCGAGGTCGGTTTTGTGCTCGAGCATGATGGCCGCCGGATCTTGGCCGTGCAGCCGGGTGAGGAACTGGCGAGCCGGGTCGCCCGGATCGTCGCGCGCGAATTGGCCGATGACGGCGTCGCAATCGAGCTGCAACGCGGAACTGCGAAGCTGACCGGGGTTGCAGGGCTGCCCACTTTCAATCGCGGAGTGGCCGATCATCAGTATCTGTTCGTCAACGGCCGGCCCGTGAAAGACCGGCTGCTGGTCGGCGCGGTGCGCGGGGCCTATGCCGACATGCTGGCGCGCGACCGGCACGCGGTGCTGGCGCTGTTCCTCGACCTTCCACCCGAAGAAGTGGACGTCAATGTCCACCCGGCCAAAACCGAAGTGCGGTTCCGTGATCCGGCCTTCGTGCGCGGGTTTATCGTTTCGGGCCTGCGCCATTCGCTTGAAGCGGCCGGACAGCGCAGCGCCCAGGCTCCGGCCGCCTCGGCGATGGGCAATTGGCAGGCCGAACCGATCGCGCGTGAACCGGCACCGGCGCTCGCCTCGCTGTTCGCCCGCGAATACGGATCAAGCGGCGTGCGGGAAGCCTCCAGCGCCTGGCGCAGTTATGAAGCCGAAGTGCTGGCCCAGCCCGCCGCTCGCGCCGAAGCGGCGCTGGAGCAAGTCCAGCCGTTGATCAGTCACCCGCTGGGCGTGGCGCGCGGGCAGGTGGCTCAGACCTACATCGTGGCCGAGGCCGAAGACGGGTTGGTGATCGTCGATCAGCACGCCGCGCACGAACGGCTGGTACTCGAACGGCTCAAGGCCGCAGGCGCGCAGGATGCAGTCACCAAAAGCCAGGCACTGCTGATCCCCGAAGTGGTGGAGCTCGACGAACCCGATGCCGATCGGGTCGAAGGTGCTGCGGCGACATTGGCCGATTTTGGCCTGACGCTCGAACGCTTTGGCCCGACCGCGCTGCTGGTCCGCGCGGTGCCGGCGGCCTTGGGCAAAAGCGACGTCCAGGCACTGGTCCGCGACATCGCCGACGACCTCGCGCAGAACGGCGCGGCGCTGCTGCTGGAGGAGCGGCTCGACCTGGTGCTGGCGACAATGGCCTGCCACGGGAGCATAAGGGCCGGTCGCGTGTTATCTGTGCAGGAAATGAACTCCTTGCTAAGGGAAATGGAATGCACACCGCGATCCGGACAATGCAATCACGGCCGACCGACCTGGGTCAAGCTGGCTCATGCCGACATCGAAAAGCTATTCGGGCGGCGTTGAGCCTGGCGCTGATCGGAGCGGCGCTTGCTGGCTGTTCCGACAAGCAAGATCGTGCGCGCCAGGACGCACAGGATGTTGCTGCGGTCAAAAGGCTTCAGAACCAGCTTCCGCCGATCGAGCCGATCGCACCAGAACCGATGCACGCAACCGATCTCGCCCAAATCGACGCGCCGGAGGGGGTCTGCGCCTTTGTGCCGGGCACCGCATCAAAGCCCGACGCGCTCTTGTTGGTTGACGCGCATTTTGCCTGGATCAAGCTCGACAATGGAATAGTCCGCTTGACATCGGACCCTGGAAGTTCGCCGGGACCTCTGCAAAGCTGGACCCACTACGTCGGCAAGGACTTTACTCTGCGGATTGAAGCCAAGTCCAGCACTGGCAGTCCGGCGTTGGACGGTGACGGTCGGTGGCTTGCCCGGCTTTCAGTGCGAGATCCTGATGATCGCGTCGTATTCAGCAGCGACGGCGAACTGAGCTGCGCCAAATCTAAGCTCCGCGCACCCTGATCAACCCGATCGACTTGAAGCTCATCACCAGCTGGTCGTCCTGGTTGTAGATCCGCATGTCCGACCTGAAGCTGCCCATTTCGGGGCGTGAGCGGCTTAGCTGTTTGGACAGCAGCTCGGTTTCCACCCGCAAGGCATCGCCCGGATAGACCGGACGGTGCCAGCGCAGTTCGTCTTGCCCCGGCGAGCCAAGGCCGGCCTGTTTGCGGGCCGTGATGTTGTCCACCAGCATCCGCATCACCATCGCGCAAGTGTGCCAGCCCGAGGCAGAGATCCGCCCGAAATGGGTCTGGGCGGCAGCGAGGTCGGAGAGGTGGAAGGGCTGGGGATCGTACTTTTGTGCGAATTCGATCACCTCCTCGCGGGTCACTTCATAACGGCCGAAAGCAGCCTTGGCCCCGATCTCCAGATCCTCGAAATAGATCAGCCCGTCGTCCATGTTTGCCCTCAGACGTTGAACTTGAAATGCAACACATCACCGTCCTGCACCACGTATTCCTTGCCTTCCTGGCGCAGCTTGCCGGCTTCCTTGGCCGGACCTTCACCGCCCAGCGTGACATAGTCGTCATAGGCGATGGTTTCAGCCCGGATGAAGCCGCGCTGCATGTCGGAATGGATCTCGCCGGCGGCATCGGGGGCCTTGTCGCCGGTGTGCACGGTCCAGGCGCGGGCTTCCTTGGGGCCGACGGTGAAGAAGGTAATCAGGTGCAAAAGGTCATAGCCTGAGCGGATCACCCGGGCGAGGCCGGTTTCGTGGAGGCCCATTTCCTCGAGGAAGACCAGCCGTTCGTCGGGTTCCATCCCGACCAGCTCGCTTTCGATCGCGGCCGAAACGATCACCGCATTGGCGCCTTCGGCCTTGGCTTTCGCAAAAACCTGCGCGGTGAAAGCATTGCCCGATGAGGCGCTCTCTTCCTCGACATTGCAGACGTAAAGCACCGGCTTGGCGGTGAGCAGCTGGGCCGAATTGAACACCCGCAGCTCATCCTCGTCGCTCGGCCGGGCGAGGCGGGCAGGCTTGCCTTCGCGCAGCAGATCGAGCGCGGGGGCCAGCACCGAAGCCAGCAGTTTGGCGTCCTTGTCACCCTGCGCGGCTTTCTTCTGCGCGGCGGGAACGCGCTTTTCCAGGCTTTCGAGATCGGACAGCATCAGTTCGGTTTCAACCGTTTCGGCGTCCGATACCGGATCGATCTTGTTGTCGACGTGCTGGATGTCGTCATTCACAAAGCAGCGCAGCACGTGGACGATCGCATCGACCTCGCGGATGTTGCCGAGGAACTGGTTGCCCAGTCCTTCGCCCTGGCTGGCCCCGCGCACCAGGCCTGCGATATCGACGAACCCCAGCTGGGTCGGAATGATCTTGGCGCTGCCGGCAATCGCGGCCAGCTTGTCGAGCCGCGGATCGGGCACGCCGACCTGGCCGACATTGGGCTCGATCGTGCAAAACGGATAGTTCGCCGCCTGCGCCGCCTGCGTCTCGGTCAGTGCATTGAACAGCGTGCTCTTGCCGACATTGGGCAGGCCGACGATACCGCAACGAAAACCCATTACCTACTCCGCGAATGATCTTGCGCCGGGCCCATAGCTGCCGCGGGGCGCTTTGGCCAGTTGCCAGCAGGTTACCGCACCATTCACCCAAATTTTAGGGCTCTGCGGTAAGGCAGGCGCATGAAACACCCGACTTTTCTCTCGCTCCTGCCGCTCGCGCTTGCGCTGGCGGGCTGTGCCGATACGCCCCAAGAGGCCTTTGCCAAGGCCCAGAAGGAATTCGCCGCGCACGATTACAACGCTGCCCGGATCCATCTGGCCAATGCCCTTCAGGGCATGCCGGGGGACAAGGCGATCATCCTGATGCAGGCCAAGACCTTGCTGGCGCTGGGCGATGGTGAGGGCGCAAGGGCGGCGATCGGGCAATTGACCGGGGGCCAGGTTCCAACGGGCGAGCTGGCCGAACTGGCAGCGGAAGCGGCCTTGTTGCGGGGACAGCCTGACGAAGCACTGGCCGTTCTGGGCACGATGCAAGGCGTCGAGGCCGACCGGCTGCGCGGACTGGTCGCGATCAAGAAGGGCGATACCGCCACCGCGGCTACTATGTTTGCACGGGGCAAGGCGGCAGGCGGCAATGCCCGGCTGTTCGCCGACTATGCCCGCCTGCTGCTGATGTCGGGTGATATTGCCGGGGCCAAGGATCTTGCTGACCAGGCCGCGCGCCTTGCACCCGATGGGATCGACACGCTGCTGTTGCAAGGCGATCTGGCGGTGCGTTCGGGCGATCTGAACCGTGCGCTGGCGGTGTTCGAGCGGGCCGGCCAGCTTTACCCCGCCAGCCTTGCTCCGCTGATCGGCCGGGCCTCGGTGCTTGGCGACATGGGCCGGACCAAGGACATGAAGCCGCTGGTCGATCGCGCTGCCGAAGCCGCGCCGGACGATCTTTCGGTTGCTTACCTGCAAGTGCGTCTGGCGGCGCTGAACAAAGATTGGGGCGCGGTGCGCAGCCGTGTGCAGGGGCTTGAGGCAAAGCTCGGCCCGCTCGATCCGATCCGCCAGCTCTATGGCGAAGCGCTGTTGCGGCTGGGCCAGGCCCAGCAGGCGATCAGCCAGCTTCAGCCGATCGTTCGCGCCATGCCAGCCAACCGGGCGGCGATAGCCTTGCTGGCCGAGGCCCAACTGGCTGGCGGTGATGCGCGCGCTGCGCTGGCGACAATCAGGCCGCTGGCCGACAGCGACATCGCCCGCAGCGAGGAACTTGCACTGGCCGCCAAAGTGGCCAAGGCGGCCGGCGATCCGGCGGCAACTCGCTATGAAGCCCGGTCGCGCTCGCCGCAGCCGCGGGTGCTGGGTCAGGATCTGGCCGATGGCGATGCGGCGATGCGGGCGGGCAATTGGGCCGGTGCGGTCGAATCTTACGAACGCATCCTCAAGGCGACCGATGGCCGCAACGTGGTCGTGCTCAACAACCTGGCCTATGCCCAGACGATGCTTGGCAATTTTGGCCAGGCGCGTGACTATTCCGCCCGCGCGCTCAAGCTTGCGCCCGAAAATGCCTCGGTGCTCGATACGGCAGGCTGGGCGGCGTTCAAATCGGGCGATGTCGCCGCGGCCAAGGGGATGCTGCGCAAGGCTGCCCAGCTTGCCCCGCAAAACGCAACGATCCGGGCGCACCTCGCCGAAGCTGAGCGTGCACCCGGATAACTGTTGGACTTTCTGAGTTGAGTTAGGCGGCGCGCAGGGTCCGGCGCTGACGGCGACGGTGCGCCATGGCACCCAGCATCAGCGTCATGCCCATCAGCCCCAGCATGCCCGGTTCGGGAACCGAGGTTCCGCCGGTCGAAGTGCTGGTGCTGGTAAGGGTGCCCGAGCCGCTGGCCGAGGTAATCCCGCCGGCACCGGAGATCGACTGATAGCGCAGGAAGAAGTCGCTCAGCGTCAGCGAGCTGACCGGCTGCGAGAAGGTCAGGGTGAACGAACCGGTGCCGGTCTGGCCCATGGTCAGTCCGCCGCTTCCGCCGCCCGCGCATGAGCCGGTCACCGCATCCTTGAAGCAGACATCGATGCTGCCGATCCCGTTGGGATAGCTGGAGTTCAGCGTGGTATAGCTGAACGCGCCGGTCGAGCTTGCGCCGGTGATGTTGGGGTCAGTGTTGAACGCGAAGCTCGAAATCCGCGAACCGGTGATCGGCGTGCCGCTGGTGTTCGATACCGCGTAGTTGAAGGTGTAGGTGTTGCCCGTAATGTTGGCGAGCGAGAAAGTGGTCGACCCGGTCAGGCCGGTGACCGTCGTTCCGCTCGAGAAGCCATCATAGCTCAGGGTGTAGTTGGTGCCGATGTTGGTCGAATCGAACGTGATCGCATCGGCCAATGCCGGCGACGAAACCAGCGCGGTGCTTGCCAGCGCGAAAGCGGCAACGAGTTGACGGGAAAGACGCATTGAAACCCCCAAAAAAAGACAATTAACGCTTTATCCAAGCACCATGCGTGCCAGTTGCACTTTTCTGCGGATGGCAGTGGTTAACGGGGAAATTGCGGCGCGCGGTTTGTAAGCCAGCCCGACAGAACTTGTGGTTAACTGCCCTGCTGGGCCAGCCAGTCGGTCGCTTGACGCGGATTGGAAAGCCGCACCACTGTACCCTTGAACTGCTCTAGCGCCGCGGCGTTGCGCTCTCGCCAGGCGGTCCGGAAGGTCAGGACGTAGAACAGGAATTCAAGGTCCAGCCGCTCCGGGCAACCCTCGGTCATGTCGGGGCGGGCGCGGCCCCGATAGTGCCACCAGCGTTTGAGGATGCGCGTCAGGCACAGATGGGTCGGATAGTCGAGCCAGATCACCCTATCGGCGCGCTCCACGCGCAGCGGCAGGCTGGAGCCATAGTTGCCGTCGATAATCCAGCGGTCTTGCGCCAGAACGCCAGCCAGCTCAGCGCGGCCTTCGTCGCGATCGCGCTCGATCCAGCCTGGCCGCCAGAACATCCGGTCGAGGTGGAACAGCGGCAGGCCAGTTGCTTGCGCCAGAGCATGCGAAAGGGTGGACTTGCCCGCCCCGGGCGAACCGATCACCAGCACCCGCCGCATTGCTCAGTCCTGCAGCCGCATGGCCACGTCGTTCATGAACCGCACGTCGTCGTCCTTGGCCAGCCAGTCGGCCTCCGCCGCGATCGCGCCCAGCATGTCGGCCAGGTCGTCCATTTCAGCCTTGGCATAGTTGCCCAGCACGTGCCCGGTCACCCGGTCCTTGTGCCCCGGATGCCCGATCCCGATCCGCACCCGGCGAAAGTCAGGGCCCATATGCTGGTCGATCGAGCGCAGCCCGTTGTGCCCTGCCGTGCCGCCACCTTGCTTGACCTTGACCTTGAAGGGCGCAAGATCAAGCTCATCGTGAAACACGGTCAGCGCCTCGGTATCGAGCTTGTAGAACCGCAGCGCCTCGCCCACCGCGCGGCCACTTTCGTTCATGTAGGTCGCGGGCTTGAGCAGCAGGACCTTCTGCCCGCCGATCCGTCCTTCCTGCAGCCAGCCGGAAAACTTCTTCTGAATCGGGCCGAACCCATGGACCTCGGCAATGGTGTCAAGCGCGATGAACCCGACATTGTGCCGGTGCAGCATATATTGCGGTCCGGGATTGCCCAGGCCTACCCACAGTTGCACGCTGCCCTCCAAACGAAAACCGGACCGCATCGCTGCGGTCCGGCTTCTGATGGGGCAGCAAGTGCGCCCCGGTCAACCGATTGAAGCTTACTCGCCGGTTTCGGTCTTGGCGTTGTCACCTTCTTCGCTGCGCAGGCCCGAAGGGGCAACGATCGTGGCGATGGTGAAGTCGCGGTCGGTGATCGCGCTCTTCGAACCGGCCGGCAGGGTCAGGTGGCTGATATGGATCGAATCGCCCAGGTCGAACCCGGTGACATCGATCTGGATGTCTTCGGGGATCTTGTCGGCTTCGCAGACCAGTTCCAGTTCGTGACGAACGATGTTGAGCACGCCGCCGCGCTTGAGGCCCGGCGAGTCTGCTTCGTTTACGAACTTCACCGGCACTTCGACGTGGACGGTCGAATTGGCCGAAAGGCGCAGGAAGTCCACGTGCAGCGGACGATCACTGACAGGGTGGAAGGCAACGTCCTTGGGGAGCGCGCGCATGGTTTTGCCGCCGACTTCGACATCGACGACCGAGTTGAAGAAGTGGCCGGTGCCGAGCTGCTTGATCAGCAGCTTTTCTTCTACGTGGATCGCCAGGGGCTCTTCTTTGCCACCATAGACAACGGCGGGGACGCGGCCTTCACGACGCAGGGCTCGGGAGGCTCCCTTGCCAGCCCGATCGCGCGTCTCGGCCGGCAGGTGCAGCGTATCGCTCATGGTACTTGCCTTTCGAATACGAGGGTTTCAGTTATTCGCGCGCCACGCCTCCAGGGATGACCATGACACGGAAGCGCGGGCCGTTAGCGGCAATGGCGCGCAATTGCAAGGCTAGACCCTGCTTCAGCTATCCGGAGGCGTCGGCACGGAGCCGATTTTGGCCCAGCGCGAGGCGCGAGGAGGGAGCCATGCCAGGCCATAGTGACCGACGAGCAACGCTGCGATGGGCCAAAATCGGCCCGCCCCTGCGGGGTCGGGGGGTTGGAATGCGGGGGGGGGGGGGGGGGGGGGTGTGGGGGGGGGCCCCCCCCCGCCGCGCCCCGCGCAGTGGCCGGCCCGGACAAAAACCGAAAAGGAGACAACCCGAGACTCAAA
>JANPMA010000110.1:0-2062 GCA_031422595.1 Novosphingobium sp. | reverse complement strand
GGAAGTTGAGACCCGCCGCCTGAACGCGGCTCAGCGTGCCCATGGGTTCCACGGCCAATCCGCGCCGTTCCAGCAGGCGGGTCGATGAGGCCACGTCGTCGACCTGGAACGCCGCCAGCCACTGGCCCTCGCCGGCCTCGTCGAGGCGCTGGCGGACCTTATGACCCGGGTGATCGTCGCCGGGCGCTACGATCTCGAACGCCATGTTGGGAAACCGGAACCAGGCCCGGTGGGCACCGTCGCCCGGTTGCATATCAGGCTCGCGGCCGAACAGCCGACGGTAGGAGTCCACCGTCGCGTCGAAGTCGCGGACGGCGAGGGCGATGTGGTCGAGGGCGGTGATCATGGGCGCATCGTTGTGAGGCCGTCATAGGCCGTGAGAATGTGGTCCCGGCTGACCAGGATCAGCCCCTCGTGCATGGCCTGGGCGATCAGCAGCCGGTCGAACGGATCCTTGTGATGCATGGGCAGGGTTCTCAGAACAGCCGCATGTTCCACGTCGATGGGGACAAGGGTGAACCCCGCTTCATCGCAAGCAGCGCGAAATCCGGCAGCCGGGTCGGCCTCTATGGCGCGCGGCAACGGCAGCTTGCCGAGTGCTGCCTTGATGCAGGCCTCAATCACCGTCACCACACTTAGATAAATTCTGGCGGCGGGGTCGTTCAGAACACGCGCGAGCGCCCCTGTAGGCGGACCGACCGGGTTGGCGATTTCGAGGAAGACGTGGGTGTCCAGAAGATAGCGACCGGGCAAGATCAGTCCTCCGGAAAGACGGGGCCGTCTTCCCAAAGCGCTATTTCCTCGGCCGTCGTTTCGGGGAACACGTCTGGCGCGCGATAGTCGTACTTCGCCCAGAACCCGAACCGCCTCGGTGGCGCTTCCTCGGGCAGGGTCGCCAGCGCGACGATCCGCGCGCAGGGTTTGCCGTTCTTGGCGATGATGACCTCTTCACCGGCCGCCGCTTCCTCGACCAGCGACGACAGATGGGTCTTGGCCTCGTAGAGGTTGACCTGTTTCATGGCCTCAAAATGCGCGCCTTGACCAAGTTGGTCAACCCTACAGGAAGTCCCTCACATCGGCGATTTGGCCAGCGATGGCGATGTGGTCGAGCCCGGTGGTCATTGAGCGACTCCTTGCTTCAGCGGCCGACGCTTTCCTGCTGCTGCCCGAAGGCGGCGCGGACGGTACCTGTCTAGGAGAAGGCTAAGTCCCGCCGCAACAGCAATCCCGATGACACCGGACGCCATCAGGATGTTCGTCTGGTGCCAAGTCCGAGCCAGATCCTCACTGATCACCACAGTGTCACCAATTCGCAGCGCCGCTACTTCGTCGCCGCGCACAGTCAGCACCGCCTTTGCGGGCAGGGACCACTGCAAGGCACGGCTCTTCAATACGGCTTCGGCATTGTTGCAAGTGCGCGAACCGCAGCGCCATTCAAAGGTCCGGTCGCCGTCCATCGAAACACTGAATCTCGTCTCTCCTTTGCCGCGCCACGCGGCGATGCTGGAAACGACACCTTCAACGCGCGCCTCGGGGCCCGAGATCGCCAGGCCGATCGGGAAGGAAATTATAGCGACGACGAACGCGATGGCCGCGAGCTTAATGTAGCGAATGATCTGCTCGCGCCGCAGCCTCTTCACAAGAAATCCCTCACGTCTGCGATGTGGCCGGCGATGGCGGCGGCGGCGGCCATGGCGGGGCTCATCAGGTGGGTGCGGCCGCCGCGCCCCTGGCGGCCCTCGAAGTTGCGGTTGGAGGTGGAGGCACACCGCTGGCCGGGGGTCAGCCGGTCGGGGTTCATGCCCAGGCACATGGAACAGCCGGGCTCGCGCCACTCAAAGCCGGCGGCCTTGAAGATCGCGTCCAGTCCTTCGGCCTCGGCCTGGTGGTTGACGAGGCCGGAGCCCGGGACCACCATGGCGCGCACGTGCGGCGCGACCAGCCGGCCGTTCAGGAACGCCGTCTGCGCCACCTGGGCGGCCGAGCGCAGGTCCTCGATGCGGCTGTTGGTGCAGGAGCCGATGAACACCACGTCGATCCTGGCGTCGGTGATCGGCTGGCC
>JANPMA010000109.1:0-9842 GCA_031422595.1 Novosphingobium sp. | reverse complement strand
CCCCCGCCCACCGCTGCCCAACGCGGGCCGCCTGGTCGCCCGCTATCGCCTCGCCTTGGAGAACTGACATGGACTGGCAGCCAATCGCAACCGCGCCGAAGGATGGGACGCGGATTGACCTGTGGGTGGGTGGAGAACGGCATACGGACTGCGCGTGGTACAAGGGCAACGCCCGGCACCCGGAGGATGGATGGTACGATCCTGCCTATGAATACGGCGATGGATGGTTTCTCGATGACGACGAGTTTCCGAGCCATTGGATGCCCTTCCCCGCACCCCCACAGGAGGGCTAGATGGCCAAGGCAAAACGCAAGCGCAAGCCAGTCGCCGAGTATGCCGAGCCGACGCCGGAGCAATTGGCGCGCGGCGACTTTCACCGCGAGCTGGTCACGTACCGCCGCACGCCCACGATCAAGACGCTGCTCGCCGAACACAAGCTGACCCAACGCCAGTTCAACGGCCTCGCCCGCTATGCCGACATCGCCAACCTGGCCGACCGCTCCGAGCTGCGGTCCTGCATCGACTTCTCGCCCAAGGGCAACGGCGACGGCCTGCCGCACTTCGGGGTCCGCATGAACATCGAGCTAGGGCGGCTAGAACGGGCGCTGGGCGCGTTGCAGCCGATTGCCCATGCCGTAGCCGTCCGCGACGTTACGCTCGCCCAGTGGGCCATCCAGCGGGCAGGAAGCGTCATGCGGGACAAGACCCTCGGGCAGAAGATCATCACATGGTTTGAACCGCGCCGCAAAGCCGCCAAGATCGCGTGGATGGATATCCGCATGGCTGGGGAAAGACTGGCGGCGGAGATCGGGGCATAGTTATGTATGATATGAACGAAGGGCTTGGCGCGGCGATGGCACAAAGCCACGCCGACAGCAGGATTGGCGTGCTGGAGCAGCAAATGGCAATCGTGTTGGAAACGCTCGGTGGCCTCGCCGACCTTACCGCCATCATTGCACAGGCACTCGATGCGGCTGGCGTCAAGGGGGTTGACGAATCCGAACGTAGTGGCTAACGGATTTCGCTAAGGGTCGAGAATTGCGACCACGGGGGCTGCCACACACGGCGGCCCTTTCCATTTGGCGGAGGTGATCCCCTCTCCCCGCCAGCCAGCCCGAACCCACCGTCGCGCACTCTCCACGGGTAAATCCCGAAGCGGCGCGCTGTTCGTGGCTGGCGAATTTCACCCCCGACACCGCCCACCGGCAACGGAGCGGCAAACGGAGGGCAATTATGGACGTAACTTCACAAGCCCGATTCGCTAAGGATAGGGTCTGCGATGTCAACGTAGGTGCTAAATGGCCGATGAGCTTGTCACAGACGCCATGATCTCGGCTGGCCTAGATGAGCTGGCCGAGCATCATTTCCTAACGGCCCCGCGAGACCTCGTTGTGGCGGTCTACTTGTCGATGGATCAAGCGCGCATTTCCGCCTCTTCCAATAGCGAGACGAGGTGCGTGAGGCCGAGTTTGGCGACGGCCATTGGTGATGCGTCCAGCAAGGCGGGCTTTAGCAAGAGGCTTGGGATTAATGACAAAATCCGATCAGGCTGAAACCTACACCGAAGCGGAAACGATAACCCGGCGCGAAGCTGCGCTCAAACGTGCGTTCGCCATGCCTCACAAGCCGCACAAGCAAAAGGATTCGGATGCGCCGGATAAACGTGCGCCAAGGCGCAACACCGTCAAATCTGATTGAAGCGCAGCGGGCGCTTATCGCGGGTCTGTCTTGCCCCTTCCAACCCACAGCTTCTGTGCCCATTGCCGTAGTTCAACGAACTGCCCTTCAAGAAGCTGCTCAAACTTTGCGGCAAACGGAGGTCGCTTTGACCGTAAAAAACGCAACCAATACGGTGCCAGCCTTTGAGCGGCAGAAAGGCAAGGGCAGGCCAAAAGGCGCGGTCAATAAAACGACCACGACCGCCAAGGAAGCCATTGCCCTCGCCGCCGAAGGGCTGGGCGGCACACCACGCCTGATCGCATGGGCGCGGGAAGATGCGAAGAACGAGCACGCCTTCTGGGCTTCGATCTATCCCAGACTGATCCCGCTCGATGTCAACGCCACGATTGCGGTAAGCATGGAAGCGCGAAAGTGGCTGGGGCAAGCGTAATCGAGCAAGCGTGCAAGCGCTGGCCCGACAAGCTGGCCAGGCTGCGCGGCGGGTTCTACCGGATCAAGACGAAGGACGGCAGCGAAGAGCCGTTCGTCATGAACGCGGATCAAGAGCGGTTTGTTGCCGATCGCCACGGCTTCGACATTGTTCTCAAGGCCCGCCAGAAGGGTTTCACGACCGTCATCCAGCTTGACATGCTGGACGATTGCCTGTTTGTGCCCAACACGTCGGCGGGGGTGATCGCGCACAACCTGACCGATGCCGAAGCGTTCTTCGCCGACAAGATCAAGTTTGCCTATGACGGCCTGCCGCCCGAGTTTCGCGAATACGTTACCGCCACCAACGATACGGTGCGCAGCCTCAAGTTCAGCAACGGCAGCTCGATCCGGGTTGGCACGTCATTGCGCTCAGGGACGCTCCAGCGGTTGCACGTAAGCGAATACGGTAAACTGTGCGCCAAATTCCCGGAGAAGGCGCGTGAGGTCAAATCGGGGGCTTTCAACACGGTCCAGGTCGGTCAGTCGATAACGGTTGAATCGACGGCTGAAGGCCACGCCGGGCATTTCTACGAGATCACCAAGGCCGCGCAGGACAGACAGAAGCAGGGCAAGGCGCTGACCGAGTTGGATTTCAAGTTCCACTTCGCGCCGTGGTACACCAGCCCGGAATATGTGCTTGAGGGCGATGTTATCGAGACGACGCAGCAGGCCGAGTATTTCGCGAAGCTGGAAAGCACGGCGGGCATCGCGCTCAGCCGCCAGCAACGCAACTGGTACATCAAGAAGGCCGAGCAGCAAGGTCAGGACATGAAGCGCGAATACCCTTCCACCCCGGAAGAGGCATTCGAGGCTTCGATTGAGGGTGCTTACTTCGCCACGGAAATGGCGAAAATGCGCGAACAGGGGCGGATTTGCCGCATCCCGATCCTGAACAAGCCGGTCGATGTATCGTGGGATTTGGGTGTTGGTGACGCGATGGCGTTGACGTTCTGGCAGACCCTGGGTCCGGAGCGCCGGGCAATCGACTATTACGAGGAAAGCGGCGAGGGGTTTGAGCATTTCGCCCGCGTTCTGAACGGCAAGCCGTACATCTACGGACGGCACAAGTTCCCCCATGATGGCGATCATCGGCGGTTGGGGTTGGTCGTAAAGACCGCGAAACAATGGGCCGAGGAAGCTGGGATCGGGCCGATTGACATCGTGCCGCGCATTACGGCGGAATCGGTGGGGATCGAGGCTACCCGCGCCTATCTGCCGAGCGTGTGGATAGATGAAGAGCGGTGCGCCAGGCTGGTTAGCTGCCTCGATAACTACCGCAAGGAATGGGACGACAAGCTTGCGACGTGGAAAGCCACGGCGCGGCATGACGAGTTCTCGCACGGCTACAAATCATTCGAGACGCAGGCGGTTGCGCCCGCTTCGGCCAAGACGGCCAAGCTAACCTACAGCTCGAAAGGCATTGTCTGAATGATCGACGCCAAGCTGGATACTTACCGCGAGATTGTTTCAGATCAGCGGATATCACAGGTCGGGCGCGGCCCTGTTGGGTATCTTAGGGCGGTCGGCTGCTTGCTGCTTGAAGAGTCGGGTGCGTCAAATGTCTCATCGGCCAGGCTGCGGATCGACCGGGATGAAGCGGCCCGGCTCTATGTCTTGAGTGTGTCCTTCGACAGCGCGGGGTGGGCGGGCCGATGACCGACGAGCCTGAAATTTACACCACGTTCTTTGGTGAACGCTTTCCGCGCGAGCCCGGCGCGCTCGATGGCCTGACCGGCGAGCGCAAGCGGCGCGTTGCGACCGACCTGATGCGCTCGGCATGGGAACGGGGCCAAGACGACTATGTAATCAGTCGCGCCGACGTCGAGGCTTTCGCATGATCGACGTGCCAACCGAACTGACCGCCTTCCTCAAGGAGGAATACGACCGTTGCCGCGATGACACGCTGGACGACGAGCGGACCACGGCCATCGACCGCTACAACGGCGAGCCCTACGGCGACGAGGAAGAGGGTTCATCGCAGGTAGTCAGCCGCGCCACGTCCGAAACCATCGACTACATGACGATCAGCATCATGCGGGCGATTGAAAGCGGTGACCGGGTTGTCGAGTTCCTGCACAAGGATTCGGACAAGGCGCACGAGGCGACCGAGACCATCATGCACCTGCTCATGGACGAGCAGGACGGCTATCGCATCTTGCACGACTGGCTCAAGGCCGGGCTGCTCGAAAAGAACGCGGTCGCGATGGTGTACGTCGAGGAACGCCCCAAGAAGCGCAAGGAATTGATGGCGTCGGCCTCGCAATTGGCGATGGCAGCCGAACAAGGCACAGAGTTCATCGAAGCCGAGGAAACCGGCCAGACCGACGACATGGGCGAGCCGACCTTCAACGTGGTGACATTGGAGGAGCAGGGGCCGAAGTTCTGCACCACCGCCGTCCCCAACGAGGAGTTCTACTGTTCGCCCGACGCCCGCACGATCACCGAAGCCGCGCTCAAGGGCCGCAGGGTCCGCAAGACCGTATCACAGATTGTCCAAGACGGTATCGACAAGGACGAGGCCAACAGCATCGGCGACAACGCCCGCGACGACAACACGCTGGCCGGTGCGCGCGATCAGGACCGCGTGTGGCAGATCGAGCAGCGCAAGGGCGGTAACCGCGTCGTGTGGTGGCATGAGGAATTTGCCCGCTTCGACCTGAACGGCGACGGCATTGCCGAACTGCTCTATGTCCAGCGTTCGGCGGACTTCAAGATATTCAGCATCGACGAGATGGAGGACGAAGAGGGCCACCCGTTCGAAGACTGGTGCCCGTTCCCGATGCAGCACCGCCGCATCGGTCAAAGCCTTGCCGACAAGACGATGGATCTGGAGCGGATCGATACGGTGTTGATGCGCCAGACGCTCGACGGGATTTACCTCGCCAACCGGCCCTCGCATTACCTGCACGAGGATTCGATTGGCGACAACACGATTGACGACATCCTGAGCGTGCGTTCGGGGCGGGTGGTGCGGTGGAAGGGCAATATCGAACCCAGGGAGCGCACAGGTGCGTTCGACGCTTCGATGGGGTTCGGGGCTATGGAATTCATCGACCGCCGCAGGGAGACGCGCACGGGCATCACGCGGCTTAACCAGGGGCTGGACGACGACACGCTCAACCAGACCGCCAAAGGCCAAGGCGCGTTGATGAACAAGGGCGAGCAGATCGAAGAATATATCGCCCGCAACTTCGCCAACGCGCTGGCGCGGCTGATTACGAAGCTGGCGCGGCTGTTGCAGAACTACGGCAAGCCTATCGAGGTGCCGATCGACGGGACCTATGTCCAGGTTGACCCGACGCAATGGCCCGAGGATATGCTGGCGCGGGCAAGGCTGGGGCTGGGATCGAGCCGCAAGGATCAGCGGCTTGCGTTCCGCCGTGAGGTGATCGGGATGCAGTCAGCGGCGCTTGAGGCCGGGCTGGGGATCGTGGACGAAAGCAAGTTCTACAATTCTGCCAAGGGCTTCATTGCCGACGCGCGACTGGGCGATGCGTCAGAGTTCTTTATCGAGCCGCCCAAGGACGAAGAGGGCAATCCGATCCCCAAGCCGGAACAGCCGGACCCGGAAGCGATGAAGGTCCAGGCTGAGATGGAAATGCAGCAGGCCAAGCTTGCGGGCGAACAGCAGATCGCCAGCGCCAAGTTGCAGGGCGAACAGCAGGCGATGGCCTACAAGCTGGACGCGGCGCGCGAGGAAGCGTCGCTCAAGCAGCAGCTTGCACGCGAACAGGCCGAATTTGAGGCCACGCTGGCGATTGAAAAGATGAACCGCGAACACGCTTTGGAATTGCAGCGCATGGACCGCGAGGCTGATTTGGAAGAGCGCCGCATGGCACGCGAGGAACGGGTTGCCGAGCATAGCGCGGGGCTTGCCGAAAAGCAGGCCGATGCCAAGCTGAGCCAGAACCGGGCGGGAGGCGCGCTTGACAAGTAAGGCTAGCGTTCGTGCCATGGCCCGCCTTCGCCGCGCCCAGCGCGATCTTTGGCAGCGCGCCCCGGACTTGAAGAATACGAACCTGCGCTTTCGCTATTTTCGCGCAGCGCACCCCAAAGCGGTGTGGGGATCAACGAAATGGCCTGCGGCATGACCGACCTAAACGACCGCGAACGCGTCGAACGTGCCCGCCGCGCCAAGCTGGCGCTCGATGAATTCCTTGGCCCGCCTATCGCAGCGATTGAGGCGAACTACGTCGAAAAGATGATTGCTGTGGCGGCGACGACCGACCCGCGCGGGCCTGAAATGCAGGAAAGGCTCGGCATTGCTATCAAGGTTGTCCGCGAAATTCGCGGATTGATCGAAGCGCACGTGTACGACGGGGAGATTGCCAAGGCGGGCATGATCCGCGCCGAGCGCATGGACACCATGACGGACGCGCAAAAGCGGCTGTTGAAGATCGGAGCGGGTTAGGCGTCCTTACGCCGCCGCGTAATTCAAGCAATCTATTCCCAAAACGGGGAGGATCGGGCGCACAGCCCGCAATAAGAAGCCTGAAAAGGGACAGCCAATGCAGACCCAGCTCTCGCAAGAGGCAGTCGGCGGCTCCAGCGATACCATCGTTGCGGCGGAACCGACTATCGAAGACCGTTTCGCCGCGTTTGGTAACGAACAGGCAGAAGAAGAAAAGAAGCCCGACGATCCCCTGGACGACGCACCCGCGCCGGACGACATCGATCCCGAGCTTCTTACCAGCGAAGCCGAAGCCGAAGTGGCCGCAGAGCCGCCCATCGCGCCCCCGGTATCGTGGACAGCCGAGGAAAAGGCCGAATTTGCCGACTTGCCCCGTGCGTTGCAGGAAACCCTGACACGCCGGGAAACGGAACGCGAGAAGTTCGTCCAGACCAAGGCGCAGGAAGCCAAGGCCATCCAGCAAAAGGTCGAGCGGACTGCCGCTGAGCGCATTGCGCAGGCGCAGGATGCGAACCTTCAGACGCTGGCGGCATTGCTGCCTGAAATACCCGAAAAACCCGCCCACAAGTACCGGACGCAGAATCCCGCCGCATGGGACGAAGCGATGGACGCATACGAGAGCGCGGTGGCCCAGCACAGATATGTGCAGCAGGTCGCGCAGAAGGTGCATACCGAAAGGCAAGCGGCAGAGACAGCCGCGGCCCGTGATGAAGCCGCGCAAAACGAGGCGGTGTTGCGGGAGAAATTACCCGAGTATTTTGGAGAGAAGGGCCCGGAACTGGAGCGCGAGCTTCGGTCCACCGCGCAATTCCTCGGATACACGGAAGAACAGCTTGCGCACGTTGATGCGAACGATGTTCTTGCCATGAAAAAGGTCAGCGAACTCAAGGCGAAAGCCGACAAGTACGACACCTTGATGGCGAGACAGATGCAGAGTGTCCGCGACGCGAAGATCTTGCCCAAGGTGTCCCGCCCCGGCGTTCCGCTGGGCAAGGGGGCTATCGCTGGCGAGCGCTATCAGGCTGATCGCCAAGCCATGCGTGCAGGGGACAGAGAGGCGGGCATTCGCCTGTTCTCAGGCCTCTAAGCGTCAACGAAAACAGAGCCGGGTTCACCGGCCAAACCATGAAAGGGCCAGACAATGGCCGTTCCCGCAGGTACCACCCAAACCTACCAGGCAGTCGGGCGTCGTGAAGACCTCACCGACATGATCTACGACCTGACCCCGACCGAAACCCCGTTCATGACGGCTATCGGACGTGGCACGGCGAAGAACACGAACCACGAATGGCAGACCGACACCCTCGCCGCCGCCAGCGGAACCAACGCGGTGATCGAAGGCGACGACGCGACCAACGACACGATGGACCCGACCGTTCGGCTGGGCAATTACACCCAGCTTTCGGACAAGGTTGTTCAGGTCGCATCGTCGCAGGAGGCATCGAACAACGCCGGTCGCGGCAGCGAGATGGGCTATCAGCGGATGAAGCGCTCCAAGGAATTGAAGCGCGACATGGAAACCCGCCTGACTGGCAATTTTGCCAGCGTGGCGGGCGCTGCGGGCGTTGCCCGTGGCTGCGCGAGCTTCGAAGCGTGGATACAGACCAACGACAGCCGCGGGGCTGGCGGTGCCAACACTGCCTTCACGGGTGGCATCCAGGCGGCGGCGACCGACGGCACGCAGCGGGTGTTCACCGAAACGCTGCTCAAGGACGTGCTTTCGCTGTGCTTCGACAATGGCGGCGAGCCGACCGAAATTCATGTTGGTTCGTTCAACAAGCGCCAGGTGTCGGGCTTCGTGGGTATCGCCGATCAGGTGCGCGATACCGGCAGCAAGCGCGCGACCATCATCGGCGCGGCGGATGTCTATGTCGGCGACTGGCACACGTTGGCGGTCAAGGCAAACCGTTTCAGCCGGTCGCGTTCGGCGCTCGTGGTCGATCCCGACATGTGGAATCTGTGCTTCTACCAGCCCTTCAAGAAGGAGGCGCTGGCGAAGACCGGGCACAGTGAGCGCGAGATGATCTCGGTCGAGTTCACGCTTGAGGCGTGCAACGAAAAGTCGAGCGGCGTCGTCGCCGATCTCACCACCTCGTAACCGTAACGGCGGGGGGGCTTCGGCTCCCCCGTTCCTTTTGAGGAACACCCCAATGACCCGACCTCGTTTGAAGCTGGGCGGTGCTGTCACGCAGGCCACCAGCAAAGCCACCGCCGTCCAGCTCGACCGGATGTGCGGGCAGATCACCATGAACGCCGCGGCCCTCGCCGCCACCACGTCGGTCAGTTTCACGCTGACCAACGCCGAGATCGACGCGGACGACCTTGTGGTTGTCAACATCGGTTCCGGCGCAACCGCTGGCTCCTACACGCTCAACGCCGATGCCGTCGCGGCGGGTTCGTGCCGGTTGCACCTTCGCAACGTGACCGCCGGTATCCTGAGCGAAGCACTCGTGTTGAACTTCGGCGTTATCAAAGTCCAGCTTTCGTAAGGAGCCTTTATGACCACCAAAGAAACCGGCGTTAGCGTCCAGGCGACCAAGCGCAACGCCACCGTCCACATCGGCGACGGTCGCCGCATCAAGGGGCCGCACACGGCTGAGGATGAGGACGGCGACGACCTTGAAGTCGAGGGCGAGATCGCCGCCGACGTTCCCGCCGATGTCGCCGACACAATCGTCAAGAACAAGCTCGGCAAGATCGTCAAGTAAAGCGCCCGGCAAGAGGCGCGACCGTGGGCCGGGGTAACACTCGGCCCACCCCTATTTCAGGAGGGACGCATGGGCGAGCGCCTGCTGAGCAATGACGACGGCCTCAAGACGTTCTACAACTACGACGAGTCCAACGACACCACGATCATCCGCTATGAGCAGGATGTCGAAGGCATACTCAACGCCAACAAGCACGATCAAAACCACGCCGACCGCAAGATGGGCGACGGGCTTGTCCATGTGGCGCGCGTGCCGACCGCAATTCAACTTGAGTGGTACGTCAATCTCGGCGTTCGGATGTGGGATAAAAACCACCGGGGCAAGGTCAACCGGCTGCTCGACAGCCCGGAATACAAATACCTGAAGCGCCTTCCTATCATGTTGGGGAACTACTGACATGGCGCTGGCGAACTACGCGGACCTCCTGACTGGCGTTGCCAACTGGCTTCAACGCAGCGACCTGACCGCGCGCATTCCCGAGTTCATCACGCTTGCCGAGGCCGAGTTTAACCGGCGCTTGCGGACGGTGGAAATGGAGGCGCGGTCAACCGCCACGCTGACCAGCGATGCGG
>JANPMA010000108.1:0-6064 GCA_031422595.1 Novosphingobium sp. | reverse complement strand
CGATGATGTAATCCTCGCCCGGACCTTCCTGCATCGAAACAAACGAGGCCGAAGGCAGCTGCGGGCCGCTCGCGCCGCCAGCGCATCCGGTCAACGCCAGGCTTGCCACGGCACTGCTCGCCAGCAGGCAGGAGAAGCGGTTGAATTTCATCGGGCAGGTCCTTCAAAAGCGCCGCGCCTTCGTGTGGGTATGCCCAACCAACAACGGAGACCCGGCTATTCAGGCTCCGCTATCGGAAAAAAGGGTGAATATTGCGTTAGCCCTATGTGCAGATTGTGTGTTCACACGGGGTGGTCCCGAAACAGGACGGTTGGAAACGCGATTGTTAAATCAGCATTTCCAGGGCCGGGCCGTGTCCCAGGAACTGCGCCGGGCTGGCACTGGCACCGTAGGCCCCGGCGCAGAACACCGCGACCAGATCGCCCACTTCGGCGCGCGGGAAATTGCCCTTTTCGGCCAGACGATCGAGCGGTGTGCACAGGCAGCCAACCACGCTCGCCTCTTCTGAAGGTTCGCCATCGAAACGTGTGGCAATCGCAACCGGATAGTTGCGGCGCACCACGGTGCCAAAATTGCCGGTTGCGGCCAATTGGTGGTGCAGTCCGCCATCGACCACCAGGAATGTCTCGCCATGGCTGACCTTGCGATCGACGATCCGAGTCAGGTAGACCCCCGCCTCGCCGACCAGGTAACGGCCCAGTTCCACGCAGAATTGCGTATGTTTTAGCACTTGCGGCACCGCTTCGAGCGCTTCGCCCAGGGCCTGTCCTACCGCAGCCAGATCGACCGGCTCGTCGCCGGGGAAATAAGGGATGCCAAACCCGCCGCCAAGGTTGCAATGCGGCAGCAGCGCACCGCTTTCCTCAGCCAGTTGAGCGGCCAGCGCCAGCGCCTGGGCCTGGGCCTCGATAATCGCCGCAGCGGACAGCGCCTGGCTCCCGGCGAAGATGTGAAACCCGCGCCATTCCGCACCGCTGGCGATCACTTCGCGGGCCATCGCGGGCACGCGCTCGGCATCGACCCCGAACGGCTTGGCCCCGCCGCCCATCTTCATCCCTGAGCCTTTGAGGTCGAAGCTGGGATTGACCCGGATCGCCAGACGCGGAGTGACGCCAAGGCGGTGCCCGGCCTCAAGCGCGCGCACCGCTTCGCCCTCGCTTTCAAGGTTGAGCGTGACCCCGGCGCTGATCGCGGCCTCAAGTTCTTCGGTGCGCTTGCCCGGCCCTGCGAAGGTTATGCGATCGGCTGAGACCCCGGCGGCCTGGGCCAGCATCAGCTCCCCGGCAGAAGCAATATCGAACCCGTCGACCAGTTCAGACATCAGTTCAAGAACTGGGCCGAAAGGGTTTGCTTTTACTGCATAATGCAAGGCTACGCGCGGTGGCAGTGCGCGGTACAACTCAGCCACTCGGCGCTTGATCAGCGCGCCTGAATAGACAAACAGCGGCGTCGCCCCGGCATCGGCCGCCAGATCGCTGGCCTTGCGGGCGCCAATCGCCAGTTCGCCGTCGATCATGGGGAAACCCGGAGGGATCGGGCCAAGCGGTTTCATGCCGCCAGTTCCTGATAGAGCCCGCTGCGATCGATCTTGCCATTGGGCGAAATCGGCATCGCTTCGCGCCAGTGAATCACTTTGGGTTGCATGAAATTGGGCAACCTTTGCATCAGGCTGCGCGGCAATTCTTCTTCGACACCTGAGATTCCGGCAAGCGGACGGACAATCAGGTGGATCGCATGACCCAGCCGTTCGTCCGGAATGCCCAGCGCAACCGCCTCGGCCACCAACCCGGTCGCCAGGGCAGCCTCTTCGATTTCTTGCGGGCTGATCCGGTTGCCCGCGCTCTTGATCATCGCGTCGCGCCGACCGACGAAATAGAGCAGGCCGTCAGCTTCACGCCTCACCCGATCGCCCGACCAGACCGCCATGCCGCCATAGCGCGAGGCCGCCGGAGCGGGCTTGAAGCGCTCGGCGGTGCGGACCGGGTCTTGCCAGTATCCCTGCGCCACCAAAGGCCCGCAGTGGACCAGTTCGCCCTCCTCGCCGTCCTTGGTCACCTGGCCATCATCGCCGATCACCAGGATCTCGGCATGCGGGATCGCCTGGCCCATCGATGTCGGGTGGGAATCGACCAGTGCAGGGTCCAGGTAGGTCGAGCGGAACGCCTCGGTCAGACCATACATCGGGAACAGCCTCGCCATGGGGAACAGAGCGCGCAGGCTGCGCACCAGCTCCACCGTTAGCGCCCCGCCCGAATTTGTCAGGCGGCGCAGTTTGGCGGCCGTGTCCGCCGGCCAGGGGAGCTCGGTCAGTTGCACCCACAGCGGCGGGACTGCCGCCAGGGAGGTAACGCCGTGCCGCTCCACCGCCTTCACCACATCGCGCGGGGTGAGGTAGTCAAGCGGGACCACGCAGCCTCCCGCGTACCAGGTGCTGAGCAGCTGGTTCTGGCCATAGTCGAACGACAGCGGCAGTACCGCCAGTGTGACGTCGGTGGTGCGCATGTCCAGATAGTCGGCAACGGAGTCAGCACCCAACCACATGTTGGCGTGGCTCAACATCACCCCCTTGGGCTTGCCGGTCGACCCACTGGTATAGAGGATCGCGGCAAGTGCATCGGGATCGCTCTTCGATGGGCCGATCGGATCGGCAGCGGCCGCGTTCGCCAGCGCCTCATCCTCGCCCATGACCAGGCAATCTGCGGTCAGATCGCCCGCTGCCAGGGTGGTGAGCCTTGAGTGCGTGCCAAGTAACACCTTGGTGCCACTGTTATGCACGATGTGTGACACTTGTGTGCGTTTCAAAAGCGGGTTGATGGGCACGTGAACCACCCCGGCCCGCGCCGCGGCGAGCGGCATCAGGCAAGTCAGCTCACCCTTGGCCGCCCAGCTCGCCACCCGGTCTCCCGGTGCCAGTCCCAGCCCCGTCAGCCATCCGGCCAGGCGGGCGACACGATCCCTTAAGCCCTTGTGGTTAAGAGTACCGCCACGCAGCACCAGCGCAGGGGCATGATCCGCCCCGCATTCAGCAAGATGGTCGATTGGCCGGACAACTGGATTGGGGTTGCAGGACAAGGGTTTACTCGCTCCGGAGGCGTTGGTTTCGCAGTGGCAATCGTGGTTACCTATCACGATGATCTTAACGAAGTGCAAGGCGATGCGGCATTGGCCGAATTGCTGAGCGCTCCGCATGCCCGCGCCCCGTTTGACCGGATCGAATGGTGGCGCTGGCTAGTCAAGTACTGCGGCCATTTCCCGCTGATCGCGGTTGCCCGGGAAGGCCGAAACCGCGCGGTTCTGCCGCTTTTGCGCAAGCAGCGCGGCATCGTAGCATTAGCCAACTGGTACTCCTTCCGCGTCGCTCCGCTGGTCACCCCGGGCGCCGATGCCCCTACCCTGCTTGCCGCGCTGGCCGCAGACCTCGCCGCGGAAGCACCGCGCATCAGCCTGGCCCCCTTGCCCGACGAGAACGGCGAAGCCAGCCTGCTCGAACAGTGCTTCCGTCAGGCCGGCTGGACGGTTTCCCGCCGCCAATGCGATGTGAACCACGTGTTGCCGGTAGGCGGTCGCAGCTTTGCCGAATACATGGCTGCCCGCCCCGGCCCGCTGCGGACCACGCTCAAACGCAAGGCCGACAAGGTCACGGTTTCGCTCGAACGCCAATTCAATCCTGAGAGCTGGGCCGCCTACGAAGCGGTCTATGCCCAAAGCTGGAAACCCGAAGAAGGCTCAGCCGCCTTCCTTCGCGCCTTCGCCAAAGCCGAGGGCGCGGCCGGGCGTTTGCGGCTGGGGCTGGCCTTTGCCGACGGGCAGCCGGTCGCCGCGCAGTTCTGGACCGTGGAGCATGGCACCGCGTTCATCCACAAACTGGCCCATACCCAAGCCTCCAAGCCGCTTTCGCCAGGTACCACGCTGTCGGCCGCGCTGTTCGAGGAGGTGATTGACCGCGACCGGGTCGAGCTGGTCGATTTCGGCACCGGCGATGATCCCTACAAACGCGACTGGATGGAAGCGATCCGTCCGCGCTATGCGCTTGAAATGTATCGCCCCGCCTGGCCCGGAAACTGGCCACGCATCGCCCGGACAGCCTTGCGCCGGGCACTGGGCAAAGGCTAGAGAACCCACCCATGGACACTACCGACCGCAAGTTGCGCGCTATCCTCTCCGATGTGCTGGGGCTGAAGCCCGGCCAGGCCGATGCCTTCACCGCCGACACCGGCCTGTTCGGCGAGCTGCCCGAGCTCGATTCGATGGCCGTCGCCGGTTTGCTGACCGAAATGGAAGACCGGCTCGGCATCGTGATCGACGAAGACGAGATCGATGGCGAGCTGTTCGAGACTTATGGCAGTCTGCTGAACTTCGCCCGGAGCAAGCGGGAAGCCGCGTGAAGGCCGAAAGCTATCCCTGTCCCCTGCCCGGCGGTGCCGCGGCAAGCGAGTATGCCCTGACCTTTGATGCCGGGCGCAAACACCGCGTGCTGATCGCACCGGCGCTGTTCGACGAAGCCCACAAGTTGCGCCGCCTTGCGGTTGAGGTCATGCGCCGGCTCGATGGTTCCGGGATCGACAGCATGCTGCCCGATCTGCCCGGCTGTAACGAAAGCGAGCAGGACCTGGCGCTGATTGAGCCCGAGGACTGGCGCATGGCGCTCGACGCGGCCGCGCGTCATTTCGGTGCGACCCGGGTGCTGGCGATCCGCGGCGGCGGGCTGGTGCTGCCTGAAAAGCTGGGCGGCTGGCACTATGCCCCGGTCAAGGGGGCGAGTTTGCTCAGGACCATGCTGCGCGCCCGGATCCTCTCCGCGCGCGAGGCAGGCCGCGAGGAGAGCGTCGATGACCTGATGGAGCAAGGGCTTCAATTGGGACTCGAACTGGCTGGTTTTTCGCTCTCGGGCGAAATGCTGCGGCAGATGAACACGCTGGTGCCGGGCAAGAAAGCCGGCATTACCGCGCTGGAGCACGAACTGGTCGGCGGCGCCCCTCTGTGGCTGCGCGCCGAGCCTGACGAGGACGCGGAGCAGGCCGATGCGCTAGCGGCAGTTGTCGCCGTGGGAGTCGGGGCATGAAGCGCCGACATTTCACTTTCGATTGCGGCGAGGAAACGCTGGTCGGCTCGATCGACATGGCGGGTGCCAAGACTGGCCTTCTGATCGTGTCAGGCGGCAACGAAATGCGTTCCGGCCCGTTCGGCAGCCATGCCGAGCTGGCCGACAAGGTGGCGACGGCGGGCTTTCCGGTCATGCGTTTCGACCGGCGCGGGGTGGGCGACAGTTCGGGCACCAACGCCACTTTCGCCGACAGCGGAGAAGACATCGCCGCTGCCCTGCAAGCCTTCCGCACCCAGGTTCGCGGCCTCAGGCAGATCGTCGCTTACGGAAATTGCGATGCTGCCAGCGCGCTGATGCTGGCAGAAGGCCAAGGCTGCGACGCGCTGGTGCTGGCCAATCCTTGGACTTTCGAACCTGCAGCGGAACCCGAGGCTGAGGCACTTGCGGCCGAAGAAACACAACCCCAGATGACCCCGGCCGCGATCCGCCGGCACTACCTGCGACGCCTGACCGATCCGCGCGCGCTGCTGCGGCTGCTGACCGGAAAGGTCAAGGTCGGCCAGCTCGCCGGAAGCCTGGTTGAAGCGGTCAAGTCCGCACCGGCACCCTCATCGCTTGCGATAGGTATTGCCGAGGGGCTCAAGGCTTTCACCGGGCCGGTCACACTGCTCATCGCCGAGAACGATCGCACCGGACAGGTGTTCCTCGATGGCTGGGACAAGGCAGACCCGCGCCTGCGTCAATGCCCGGGCGCGGGGCACAGTTTTGCGGAACCGCGAGCGCGGATTTGGCTACAAGGGCAAATTTTGGGAGCCTTGCGCGGGTTAGGTTAGCGTTGACCAACCGGGGGCTTCGACAGGCTCAGCCTGAGCGGGGAAGAGAGGTCGCTCCAATCCCGCTCAGGCTGAGCCTGCCGAAGCCCCACCGGTTTAAGCCTTGCTCGCCGCAAATTCCCGCTCAGCCAAGAATCGTTCGGCGTCGAGCGCGGCCATGCAGCCGGTGCCAGCGGCGGTAACCGC
>JANPMA010000107.1:0-11327 GCA_031422595.1 Novosphingobium sp. | reverse complement strand
CAATGAAGGTCCTGCCTTCACCTCGCCCGCCAACCTGTCGCTAGCTGAAAACGGCACCGCGGCCGGCATCGTCGCGGCCAGCGACCCCGATGGCACCGCACTGACCTATTCGATCAGCGGCGGGACCGACGCCGCGTTGTTTACGATCGATGCCGCGACCGGGGCGCTCAGCTTCGCTTCGGCACCCAACTATGAAGCGCCAGCCGATGCCGGGGCGGACAACGTCTATGACGTGATCGTCAGCGCCAGCGACGGGCTGCTTTCCGCCACCCAGGCGATTGCCGTGGCGATTGGCAATGCCAACGAGGGCCAGACCATGGCCACAGGGACGACATTCGGCGTCAATGAAAACACCACCGGCGCCGGCGCACTGACCGCGACCGACCTCGATGGCGATGCGCTGACTTATGCGATCTCGGGCGGGCTTGATGCGGCGCGCTTCACGATCAACGCTGCGACCGGCGCGATTTCGTTCGTCACCGCGCCCAATTTCGAGGCTCCCACCGATAGCAACGGGGACAATCTGTACGAACTGGTGATCACCGCCAGCGATGGTTCGATTTCGACCAATGCCAGCTACTTCGTGCAGGTCGGCGATGCCAACGAAGCGCCGGTGATAACCGGATCGACCAGCCTGGCCGCCAGCGAAGGCAGCACCGCCGTGGCGACGCTGACTTCAACCGACCCGGAAAACAACCCCCGGACCTGGTCGATCAGCGGCGGGCTGGACGCGGCACGGTTCGTGATCAACGCGGCCACTGGCGCGCTCAGCTTTGCCGCCACGCCCGACTATGAAGCCCCGGCCGACAGCAATGGCGACAACGTCTATCTGGTCCAGGTCACCGTCAGCGATGGCAGCCTCAGCTCCAGCCAGCTGTTCACGGTCAACCTGGGCAATGTCAACGAAGCCCCGATCATCACGTCGAACGGCGGCGGCACCAGCGCGGCGATTTCGGTCGGCGAGAACAGCGCGAGCGTCGCCACGGTCACCTCGACCGATCCCGAAGGGACCGCGCGGACCTATTCGATCATCGGCGGGGCCGATGCGGCGCGCTTCACGATCAATGCCGCGACCGGGGCGCTGGCCTTCATCGCACCGCCCAACTACGAAGCTCCGACCGATGTCGGCGGCAACAACGTCTACGACGTGATCGTGGCGGCCAGCGATGGCTTCCTGAGCGATACCCAGGCGATGGCGATCACCGTTACCAATGTCAACGAAGCCCCGGTGATCACTTCGAACGGCGGCGGCGATACCGCGGCGGTGACAGTCAACGAGAACACCACCGCGGTGACCACGCTGACCTCGACCGATGCCGAAGGGGCTGCGCGGACCTATTCGATCGCCGGCGGGGCCGATGCTGCGCGCTTCACGATCAACCCTACGACCGGGGCGCTGAGCTTTGTCGCGGCGCCCAATTGGGAAGCCCCGACCGACAGCAATGGTGACAACGTCTACAATGTGGTGGTCGCGGCCAGCGATGGCACGCTGACCGATACCCAATCGCTGGCGGTGACTGTCGGCAACGTGGTCGATGGCTCAACCATCAACGGCACCAACTCCGCTAACACCCTGACCGGCACCACCGCCGAGGATACGATCAACGGCCTGGGCGGCAACGACACGATCACCGGCGGGCTTGGTGCCGACGTGCTGACCGGCGGCAGCGGGGCCGACCGATTCGTCTATAGCGCGCTCAATCACAGCTCGCTTTCGGCGCCCGACCGGATCACCGACTTCTCGCTTTCGCAGAACGACCGGATCTCGCTCAGCGCGATCGACGCCAATTCCGGACTGGCGGGCGATCAAGCGTTCAGCTGGATCGGCACCGGCAATTTCACCAATGTCGCCGGGCAGCTGCGCTATTACCAACAGAACGGCCACACTTATGTCACCGGCGATGTCAACGGCGATGGGGTGGGCGATTTCCTGATCCAGCTGGACCCGGCTGTGACTCTGTCGGCGAGCTATTTCATCCTGTGATGGAACTTACAGCGCCTGGGCGGCGGCATGTGCGCTCGCCCAGGCCCACTGGAAATTGTAGCCGCCCAGCCAGCCGGTCACGTCGACCGCCTCGCCGATCACATGGAGCCCGGGGACCTTGCGGGCTTCCATGGTCTGGCTGGAAAGCTCGGCAGTGCTGATCCCGCCGGCGGTGACTTCGGCCTTGGCGAAGCCTTCGCTGCCGTTGGGGGTAAAGCGCCAGTCGGCCAGCCGCGCTTCGGCCGCGCTGAGCGCCTTGTCGGAGAGGTTGCCCAGCTCACCCGTCAGCCCCAGCCGCTCGCCCAGCGCCGTGGTCAGCCGGTCGGGCAGCGCATCGCCAAGCACGGTGCGCAAAGCCTTGCGGGGATGCTGGCGCTTGGCTTCGAGCAACCAGCCGCGCTGGGACTCGGGCAGGAAATCGATTCCCACCTGATCGCCGCGCTTCCAATAGCTGGACACTTGCAGGATCGCCGGACCCGAGAGGCCGCGGTGGGTGAACAGTGCTGCCTCGCGAAAGCTCGCCTTGCCCCAAGGACCCACAACGCGGGCCTCGACCGGGGCGGCGACGCCGGAGAGTTCGCGGAACAGCACGTCATCGCCGCCCAGCGTCAGCGGAACCAGCGCCGGACGCGGCTCGACGACTTTGAGGCCGAACTGGCGGGCAAGGTCATAGGCCAGCGCGCTCGCGCCCAGCTTGGGGATCGAAGGGCCGCCGGTGGCGATCACCAGCTTTGGCGCGCTGGCACCGTTCACATGGAATTGCCCGTCGCGGTGCTCGACTGCCCCGGTTGGCTCGCCCAGCCGCAGCTCGACCCCGCCTTTGGCGCACTCCGCCAGCAGCATGTCGAGCACTTGCCGCGCCGAGCCATCGCAGAACAGCTGGCCCAGGGTCTTTTCGTGCCAGGCAATCCCGTAAGCCTCGACCAGCCCCAGAAAATCACGCGGTGTGAAGCGCGCCAGCGCGGATTTGGCAAAGTGCGGATTGGCACTGAGGAACCGGTCGGGTGCGGTATGCAGATTGGTGAAATTGCACCGACCCCCGCCCGAAATCAGGATCTTGCGGCCCGGCTCGGCGTTGTGGTCGAGCACCAGTACCCGCTTGCCGCGCTGTCCGGCAATCGCGGCACAGAACAGACCGGCGGCCCCGGCACCCAGGACGATGGCGTCGTAGCTCACAAATCCTCCCCGGCACGGGGAGGTGGCGCGCCGAAGGCGTGACGGAGGGGGCCCGGGACCTGGCGTGAGGCACCGGGCCCCCTCCACCACCGCTTCGCGGCGGTCCCCCTCCCCGTACCGGGGAGGATCATCGGACCAATTCCGCCGCCAGCGCCTCGGCCACCCTGATCCCGTCAACCGCGGCGGAGAGGATCCCGCCGGCATAGCCCGCGCCTTCGCCGGCCGGGTAGAGACCGCGGGTGTTGATTGACTGGAAGTCCGCGCCGCGGCGGATCCGGATTGGCGAGGAGGTGCGGGTTTCAACCCCGGTCATCACGGCATCGGGATGGTCGTAACCCGGCACTTGCCGCCCGAACACTGGCAGCGCCTCGCGCAGGGCATCGGTGACGAAAGCAGGGAGCACTTCGCACAGGTCGGACGGCTTCACCCCCGGCTTGTAGCTCGGTTCCACCACCCCGAAGGCAATCGAGGGCATTCCGGCCAGGAAGTCCCCCACCCGCTGCCCCGGCGCGTGGTAGTTCGAACCGCCTGCAACAAAAGCCTTTTCTTCCAGCGTGCGTTGCAACCGCATCCCCGCCAGCGGATCACCGGGAAAATCGCGCTCGGGATTGATATCGACCACCAGCCCCGAATTGGCGTTGAATTCGGCGCGCGAATACTGGCTCATCCCGTTGGTCACGACCCGGCCCGGCTCGCTGGCCGCGGCGACCACCCGGCCGCCGGGGCACATGCAGAACGAGTAGACCGCGCGGCCGTTGCTGGCCTGGTGCGACAAGGCGTAGGCTGCTGGCCCAAGCAGCTTGTTGCCGGCATTGGGGCCATACCGCGCCTTGTCGATCCAACTCTGCGGGTGCTCGATACGCACACCAATGGCAAACGGCTTGGCTTCGACGTACACACCAGCAGCACACAAGGCCTCGAAGGTGTCACGCGCCGAATGGCCCACCGCCAGCACCGCGTGGCGGGCGGGCAAGGTCTCGCCATTCGAGAGCTTGAGGGCAGTCAGTTGCCCGTCCTCAATCACGAAGTCTTCGACCCGAGTGCCGAACCGGTACTCGCCGCCCAGCGCTTCGATCGTCTCGCGGATGCTCATCACCATCGTCACCAGCCGGAAGGTGCCGATATGCGGGTGGGCCTCGGTCAGGATCTCCTCGGGCGCCCCGGCGTGCACGAATTCGGTCAGCACCTTGCGGCCAAGGTGCCGGGGATCCTTGATCCGGCTATAGAGCTTGCCATCGGAGAAAGTCCCGGCCCCGCCTTCGCCAAACTGGGCATTCGATTCCTCCTCGAGCACCGCGCGGCGCCACAGGCCCCAGGTATCCTTGGTCCGCTCGCGCACCGCCTTGCCGCGCTCAATCACGATCGGTTTCAAACCCATCTGCGCCAGGATCAGCGCGGCCATCAGCCCGCAGGGGCCCGCCCCGATCACCACCGGACGCTCTCCCGCCCAGCCTTCGGGTGCGACGACCGGGAACCTGTAGGACGTATCGGGGGTGGGCCGGACATGCGGATCCCCGGCATGGCGAGCCAGCACCGCGGCCTCGTCGTCCACTTCAACATCGAAACTGTAGACCAGCCTGATCGCGGTCTTTTTTCGGGCATCGTTGCCGCGCCGGGCGAGCTTCACCCGCCTGAGTTCAGCGGGCGCAATCCCAAGCCGCGCGCAGATCGCCGGCTCCACCGCATCGGGGGTGTGATCGAGCGGCAAGGCAAGGTCGGACAGGCGGATCATGGCCCGCGCTTTATAGGTCATGTTGCGGATGCGCAATTTCATTGCTTTTTGTCGCAATGCAGCATATAGGGCCCTCACATCCAACCGGACCTGCCGCGCGAAATGCCCGGCAATGGTTCAGCGCCGCGTGAGGCCACCTGCAAGCAGGATGGCCGCCCTGAACGCCCGGTTCCCGACTTTTCTGCCGCCTTTGTCACGCAGGGTTGCATCGCAATCACCTGCCCTCCCGTGCCCATTTGCGGCGCGGGCGCGGTCCTTATTGAAAGACTATTGATGACCTATTTTTCCGACCTTGGCCTGGCCGAGCCGCTTGTCCGTGCGCTTGAAGCCAAAGGCTATGATACCCCCACCCCGATCCAGCGCGATGCAATCCCCGCGCTGCTGCAGGGCCGCGACCTCTTGGGCATTGCCCAGACCGGCACCGGCAAGACCGCGGCTTTCGCGCTGCCCTCGCTGCACCGCCTCGCCGCCAATCCCAAAGCGCGCAGCAATGCCAGCTGCCGGATGCTGGTGATGAGCCCGACCCGCGAGCTGGCTGCCCAGATTGCCGACAACATGCGCGGCTATGCCAAGTTCCTGAACCTTTCGGTCCAGTGCGTGTTCGGCGGGCTTCCCGTCGGCAAGCAGGCCCGCGCGCTGGTGGGCGGCTGCGACGTGCTGGTTGCGACACCCGGCCGCCTGCTCGACCTGATCGACCAGCGCGCGCTGACTTTGCGCAATGTCGAGATCTTCGTGCTCGACGAAGCCGACCAGATGATGGACCTGGGCTTCATCGTGCCCTTGAAGCGCGTCGCCAACATGCTGCCCAAGGAACGCCAGAGCCTGTTCTTCAGCGCCACCATGCCCAAGGCCATTGCCGAGCTGGGCAAGCAGTTCATTTCCAACCCGGTTCGGGTCGAAGTGACTCCGCAGGCCACCACCGCCGAACGGGTTGAGCAGTACGTCGTGTTCGTCAACCAGAGCGAAAAACAGGCGCTGCTTTCGATCAGCCTGAAAAAGGGCCTGGCCAGCGGCGAGATCACCAGCGCGCTGATCTTTACCCGGACCAAGCACGGCGCCGACCGCGTGGTGCGCCACCTCAACGCCGCCGGGGTCAAGGCCGCCGCGATCCACGGCAACAAGAGCCAGGCCCAGCGCACCGCCGCACTGGGCGCCTTCCGCAAGGGCGACATGCCGGTGCTGATCGCGACCGACATCGCCGCGCGCGGGATCGACGTGACCGGGGTCAGCCATGTGTTCAACTATGAGCTGCCCAATGTCGCCGAACAGTACGTCCACCGCATCGGCCGGACTGCGCGCGCCGGAGCTGCCGGGGTTGCGCTGAGCTTCTGTGCGCCCGACGAGAAGCCCTATCTGCGCGATATCGAACGGCTGACCGGCGTTGACGTCGATCGGGTGCCGCTGCCCGAAAACTTCACCCAGGAAGCCGCCCGTCTGCCCGCTCCGGCGCGCCGCACCCAGGCTGAGATGGAGCAAGACGCCCGCCGCGACGATCGCGACGCGCGGGGCCTTGGTGGTGCCCGTGGCGGAGCCCGCGGTGGTCAGGGCGGCCGCGGCCCGCGGCCCAACAACAATCGCTCGAATGGCGGCCAGGCCCGCGACGGCCAGTCGCGCGACCAGTACATCCGCAACGAGCGGATCGGCGACAACCGCAAGGCCAGCGCGCCGCGCGGCCCGGTGTTCAACCCGCTCGCCGCCGAAGAGCGTGAAGCCGGTGCCTCGGCGCCGCGCAGCGAAGACCGCCGCGCGCCGCGCCGCGATGACCGCCAGGATGGGCGCACGCCTCCGCGCGCCGAATTCCGCCGCGGCCCGCAAAGCGCAGCCCCCCGCGGCGATCGCAGCGAACGCCCAGTCGCGGTCCACCGCGATGCGGTTCGCCCAGCCCAGGCCGCACCGCGCGGCGATGGCCAGAGCGCTGCCAAGCCGCACCGCAAGGGCGGCAAGAAGCCCAACGGCAACGGCCAGCGCCGCTGGGGCTAGGGCTGCAGATCGGACTAAAGTCCCCCTCCTCTTCAGAGGAGGGGTAGGGGTGGTGGCGATGCGCAGCATCGCTCGCGCAGCGAAATGGCGCACCGTAGCTGCACCACCCCCCGACCCCCTCCTCTGAAGAGGAGGGGGAGTTAGCTACTTGCGCAATTATCCTATGACCGCATGATACTCCCCTGTCGCTGACCGGGGAGAATCATGCGCACTCCACGCCTACCTGCTTTCCGTTCGTCCCGAGCGAAGTCGAGGGGCAGCCCGGTCGCGGTCCCGCGACTTCGCTCGGGACGGACGGGTTTGGGTTTGGCGGCAAGTATTGCTGCATTCGCACTCACCGCCTGCCAACCGCCGGCCCAACCGCTCACGCCTGAACAGAGCGCAAAGCTCTCCCCCAAGAACCCGCGGCTCGCCCAGCTTTATGACAACTCGTGCAAGGCCTGCCACACCGTCGCCGATACCCGCGCGCCGCTGACCGGTGATCGCACCCAGTGGGATCCCCGCTGGGCCAAGGGTGAGGAGGTACTGGTGACCAATTCCCAGGTCGGATTCGGCAACATGCCGGCCAATGGCCAGTGCTTTGAATGCAGTCCCGAAGATCTGGGGGCGCTGATCAAGTTCATGGCCGGGCGCAAGCCATGATCGGACGGCGCCAGCTGCTGCTGGGCGGCGCGGGGGTGCTGGCCTTGGGCGTGGGAAGCTGCGGCACCCGCCGCTGGTGGCTTGACCGCGAACCGCCTGCCCCGCCCGCCACCGATGCCAGGGGCCACGCGCTGTGGTCCAACTGGTCGGGGCTGGAACATGCCTGGCCCCAGCGCCGTGCGGCTCCGGCGAGCGAGGCCGAGCTGGCCAGGCTACTGCCCTCGGCCCCGCCGCCGATCCGTCCGGTTGGTGCCGGACACAGCTTTACCGCGCTGGTCCCGACCGAAGGGACGCTGCTGTCACTCGACAAGCTGTCGGGGCTGGTGCGCCACGATGGCCTCACCGCCACGGTCCGCGCGGGAACGCGGCTGTCCGCGCTGGGTCCGGCACTGGCCGGGATCGGGCAGGAAATGCTCAGCCTGCCCGATATCAACAAGCAAACGCTGGCTGGGGCGCTCGCCACCGGCACTCACGGCACCGGCAAGGGCATTACCGCGATCCACGGAATGGTCACCGCCATGCGGCTGGTCTTGCCCGATGGCTCGATTGCTGAATGCAGCCGCGATCAGCGCCCCGAGCTGTTCCACGCTGCCCGTGTCGGCCTGGGCGCGTTCGGGGTCGCGAGCGAAGTGACGCTCCAGAACCAGCCGCTGACCCGCGTCAGAAAGGTGGTAAGGCTGGTCGATACCGACTGGGTGCTGGGCGAATGGCCCATGCTGGCCGAAAAGCACCGCAATGCCGAATTCCTGGTGCTGCCGTTCACCGGCAAGTCGGCGCTGATCACCCACGATGTCACCGACGAGCCTGTGAAACCACGCGGCCCGGATAATGACAGCCAGACGCTGATGGACCTCAAACGGCTGCGCGATCTGTTCGAGTTCACGCCAGACCTGCGCCGCCGTGCCGCGCAAATGGCGATGAAGGGCCTGCCCGAGGACGTCGCGGTGGACGAGGGCTGGAAGCTGCTCTCCAACGAACGCCCCGACCGCTTCAAGGAGATGGAATACCACCTTCCCATCGCCGCCCAGGTCGAAGTGCTGCGCGAAGTGATCGCCCGGATCGAACGCGATGCCAGGGACGTGTTCTTCCCGATCGAGGCGCGGATCATCGCGGCCGACGATGCCTGGCTTTCCCCCTTCTTTGGGCGCGAGTCTGGCTCGATCGCAGTCCATACCTGGTACAAGGAGCGCCACTACTGGATGTTCCACCTGATCGAACCGCTATTTCGCGAGGCCGGTGGGCGGCCGCACTGGGGCAAGCTCCATTCGCTGGGCGCGGCCGAGCTGGGTGCGCTCTATCCGATGTTCAAAGAGGCGCAGGCGGTGCGCAAGAGCGTTGACCCGGCGGGGCGGATGATGAACCCGTTCCTGCGGAGGATTTTCGAATGAAGCGTCGGACCATGATCGCAGGCGGCGGGGCGCTGGCGCTGGTCGGGATCGGCGCATTGGCCTTCAGGCCCGGGGAGGTTGGCGGAATGCACGATGCCTATTTCAAGGGCCTTTCCCAGGCGCTGAAGCGCGCCGGGCTGATGCGGCCCACGCTGGTGATCGACCGCGCCCGGCTGGCCGCCAACATTACCGCAATCCGGTGGAGCACGGCGCAGGCGGCTCTGCCCTTGCGGGTGGTTGCCAAGTCGCTCCCCTCGCCCCGGCTGCTCAGCGCGATCATGCATATGGCCTCGACCGAGCGGCTGATGGTGTTCAGCGCCGAGATGCTGCTGCAACTGCTGCCGCTGCATGCCAAGGCCCATTATCTGATGGGAAAGCCGCTGCCGGTCAGCGAATTCATCCGCGTGGCCGACAGGGCCGGGAGCGAAGCAGCGGCAGGGGTCGAGTGGCTGATCGATACGCCCGAGCGGCTGGCCCAGTATGCCGAGGCCGCCAAGGCGCGCGCAATTGTGCTGCGCGCCAGTTTCGAGATCGACGTCGGGCTGCACCGCGGCGGGTTCACCGATCCGCAGGCCCTGGCCGCCGCGGTGCGCCAGGCCCAGGCGGCCGGGGTGCAGGTCGCCGGACTGATGGGCTATGAACCGCACATTCCCAAGATGCCCAGCCCCGACAAGGCCTGGGCCAGCGCGCAGTCGGTTTATGGCACGATGGTCGAAGTGCTGCGGGCCGGCGGGCTAACCGATCCCGCCGCGCTGACGCTCAACAGCGCCGGGAGCCCGACCTTCCGCCGCCATTGCAAGGGCACCGTGGCGAACGAAGTTTCGGTCGGCTCCGCCTTCGTCAAGCCGGGCGATTTTGACTACGATGACCTGGCGGACCTTCAGCCCGCAGCCTTCATCGCCAGCCCCGTGATCAAGGCCAGCAGGGATCAGGCCCTGCCCGGGGTCGAGGCACTGTCCGGCGCGCTGCACTGGTGGGACCGCAACAGCCAGCGCGGGTTCTTCATCCACGGCGGGCACTGGCTGGCCAAGCCCGTCTCGCCGCCGGGACTGGAATATTCCAAGCTGTTCGGGCGCAGTTCGAACCAGGAACTGCTGACCGGATCAAAGCTGGTCGATCTGAAACCCGACGACCACGTGTTCCTGCGCCCCGACCAAAGCGAGGCGTTGTTCCTGCAATTCGGCGATCTGGCGGTCTATGATGGCAGCGCGATTGTGGAGATGTGGCCAACGCTGCCGGTGAGTGCCTGAACCAAGGGTCAGGACCCAGGCTTATCTCTCCACTGCTGCGTCCTTTGGAAGGGCTCTGGCCTTGCAAGTTGCGCCATTCCGCTTAGCCTGCCTGGCGATGAAACGGTTCACTCCGGCGCTGGCCGCCCTCGCCCTGCTGTTCCACCCCGCGCTGGCCTGGGCCGGCCCCCTACCCGCCGACCAGGTCGAACGGATCGACCAGGCCGCGCGCAAGGCGCTCAAGGATAGCGGGGTTCCTTCGGTCCAGGTGGCGGTGGTCAAAGACGGAGAGATCGTCCTGACCCGGGCCTGGGGCAAGGCATCGGAGACGATCGCTGAGGCCAGACCCGACCTGCAATACCAGATCGCGTCCAATTCCAAGCAGTTCCTGGCCGCGCTGTTCCTGATCCTGGAAAACGATGGCAAGCTGGACCTGGACGATCCGGTCTCGAAATGGCTGCCCGAACTGCCCGGCGGGGCCAGGATCACGATCCGCCAGCTGCTCAGCCATACCGCAGGCCTGCAGGATTACTGGCCGCAGGACTATTCCTTTGCAGCGATGGAACAGCCGGTGGCGCCGATGGATATCGTGCGGCGCTGGGGCTTCAAGGCGTTCGACTATGAACCCGGTTCGCGCTGGCAATATTCGAACACCGGCTATGTCGCGGCTGGGCTGATCGCGGAGAAGGCCGGCGGTGCGCCGCTGTGGCAGCAGTTCGAGGCGCGGATCTTCGTACCGCTGGGGATCAAGCCGGTGCCGATGGATGACACCAATGGCCCGGAGTTTCCGCAAGGCTATTACCGCAACGCGCTGGGACCGGTGCGGCCCGCCAGGCCGCCGGCCCGCGGCTGGCTGTGGGCGACCGGCGAATTTTCGATGACCGCAGCGGAACTGGCGAAGTGGGACATCGCCCGGATCAACCGTACGCTGCTGCCGCGCGAGGACTGGGAAGAAATGGAACGCCCGGTGCGGCTGACCGATGGTACCAGCAACGGCTATGGCCTGGGGGTCTATTCGCGCATCGCCGACGGCCGCCGCGTGATCAACCACGGCGGCGCCAGCGTCGGCTTCCTGTCGCAGAACTCGGTCTGGCTCGATGACCGGGTGGCGATCGTGGTGCTGACCAACGGCGATTTCGCCGGGGTGCAGGACGACCTGACCCGGTCGATCGCCGCCATCGTCCTGCCCAAGGCGG
>JANPMA010000106.1:0-7838 GCA_031422595.1 Novosphingobium sp. | reverse complement strand
TGCGGTGCTGATCGCGCTGGCACCCAAGCGCGAGAAGGCCCGCAAGACTCGGCGCGAGCGGATCGGGGGCGGCGTCAACCCCACCGGCGATCCGCTGTTCGATGCCTTGCGCGAACTGCGCCGCGAACGCGCGGCCGAGGCGGGGGTTCCGCCCTATGTGGTGTTCCACGATTCAACCTTGCGCGAAATGGCCGCGCGGCGTCCGCAAAGCCTTGCCGAACTGGGCGAGATCACCGGGGTCGGCGCGCGCAAGCTTGAGGCGCATGGCGATGCGTTCCTTTCGGTGATCCGCCAGTATTGAGGGCAGACGGCACGCGCCCCCTGCCCTCAAGACAATCTCACTTTTCCGGCATCATCGAGGAATGGAGATGCTCGATCTTCCACTTTCCGTCCTCGAACTGGTAGAGGAAGGTGTAGCGCGCTTTGACGTCCGACTTGGTGCCGGTCTTGGCATCGGTCAAGGACACCGTCCAGGTGCCGGCTTGGAGCGCCCAGTTGCAGCCAGACTTGATCGTTGAACTATCGATCTTGCCAACCGGACTGCTCTTGAGGAACTTGACGAAATAATCGCGAATTCCGGAATGGTCGGTGCGCGGCACGTTGGCTAACGTTGCCAGCAGCACGGCGTCATCGTCAAACAGCGCGGTGACCGTGTCGGGGTTCTTGGTCGCCCAGGCGGAGTTGAACTTGGCGAATTTGCCTTCAAGCATGGCCGGGTTCAGCTTCTGGCAGCTTGCGCCCTGCCGCTTTGCCGCGGCCTGGGCCGGGCTGGCGGCGACAAGCGCCATGCTGATGGTCAGCGAAGCGATTGCAAACATCGATTTCATGACAGGTACTCTCCTTCTTGGTTGAAAATTCAGGGTCGAATTGAATCGTGCGGAAGGTGCGGAGCGGCATCCTCGCCGTGGCGGGTCTTCCATAGCGAGTAGACCACGCCCGACACGATCAGCGCAAAGGTTACCACCAAGCTTAGCACGGGCGGGAACTTGGTGCCATCCAGCAGGAAGTCGGCGACAAAGATCTTGCTGCCGATGAACACCAGCACCGCGGCCAGCGCATACTTCAGGTAATAGAACCGGTGGACCATCGCCGAGAGCGCGAAATACAGCGCGCGCAGGCCCAGGATCGCCATGATGTTGCTGGTATAGACGATGAAAGTGTCGGTGGTGATCGCGAAGATCGCCGGGACACTGTCAACCGCGAAGACCAGGTCGGCCAGGTTGATCACCACCAGCGCGAGGAACAGCGGCGTCGCCGCCCGGACCGTGTTGCCGGTCCTTTCATCGCTCACTTTTACGAAGAAGCGTTCGCCGTGCAGCTCCTTGGTCACCCGCATGTGGGTGGAAATCCACCGCACCACCGGGTTCCTGGCAATGTCCGGATCGTGGTCGCCGGCAAAGAACATCTTGATGCCCGTCGCAATCAGGAAGGCAGCGAAGAAATAGAGCACCCAATAGGCCTGCTCGACCAGCGCCGCGCCGGCCGCGATCATGATCCCGCGCAGCACGATCACAGCCAGGATGCCCCACAGCAGCGCGCGGTACTGGAACCGGGGCGGGATCGCGAAGTAGGTGAAGATCAGGCTGATCACGAAGACATTGTCGATCGACAGCGCCTTCTCGATAAAGAAGCCGGTGTAGTATTTCATCCCCAGGTCGGCACCCCTGGCGACCCAGATCCAGGCGCCGAAGGCCATGGCAATGGCGATGTAGAAGGCGGTGAGTTTCAGGCTTTCGCCGATCCCCATCTCGCGGTCCTCCTTGTGGAGGACGCCAAGGTCGAATGCGGTGAGTGCCAAAACCAGGCTTACGAACGACAGCCAGAACCACAGCGGCGTACCGAGCCAGTCGGCGAACAGGAATTCCATTGATCAGTGTGCCTTCATGTTGGGCAAAAAGGAACCGGCGCCTCGGTTGGGGAGGCGCCGGTCTTCAGGTTAGCCTCGAGCCCTTGCGGGCTTGCGCGCGACGCGCGCGAGACGATCCTTGATCGCCAGCTTCAGCTTCTTGAGCCGGGCCAGTTCGAGCGGATCCGGCCAGCGCAGTCCTTGCAGCAGGCGAAGGCGCGAATCGAGCTTCTGGTGACGTTCGAGGAGACGAAATGCTTGGTCGGACATGATGTGCATCCCTTGCAACGAAGTTGAACGTTGATCGGATGCGCCGAGCCTGGGCCGGTGCTTGGGGAGGGGAGATCAAGATCCGGACCCAGAGCATCGGCGTCATCCGATGCAGTCCGACATCACGGGGCACAATTCCCGATTGGGCAACTGCGCCGCGCCAGAGGGGCCCGGTCCTGCGAGGATCTTAATAGGAGCGATTCGCTCCAATTTCAAGACTATTTGACACCGGTCTCAAAAGCGATATTAACATGATATCACTTTTAGGGGACTACCCATGACCGATTCGCATTATGTCATGACCGCCAGCGCCGAGCGCCGGGCCTGGAGCACCAGCGGCTATCTGATTTTCGTAGCCTTTCTGGTGCTGCTGGTCCTGACCGTTTGGCGGATCGTGAATTTCGCCGCGAGCAATCCCAGCGACAGCGCAATTTTGCCGTTCGTCGTTTCATCGTTTCTGTCGGCGATCGCCTTGGTGATCCTCGCCAGCGGGTTCTATATGATCCAGCCCAACCAGGCCGCGGCGATCACGCTGTTCGGTTCGTACCGCGGGACCGATCGCGCTACCGGGCTGCGCTGGGTCTGGCCGTGGATGGGCAAGACCAAGATCTCGGTCCGCGCCAACAACCTGGTGTCGGACAAGATCAAGGTCAACGATCTGCGCGGCAACCCGATCGAAATGGCGGCGCAGGTGGTCTGGCGGGTGGTCGATACCGCGCAGGCGCTTTACGACGTTGATGATTACAAGGCTTTCGTGATGGTCCAGATCGAGGCTGCAGTCCGCACGATCGGCTCGCGCTATCCCTATGACGACTTCTCTCACGCCGAGATTACCCTTCGCGGCAACCACGACGAGGTCGGGATCGAACTGCGCAAGGAGCTGATCGCACGGTTGCAGATGGCCGGCCTATCGGTTGACGAATGCGGCTTTACCCACCTTGCCTATGCGCAGGAAATTGCCGGGGCGATGCTGCGCCGCCAGCAGGCCGAAGCCGTGGTCGCGGCGCGCAAGACGCTGGTTGAAGGCGCAGTCGGGATGGTCGAAATGGCGCTGGCGATGCTGTCTGAAAAGGGCGTCGTCCACCTCGATGATGAACGCAAGGCGGCGATGGTTTCGAACCTGATGGTGGTCTTGTGCGGCGAGCGTGACACCCAGCCGGTAGTCAACACGGGCACGCTCTACACATAGGGTGAACCGATGGCGTCGCCGGGCAAAAAATCGTTCGCACTCCGGCTCGATCCGGCGCTGTTCACAGCGCTGGAACGAGCGGCGGCGAGCGATTTCCGCTCGGTCAATGCCGAGGTCGAAGTCTTGCTGCGCGAGGCGCTCGCCCGGCGCGGGGTGAAAGTGGAGGCCAGCGAGCCTGCCAAGCGTGGGCGGCCCGCGAAAGAGGATTGAGGCCGCCGCCCTACTCCTCCAGCCCCAGCACCCTCAACGCCAGCTTGTAGTGCGGCATGTCGATCATCCGCCGGTCGATCTGCAAGGTGCCCGAACCGGGGTTGGCCTTGAAAGCATCGACAATCGCGCGGGCTTCGGCCAGTTCTTCGTCGCTGGGGGTGAAGGCCTGGTTGATCACTTCGACCTGCGCGGGGTGGATCGCCAGCATCCCGTCAAAACCATCTCCGCGCGATTCTTCGGCGGCGCGTTTGAGGCCCTTCAGGTCGGCGAAATCGGCATGGAGCGTGTCGATTGCCATGGCCCCGCGGGCATGGGCGGTCAGCAGCGTCTGGGTCCGGGCGAAGCGGAAGGTGTCGGTCCAGCGGCCAGTGACGTCGCGCTTGCGGGTTGCGCCGATCGCGGCCGAAAGGTCTTCCGCCCCCCAGGTCAGGCCCGCCAGCCGCGGCAGCGGGGCGCTGGCATAGGCCGGGATCGTGATCGTCGCCGCCGCAGTTTCGCTGACCAGCGGCATGATCTTGACCGAATTGGGCCCCAGCCCGGCGCGGCCCTCAAGCTCATAGATCTCGGCCGACAATTGCTGGACCGATTCGGGCCCCGCGCTCTTGGGCAGCATGATCCCGTCGGGGCCTCCGGCCATCACCGCGACCAGATCGTCGCGCCACATCCGGCTGTCGAGCGCGTTGATCCGCACCCAGCGGCCCTGGCGCTTGCCATCGGTAACCTGTTCGCGATGCGCGGAAAGCCAGCTTGCGGTCAGCTCGCGGGCGCGCGCCTTGTTGTCGTGGGTGACCGAATCCTCAAGATCGAGGATCAGCACGTCGGCCCCGGTCGCGGAGGCCTTGGACAGCTTTTTCTCGCTGTCGCCCGGAACGAACAGCCATGACCGTACTGGCATATGCGCGACCCCTTCTGCTTGCCGTTACACCGTTTCCAGCGCCGGATAATCGATATAGCCTTCCGGTCCTGGCAGATACCAGCTTTTCGGAACGTTAACATTGGGCGCCAATTCTGCGCCAAAGCGGATTCGCTCGGCCAGGTCCGGGTTGGAGATATAGGGGCGGCCAAAGCTGACCGCATCGCACCGGCCCGAGGAAACGTCGGCATCGGCCTGATCGGCGGTGTAGTCCGAATTGAGCACCAGCGGACCTTTGTAGATGCTGCGGATCAGGGCGTCCTGCTTGGGCACATCGGTTGCGCCGAAAGTGCCGTTCGGCCCCGGCTGGCGCAGTTCGACGAAACCGAGGCTCAGCTCTTCGCAGACCCGTGCCGCCGCGCCAAAGATGCTGGCCGGATCGGGATCGTCGCAGCCTTGCGTCTCGCCATTGGGCGACATGCGGATGCCGACCCGGTCCGCGCCCCAGACCGCGACGATCCCTTCCAGCACTTCGCGCATGAAGCGGGTGCGGTTTTCGGGGCTGCCGCCGTATTCGTCGCTGCGCAGGTTGGTCGAGCTGCGCAGGAACTGGTCGACCAGATAGCCGTTGGCGCCGTGGAGCTGGACCCCGTCGAACCCCGCGTCCCTGGCGCATCGCGCGGCATGCGCATAGTCCTCGACGATCCGGACAATATCGGCCTTGGTCGCGGCGCGGGCCTGTTCGTGTGGCTTGCGGCCCGTCGGGGTGTGGGCATGGTCGGGCGCGGTGGTGGCGCTGGCCGAGACGCCGGGCTCACCGCCCAGGAAATCGGGATGGACGATCCGGCCCATGTGCCACAGCTGCAGCACGATTGTGCCGCCTTCGCGATGGACCGCGCGGGTCACCTGCTTCCAGCCTTCGGTCTGTTCCTGGCTCCACGCGCCGGGAGCAGCCGGCCAGCCCAGCCCCTCGACCGAAATCCCGGTTGCCTCGGTGATGATCAGTCCGGCGCCGCTGCGCTGGCGGTAATACTCGGTCATCATCGCATTGGGGACCGATCCGGGGTCCGAGCGTCCGCGGGTCAGCGGGGCCATCAGGATCCGGTTCTTCGCCTCAATCGCGCCAAGCATCAGCGGCTGGAACAGACTATCGTGCAAGGCAGCATCTCCTTCGATTTCGTTTTGCAATGTGTTTGGCTCCGCTAAGGCATGGCCATGGCCAATGCAATGGGGGCAAACGCAGGCGCTGATCGCCAGGCAACGGTGCTGCAATTCGCGGCGCTGCTGCTGGGCAATGTCGCGCTGGCGCTTGGCCCATGGTCGGTCCGGCTGGCCGACACTGGCCCGGTTTCGGCGGCGTTCTGGCGGCTGGCCTTGGCGGTACCGGTGCTGCTCTTGCTCGCCCGATGGAGCGGCCAACGGCTGACCGGGTTCGGCAAGCCGGTGTGGATCGCGATCGCGGTAGCGGGGTTCTGTTTCGCGCTCGATATCGGTTTCTGGCATATCGGAATCGGGCTGACCCGGATGGCCAATGCCTCGCTGTTCGGCAATTCGGGGTCGGTGGTGATGATGGTCTGGGGCCTGATCGCGCTGCACCGCGCGCCGCATGCGCGCGAATGGCTGGCGCTGGCAGCGGCGCTGGGCGGGGGTGCGATTCTGATGGGCCGCAGCCTTGAGATCGACCACGCCACCCTGATCGGCGACCTGTTCTGCATCGCCGCGGGGCTGCTCTATTCGGTCTACCTGATCGCGCTGCAGCACCACCGCGCCGAGCTGGGCGCCTGGTCGCTGCTGTCGTGGTCAAGCATTGCCGGGCTGCCGGTGCTGCTGGGCATGGCGCTGTGGCTGGGCGAGCCGGTCTGGCCCGGCAACTGGGGCCCGGTGGTGGTGCTGGCCTTGCTCAGCCAGCTGATCGGGCAAGGGCTGCTGGTCTATTCGCTGCGGCACTTTTCGGCGCTGGTGATCGGCCTCGTCTTGCTGACCCAGCCGGCGGTGGCGGTCACGGTCGGCTGGCTGGTGTTCGGCGAAGTGCTGGGGCCGATGGACTTTGCCGGCATGGTGCTGGTCGCCGGCGGCCTGGTGCTTGCCCGCTCGACGCAGCGGTGATGCCGGGCTAGCCTTCCCGAACATACGAGAGGATCATCGATGAAACGCCTGGCTTTCACCCTGTTGCTCACCCCTGCTGCGCTCCTCGCGGCTGCTCCGCCGCCCGCTGCGCCCGCATCAGTGGCAGCCTTTCCCCCGTTCCGCCCGGTGCCATCGCAAACCTTCGACCGGCAGCTCACCAATCTGGGCGGGCACTTCATCGAAGCCGCAGTGTTCTTTTCGCCCGTTGAGGCGACCCAACTGGGTGAACACAAATACGATGCCAAGCTGCCCGATGTTTCGCCAGCCGGACGGGCCAAGCGAATCGCAATGTGGCGTTCCATGCAGCAGGCGCTGGGCCGGATTGACCCCACCAAACTTACTCGCGGCAATCAGGTCGATTACGCCATGCTCAAGAACGAGCTGGCCTACCGGATCTGGACCAACGATGTCCTGCAGGACTGGGCCTGGAACCCGCAGCTCTACAACGACATCGCCGCTGGTTCGCTTTACAATCTGGCCGCGCGCGATTTTGCGCCGTGGGACGTGCGGCTGAAGAGCGCCACGGCGCGGATGGAAGCGCTCCCGGCATTCCTCGCCGAAAGCCGCCGCCAGCTGGTTCCAGCGCGGGTGCCGCGTGTATTTGCCGAAACGGTTGCCAAGCAGAATGCCGGTATCCTCCAGATCGCCGAGGAGATGCTCGCGCCGCACAAGGATATGCTTGCTCCGGCAGATCGCTTGCGTTTCGAATCGGCCTTGATGGCGCTCAAGCATGCGGTTGGAAAACATCAGACCTGGCTGGACCAGACGCTGGTGCCGCAGGCCAAGGGCGAGTTCCGGCTGGGTGCCAAGCGCTATGACCAGAAAATGAAATTCGCGCTGATGAGCGACATGACCCGGCCTGAGCTGAAAGCACGCGCGCTGGCCTCAAAGGCCGCGGTCCGCGCCGAGATGTACGAGCTGTCGCGCAAGGTGCTGACGGCGATGCCGACCAATCGGTCGCGGTACATGCCCGACAAGCCCACGCCCGAACAGCAGCAGACGGTTATCGAAGCTGCGCTCCAGCTCAGCTATGCCAAGCGCCCACCGCGCAGCCAGCTGGAACAGCGCGCCCGCGAAACCACGGCCCAGGCCACCGAATTCGTCCGCTCGAAGGGTTTCATCCGGATGCCCGAAGGTCCGGTGAAGATCATCACCATGCCCAAGTTCCAGCAGGGCAATTCGGTTGCCTACAACGACCCGCCGGGCATCTTCGAAAAAGGTCAACAGAACTTCTATGCGGTCAGCCCGATCCCCGATGAGTGGAGCGACGCCCAGGCGGAAAGCTTCCTCTCCGAATATAACGACTACATGATCCACGACCTGTCGATCCACGAGGCGATGCC
>JANPMA010000105.1:0-11730 GCA_031422595.1 Novosphingobium sp. | reverse complement strand
TCGACCGTCACCTTTTCGGTCCCGAGCAGCGCGCAGTACTGTTCGACCAGGTTGGCGCGGGTTTCGGAGAGGATGCGGACGAAGTCGTCTTCGCTCAGCGCTTTCAGCTCGACCCGGATCGGCAGGCGGCCCTGCAGTTCGGGCAGCATGTCGCTAGGCTTGGCCAGGTGGAACGCGCCGCTGGCGATGAACAGGACATGGTCGGTCTTCATCGGGCCATACTTGGTGGCCACGGTGGTACCTTCGATCAGCGGCAGAAGGTCCCTTTGCACCCCTTCGCGTGACACCGAACCACCCCGCACATCGCTGACCGCGATCTTGTCGATCTCGTCGATGAAGACGATCCCGTTGGTCTCGGCATTGGCGAGCGCGACCCGGGCGACATCGTCCTGGTCCATCCGCTTTTCGCACTCTTCATCGACCAGCTTGGTCCAGGCATCGGGGACCTTGAGCTTGCGCCGCTTGAGGTTCTGCTTGCCCATCGCCTTGCCCATCATTTCGGACAGGTTGATCATCCCGATCCCGCCGGGCATGCCAGGGATGTCCATCCCCATGCCGGGGCTGTCTTCAACCTCGATCTCGACCTCGGTATCGTCCATCGCCTTTTCGACGATGCGCTGGCGGAAGCTTTCGCGGGTAGCCTCCGAGGCACCATCACCAACAAGCGCCTTGAGCAGCCGGTCCATCGCGCCCTTTTCAGCCGCTTCACGCACCGCCTCGCGGCGGCGGTCCTTTTCGAGCCGGATCGCCTCCTCGACCAGATCGCGGGCGATCTGTTCGACATCGCGCCCGACATAGCCGACCTCGGTGAACTTGGTCGCTTCAACCTTGACGAACGGCGCTTCGGCCAGCTTGGCAAGCCGCCGCGAAATCTCGGTTTTGCCGCAGCCCGTCGGCCCGATCATCAGGATGTTCTTGGGCGTCACCTCGTCGCGCAATTCGGGCGAGAGGCGCTGGCGGCGCCAGCGATTGCGCAGCGCCACGGCAACTGCGCGCTTGGCATCGTGCTGGCCGATGATGTGCTCGTCGAGCGCGGCGACAATCGCCTTGGGGGTCAGGTTTTCAATCATGGGTTTCAAATGACCTCAACCGTCACGCGGTCATTGGTGAAGACGCAGACCTCGGCCGCCACCGCCATCGCGCGGCGGGCGATCTTTTCGGGATCGTCCTCGTATTCGGTCAGTGCCTTGGCGGCGGACAGCGCATAGTTCCCGCCCGATCCGATCGCAGCAATGCCTTCTTCGGGTTCAAGCACGTCGCCGTTGCCGGTGAGGATCAGCAGCACATCCTTGTCCGCGACGATCATCAAGGCTTCGAGGTTGCGCAGGTATTTATCGGTGCGCCAGTCCTTGGCGAGTTCGACCGCCGCGCGCATCAGCTGCCCACGGTGCTGCTCCAGCTTTTTCTCCAGCCGTTCGAACAGGGTGAAAGCATCGGCGGTCGCCCCGGCGAAGCCCGCGATAACCGAGCCATCGCCCAACCGCCGCACCTTGCGCGCGTTGGGCTTCATCACCGTGTTGCCCATGGAAACCTGACCATCGCCGGCGATGACGGTCGTGCCGCCCTTCTTGACGCCGATGATGGTGGTGCCGTGCCACTGGATCAGGCCGTGGCTTTCATTGGAATGGTTCATGCCTGCGGATATATGCGCGATCCGTCAGGCTTCAACCTCAAGATCCGTTCGGACCGCCCGGACCGCCCTGTCCGCCGCCGCCGGGCGCGCCGACCTGGCCGATATTGCCGAACAGATCCTCAAGGAACGTGCGCTGGCGGCCCAGGGTCGGGGTCTTGTCGCCATCGGGATCGATCATGACGACCTTTTCCATACCGGTGCGCTCAACCGTGGCGACATTGCCCTTTTCGTCGAACACGATGTGGACCAGCAGCTGTTCCTTGGGCTGCGGCCGGGTAAAGGCCTTCTGGCGGGTGTTGGTCGAAACGTAGTACCAATCCTGCCGGCCGAACTGGCTGACAAAGGTCGGGCGGCCTAGTGTCCGCTCTATCGAGGCGCGGTTATCGACTCCGGGCAAAACCGAATCGAGCAATGCCTGATCGACCAGGTATCCGCGGTGATCCTTGATCGAGGCGCAGGCCCCCAGCGCCAAGGTGGCAAAGGCCAGACCCACAATACGTCCCTTAACCGGCATCTCGTTCGTCGCTCCGTCGGCGTGCGGGCATTGCCCGGGGCCGTGATGTGATCTATCGCGCCACGCCTTAGGCCGCCTTGGCGCGGCGTGCAATAAGCCCTGCTTGGCTGGGCCCGGTTTAATCGCCGGTGAATGGAAGGAACGATGGCGCTGTTCGATCGCCTGCTGGGCCGCAAGAGCCCCGAAGCCAACCTGCGCCCCTTGTGGCACCGCGTGGTCGAAGTGGCGCGTGAGCCCGGCTGGTATGCGCATTGCGGCGTGGCCGATACGGTGCCCGGCCGGTTCGATTGCATCACCCTGGTGCTGAGCGCGGTCCTGATCCGGATGGAGCGCGACCTGGCGCTGCGCAATGCCGCCGCGCGGCTGACCGAGCTGTTTGTGTCCGATATGGACGGCCAAATGCGCCAGGGCGGGGTGGGTGATCTGGTGGTGGGCAAGCAGATGGGCAAGCTGATGCAGGCGCTGGGTGGGCGGCTCGATGCCTACCGCGCGGCGTTGGCCGAAGCTGGCGATACCGCACTGATCGAAGCGGTCGGGCGCAATGTGACGCTGATCGAAGGCACCAATCCGGCCGCTGTTGCTGCCGAATTCCGGGTCCTGGCCGGAACGCTGGCAGCCACCAGCGATGGCGAGCTTCTGGCCGGGACCATTTTGCGGTGAGCGAGTTTTCGCGTTTCTACGACACCGCCCGTCTGCCCATGGGCGAGCAGGTGCTTGAAGCCACGAACGAGGAATGCGCAGCGCTGGCCAGGCGGTTCGGACTGGTCGCAGTGAACTGCCTGGTTGCCAAGGTCACGCTTGAGCCCGATGGCCCGGCGGTGGCCGTGGCCGGCACGCTGACGGCTGACGTCGTCCAAAGCTGTGCAGTCTCGGGCGAAGACCTTCCCGCGCGAATCGCCGAACCGCTGAAGCTGCGCTTCGTCCCCGCGCCCGATGAACGCGCAGAAGAGGTTGAGCTGGAGACCGAGGAGCTCGACGAGATCGAAATGGATGACGCTCGCTTCGACCTTGGCGAAGCGCTGGCGCAAACGCTGGCACTGGCGATCGACCCCTATGCCGAGGGCCCCGGTGCCGAGCTCTTCCGCCGCAAGGCCGGGATCCTCAACGAGGGTGAAGGTGGCGCATTCGGGGCGCTGAAGGGTCTGCTGAAGAAGTAGCCGATCAGAACGGGATATCGTCGTCCAGATCGTCGGCAAAGCCGCCGCCGGCGCCCGAACCGCCGCCGCCCGAGCGTTGGCCCCCAGAACCGCTGGCGCCGAAGTCATCGCCGCCGCTGCGCTGGCCGCCGCCACCGCCGCCGCCCTGGCCGCCACCCGGCGCGCCGTCGAGCATGGTCAGTACGCCGCCCATCCCGCCGACCGACACTTCGGTGCTGTAGCGATCATTGCCCGAGGCATCCTGCCACTTGCGGGTGCGCAGCTGGCCTTCGATGTAAACCTTGCTGCCCTTGCGCAAGAACCGCTCGGCCACGCCCACCAGCCCGTCCGAATTGAGCACCACGGTGTGCCACTCGGTCCGTTCCTTGCGCTCGCCGGTGTTCTTGTCTTTCCAGTTCTCGCTGGTGGCGATCCTGAGGTTGGCGATCCTTCCGCCGTTCTGGAAGGTCTTCACTTCCGGGTCGGCGCCCAGGTTGCCGATGAGAATGACCTTGTTGACGCTGCCTGCCATCGAATCGAATCCCTTTGAATTGCTTGGCGCAGGCCTAGCCAATCGCTGCGGCGCGTGCCAGCCAGACTCACGCAATTTCCCCCGGAACGGATCGGACGGCGGAAAGTCAGCCCAGCCCCAGCCAGACCGCCCCCCAATAGGTCAGCCCGGCGAACAGGTAGGCCAGGGCAAACAGGTAGCCCAGCATGAACAGCGGCCATTTCCAGCCGTTGGTCTCACGCCGGGTCACCGCGATGGTGCTCATGCACTGGGGCGCGAAGACGAACCAGGCGAGGAAGGCCAGCGCGGTGGCGAGGCTCCAGTGGCTCTTGAGCTGGGCGCCCAGTTTCTGGGCCTGCGCATTCTCGTCGGTCGCACCGACCGCATAAGTCGTCGCCAGCGAGCTGACCGCCACTTCGCGCGCGGCCATCGCCGGGATCAGCGCCAGCGCGATATCGCGGTTGAAGCCGATCGGTTCGACCACCACCGCGAGGCCATTGGCGATGTGCCCGGCGATCGAGGCATCGACCTGATCCTCACCCGGCGCAGCGCGCGGGAAGTTGAGCAGCAGCCACAGCACCACGGTAACCATGAAGATGATCGTCCCGGCGCGGCGCAGGAAGATCCAGGCGCGCTGCCACAGGCCGATAGCCATGTCTTTGGGGTGCGGCAGCTGATACTTGGGCAGCTCCATGATGAAACCCGAGGCCGCGCCTTTGGTGACCGAGCGCCGCAGCACCAAAGCGACCGCCATCGCCCCGACCACGCCCACCACATAGAGCCCGAACAGCACCAAGCCCTGCAAGCCAATTCCACCCCCGACATTCCGGTTCGGAATGAACGCCGCGATAATCACCGCATAGACCGGCAGCCGGGCCGAACAGGTCATCAAGGGCGCAATCAGGATCGTGGTCAGACGGTCCTTTGGGTCAGAGATCGAGCGCGTCGCCATGATCCCCGGGATCGCGCAGGCGAAGCTCGAAAGCAGTGGGATGAAGCTGCGCCCCGAAAGCCCGACCGAGGCCATCATCCGGTCCATCAGGAAGGCGGCCCGCGCCATATAGCCCGAGGCCTCCATCGCAAGGATGAAGAAGAACAGGATCACGATCTGCGGCAGGAACACCAGTACTGAGCCGACCCCCGAGATAATTCCGTCGGTCAGCAGGTCGCGCGGCAGGCCGGGCGGGATTATGGTGCGGGCCTGAGCACTGAGCCAATCAACCCCAGCGGTCAGCGCGTCGGCAAACGGCGTCGCCCCAGCGAACACTGCCTGAAACACCACGAACAGCAGCGCGAACAGGATCAGCGGGCCGAACCATGGGTGCAGCAGCACCCGGTCGAGCTTACTGTGGAGCCGGTGCCGCGCGGTCTCCGAAACAATCGCCGCCTCGGCAATCGCGTGGGCGGTGACGCGGCGCTCGGTTTGATCGACATGCGGACGGTGATGTTCCGACGAGCGCGCTTCGGCAGCGGCGATGGCTTCGGCGAGTTCGCTCAGTCCCCGGCGGCGCACGGCGACGGTCGGCACCACAGGTACGCCGAGGGCTTCCTGCAAAGCATGCGGATCGAGCACCAGCCCGTCGCGCTCCGCCAGGTCGATCATGTTGAGCGCGACTACCACCGGCCGGCCCAAGGCGATCACCTCCTGCGCGAAGACCAGATGCTGTTCGAGGTTCGAGGCATCGAGCACCACCACCAGCACTTCGGGCGCAGCCTCACCCGGAAACTCGCCGAGGATCACCTTGCGGGTGACTTCTTCATCAGGGCTGGTCGCGCGCAGGCCGTAGGAGCCGGGCAGGTCAGTCAGCTCGATCGGTTCGCCCGAGGGCAGCACCAGCCGCCCGGCTTTGCGTTCGACCGTGACGCCGGGATAGTTCGCGATCTTCTGGCGCGCGCCGGTCAGCGCGTTGAACAGCGCGCTTTTGCCCGCATTGGGATTTCCGACCAGCGCCGCGCTTCGCATCAGAGCGCTTCCACTTCAATTGCCTGGGCGTGGGCGCGGCGCAGGGCAATCGTCATCCGCCCGATCGCCAGTGCAATTGGATCGCGGCCGCCCAGCACTCCGCGATGGGCAATGCTGACCTTGGCGCCGATCTCGATCCCCAGCGCCTGTAGCCGCTGCGCTTCCTCGTCGACCAGCCGCGACCAATCGATCGCGGCAATCCGCGCGCGCTGGCCGATGGGAAGGAGGTCGAGGGTCATTCTGCCATTGCCGCTGCCACAGGCGGGGGCTTATTGCAAGTCATTCGCAATAATTTGACCTAGGTCAAATTCCTCCCCGGCACGGGGAGGAACTAATTCGCCGGGTACCGCAGCCGCCCCAGGAACCGTGCGGGGCTGAAATGCTCATCCGCCGGGCGCAGCAGCCGCGCCTTGGCCTTTTCGAACTTCATGATCCCTTCGATCCGGCGGTCGAGGAAGGCCTTGGTATCGGCATGATCCTCGCTGGTGTCACCGACATAGACCGCCAGGGTCGCGGCATAGATCGAGCCCAGCGTCATGCGCTTGGTATAGTGGTTGTAATCGGTCGCCGTATCGCCCGCGAGCCGCCACATGGCATCGGCGCTGCGCCAACCCAGCCGGACTGCGGAACCGATATTCTGCGGCATGGCCATGATCGCCTGGGCGCGGCGCAGTGCCTCTTTCTGGTGCACGATTGCGTCCAGCCGGAACAGCACCAGGGTGCGGATCTTCTCTCGGATCTTGAGCGGAGCGAGCTTTTCGGTCGGCAGCGCCTTGGCCATGGCCGCATCGACGCTGGCCGCCCAGGCATCGATCATCGCCATCGCCCCGCCGCGATAAGCATAGGCAGCCGCATCCGGATCAACGCTGAGCTGGACGGCGGCGTTGCGCACAGCCGCTGCGCTCCAGCCATCGAAGGCGGCGGCATCGGCGATGGCCGGGGCAAGCTGCAGGCGCAGCGCGTCGAGGCTGTCTACGCTCATTACTTCGGCCCGAACACTTTCACGTCGGGGCCAATCTTGAGCTGCGACTTGGGCTTGGTGCTGGCTTCAAGCTCCTTGAGCAATGTGTCGCTCTTGGTATCGAGCCGGGCATAGTCGCGCGCGCTGCGGCCCGAATTGTCGGTCCGGTCGGGGTTGGCCCCGGCTTTCAGCAGGATCCGGATCAGACCGATATTGCGGTTGTGGACCGCCGTGATCAGCGGGGTTTCGCCGGTCGAACTGGGTTCGTCGACCTTGGCCCCCTGCCCGACCAGAAATTCCACGCCTTCGACGAAATTGAGATTGCTGGCGATCACCAGTGCGGTTTCGCCCCTGGCGTTGCGCGCGTTCACATTGGCACCCTTGGCGACCAGGAACTGCATCCAGGCCAGATCGCGGCGCTGGGTGACGATGTGGAGCGCGCTGTCGCCGGTCGAGCTATCGCGAGTGTTGACCATGCTCGAGCCCTTTTCCTCGAGCAGCTCGGTCGCCTTGTCGCCTTCCTTCTTGCGGACGGCTTCGAGGAACTTGTAGCTGTCCGAAAACTGCGCGGCGGCCGGGCCGGGCAGCACTGTGGCAGCACCCAGCAGCGCGGCGAGCGCCAGGGACAACTTGCGATAGACGGGCACGGGCATGGATCCTCCTGTTGCGGGCGCGCGCGCAGAATCACCGTGCGTGCCCAAAGCCACCTTGCGCATGCCGGTTTAGCAGAGCATGAACCGCGGCGCCATGACCAAGCCTTTTCGATTTTTTGTCGCCACCCTCGCGCTGACGCTCGGTGCCTGCAACCCCGCATCGCCTGACCAATCGCCAATCATCGGCACCAGCCTGGAAGGCAGCGGGATCGGCGGGCCGTTCAGCCTGGTCGACAAGGCCGGCAAACAGGTCTCCTGGGACCAGTTCAAGGGCAAGTACCGGATCGTCTATTTCGGCTATACTTTCTGCCCCGATGCCTGTCCGCTGGACGTCGGCGTGATGATGCAGGGCTATCTCAAATACGCCAAGGATCACCCGGGGCTGGCGCAAGAGATCCAGCCGATCTTCATCACCATCGATCCCGCGCGCGACACTCCGGCGCGGATCGGCGAGTTTACCGCGGCCTTTTCGCCCAGGTTGCTGGGCCTGACCGGAACCCAGGCTGAAGTCGATGCGGCGATCAAGGCCTTCAAGGTGCTTGCGGCGCGCGGCAAGGATACGCCCGGCGGCTACCTGATGGACCACACCCGCTTCGCCTATCTGATGGACCGCGATGGCAAGGCGATCGAATTGCTGCCGGTCGACAAGGGCCCCGATGCGGTCGCCGCTGACCTTGCAGCTTCGGTGAAGTGAGCCAGCTGCGGCCAGAATTCTGGAACCTGCCGATCGACGCGCTGTCCCGCGCCGAGTGGGAAGCACTGTGCGACGGCTGCGGCCAGTGTTGCATGCACAAGGCCGAGGACGAGGACACCGGCGAAGTCTATCCCACCAATGTCGCCTGCCAGCTGCTCGACATCCCTTCGGCCCGGTGCAGCGACTACAAGCACCGCAAGGCGCGGGTACCCGATTGCCTCAAGCTATCGCCCAAATTGCTCCTGACGATCAGCTGGCTGCCCGAAACTTGCGCCTACCGTCGGCGCGCCGATGGCCTGCCGCTGCCCGATTGGCACTACCTGGTCTGCGGCGATCCTGAAGCAGTCCACCGCGCCGGGGTATCGGTTCGGGGGAAAGCGATCCCCGAGCACCTTGCCGGGCCGCTCGAACAGCATGTAGTGCTGCCGCCGGGCGTGGAACTGGCGGATGATTGACTGGCTCTTACGGCGCGAACATCATGAACCGCAGGTCGAAGTGGCCGGGCGGGTGTTGCCGGTGGTGCTGCGCCGCAATGCCCAGGCCCGGCGGATGACCATGCGGCTCGCCCCCGATGGCAGCGAAGTCAGAATCACTCTGCCGCGCTGGGGCCGCACCGCCGAAGCGCTCGACTTTGCCGAGAAGCGCAAGGGCTGGCTGGCGGGGCAATTGGCCGCAGTGCCCGAACCGGTCTGCTTCACGCCCGAGAGCACCTTGCCCTATCGCGGCGATGCCTTGCCGATCCGCCACGATCCCGCGGCCTCGCGCCGGGTCCGGCTGCTCGAAGGCGAGCTCCACCTGGGCGGCCCGGCCGAATCGCTGAGCCAGAGGCTGAAGCGCTGGCTGCAAGGCGAAGCCCGCGCGCTGCTGGAAGAGGACTTGGCGTTCTATTGCCAGCGAGCCAACCAACCAGCCCAGCGACTGATGCTCAGCAACGCCCAGCGGCGCTGGGGCTCGTGCAGCCGCGACGGGACGATCCGGATCAATTGGCGTCTGGTCATGGCCCCCGACATGGTCCGCCGATCGGTTGTTGCGCACGAAGTGGCGCATCTGGCTCACTTCGATCACAGCCCGCAATTCCACGCCATGCTGGGCGAATTGTTCGAACACGATATCCGTGCCGCGAATCGCTGGCTCAAGCGCCATGGGCGGCAACTCTATGCCCTGCTTGGGTAATTGTTCGTAACGCCTTCTTAACCATGCAGGGCCGAAAATCGCACGATGGCCCAGCTGCGCATCCTTGCCCTGGCGGCATTGCTCTTGACCGCCCCTCTGGCGGCCCAGGACAGCTGCCGGCTGTGCTACAGCGATCCCGGCACCAAGCCTGGCGAGCGCCCGCTGGCTATCGAGATCTGGGCCGACCTCAATTTTTCCAAACTGGCGCTGACCGGGCGCAGCGGCGGCAGCGCCGAAGTGGGCGTTACCGGGAACGGCAAGCGGACCAGCGGCGAGCTGGTCGACCTCGGCGGAATGGCGATCACCGGGCGCGGACGGGTTACCGGGACGGCCTTGCGCGAAGTGCGCGTCGATCTGCCCGATCAGGTCGAAATGACCACCCCCGAAGGCGGCCGCGCCGTGCTGGCCAATTTCACCACAGACCTGCCGCAGCGCCCCACCCTGAACGCCAATGGCGAACTGGAATTCAGCTTTGGTGCCCGGCTGGTGATCGAGGGAGGGCGCGGCGGAAAATTTCGCGGACGAATCCCGATTTCGGTGGATTACAACTGAGTACTGGCGCGATGCGCCGCAAAGTCCTATCCTTGCGCCATGCTGCGCAAGAACAACTACTGGAAAGATGTCAGCCCGGGCGGCGCGGTCGGTGACCTTATCACCGTGTTCCGCGAGGCCGGATCCGGGCGCTGGCTCAACTCGCTGATCGCCGGCGCGATGACCTTCGGGGTGTTCTCGATCATGGCGACGCAAAGCTGGAAGGTGGAGCGCAAGCTGCCCGACGTCACCTATGTCAATAGCTGGCCGGCCGATCGCAGCGAAGCGGAAACCCGCGCGTTCATTCTGCAGAACCAGAAGGAAAAGGAAGCGCTCCAGGCACAGCAGGCAGCCGCCGATGCGGAGGCGCAGAGGCTGTGGATGGCGGTTGGCAAGGCTACCGGCGTCGATGTCGACAAGCTCAAGGCGCAGGCCGATGCCGACAGGGCCAAGGAGAAGGCTAAGGCCGACGCCGAAACCAAAGGAGCGCTCGAGCAGGTCAAGATTGAACAGTGATTCCGACCGGCGCTGGCTGGCCGCGGCGGCGCGGCTGGCAGGGCGCGGTCTGCCGCTCTCCCGTCCCAACCCCGCAGTCGGCGCGCTGATCGTCAAGCACGGCAAAGTGGTGGCGCGCGGCTGGACCCAACCCGGCGGACGCCCGCATGCCGAAGCAGTGGCGCTGGATAAGGCGGGCGCAGAGGCGCATGGCGCGACGCTCTACGTTTCTCTCGAACCCTGCGCCCACCAAAGCCTGCGCGGCCCGGCTTGCGCCGATCTGGCCGCAGCGAGCGGCCTTGCCCGCGTGGTCATCGGCTGCGGCGATCCCGATCCGCGCACTGCGGGGCAGGGAATTGCCCGGATCGAGGAGGCCGGGATCCGGGTCGACCTGATCGACAGCGCAGAATGCACAAACAGTCTATCGGGCTATCTGGTCCGGAGCAGGCAGGGACGTCCGCACGTCACGCTCAAACTGGCGCTATCGCAAGATGCCCGGCTGGCCCCGCCGCCCGGCGAGGGCCAGTGGCTGACCGGGAGCGAGGCCCGCGCCCATGTCCACGCCTGGCGCGCCCGGATGGACGCAATCGTGGTCGGAACCGGCACCCTTCGTGCCGACAGTCCGCGGCTCGACGTGCGCCTGCCAGGGATCGAGCAGCGCAGCCCGGAACGCTGGTTGCTGACCCATGGCCAGGCCCCGGAAGGCTGGCATCCGCTCTCCTCTCCCCGGGCGATCGCCGAGATGGAGGGTGTGCAGTACCTGATGGTCGAAGGCGGCGCCGGGGCCGCGCGCGCTTTCCTCGATGCCAATCTGATCGACCGGCTGCTGCTCTACCGCGCGCCCAGCGTTGTCGCCGACGATGGCCCGGCGCTGCCCCAGCTGACCCGCGCCGCACTGGCCGCCGATCCCTGCTGGCGGCTGGCCGACACGCGAGCGCTTGGCAATGACAGCGTCGATCTATACGAGCGGGCCTGATGTTTACCGGAATTATCACCGCCGTCGGCACGATCCGCGAAGTCCGCGACCAGGGCGACCTGCGCGCGGTGATTGCCTGCCCTTATGACCCCGAACATATCGCGATCGGCGCCTCGATCGCCTGTTCGGGCGTTTGCCTGACCGTGGTCGATCGCGGCGGAACTGCGGGCGATGCCTGGTTCGCGGTCGATATTTCAGGCGAGACCGTCGGCTGCACCGCGCAGAATCAATGGGCTGCCGGGCGCAAGCTCAATCTCGAACAGGCGTTGAAGCTGGGCGACGAGCTGGGCGGGCACATTGTCACCGGCCACGTCGATGCCGTAGGCCGGATCACCGCGCGCGAGGAAGTGGGTGGATCGCTCCACCTGGCCGTCACCACCCCGGCCGAACTTTCGCCCTTCGTCGCCCCCAAGGGCTCGATCACGGTCGATGGCGTCTCGCTGACCGTCAACGCGGTCGACGACCATGCCGACGGCACCTGCACCTTCCA
>JANPMA010000104.1:0-2402 GCA_031422595.1 Novosphingobium sp. | reverse complement strand
AGTTTGACTGCCTTTTCGGCGACTTCGGCCATGCTGCCCGCTTTCGGTTGTTCGATTCTTCCGGCCCTGTCGCCGAGAGGGGAAGCTAGGAACTGTGCGGCGCGATTGCAAATGCCTGATTTTCTGCCAACCTCGCTGCGGTCGCGCGAAACGGGGGAATCGATGACGAACCGCGCCGAATCGGCAAAGCTGAACTGGCCGCGCTGGCAGCAGGTGCTGCTGATCGCGCTGCTGGCGCTGCTCATCGGCAACCGCATGACGGTATTGCTCGATTCCGCAGCCTATCGTGCCGGGCTGTTTGGCGAAGTCGCTCTTGAGGCCGGCAGACTGACGTCCGATCCAAACGGACCCGCCGGTTTTGGCAAGATGATCGAAGTGGACCCCGACGGCCCCTATGCCAAAGCCGGGATCCGCAATGGCGATTATGTGCGGCACGACCCCGCCTACCAATATTTATTGCGACCCGTTGTAGGAGACAGGGTCCAGTTCACGCTGGATCGGGGTGGTGTCCGATCAGAGCATCACATCATCGTCGAGGCATTGCCTGCTGGTCATGAGCAGGCGCAAAGCAATGGCTTGCGCGTGGCGACTTTGCTTGCGGCAGTCATCTCGATGCTGGTCGGTTGCTTCATATTGTGGCGCGGTTGGGGCAACGCAACGGCGATGTTGCTCGGTGCCGCGCTTGTGGCGACTGGTCGAGGCGGGGCGAGTCAGCCAGCTTGGGCATCCGATCTCGCGCTGGCGGCACCTATGTGGTGGTTGTTGCTTGTTTTCATTGCCGCTGTGGCCATGCTCATTCCCTTTGCGTTTCGGATGTTCGAACAGCAGGCCGGAGCACTGCCGCGCTGGCATTGGCGACTGTTCAATATCTGGTTCGTCTGGTGTCTCGTGAGTCTGACGGTTTACACTTGGGATAGACTCTGGCTGACCAACTATATCAGTTGGGCTGGCGGTGTCGGATACCCCAGCTTGGTGACGTCGATCAGCATAGCGGTTGCCATCGCTTATCTGGTCGCGGCGTGGCGCAAGGGCTCAGCAGCCGAGCGTAATCGCATCACGCTGATTGTCTTTGCTTTGTCCGCCTATTTATTTGCTGCCGTGCTGAATTCGTGGGACGCGATGCGGACCGGGACGATGTTCGGTACGGGCAGCAGTCTTGGCTTGTTCTATTTCAATGCTGTGATGCAAGGCATTGTGGCCCCCGGCCTGCTCGCCTACGCGGTGCTGCGGCACAAGCTGTTCGATCTGGGCTTTGCGGTGAACCGTACGCTGGTGTTCGGCGCGATCGGGGTGTTGTTGCTGGTCAGCTTTGCGCTGATCGAATGGGCGATCAAGCAGGCGATTCCCAAGGTCTGGTATGGCGGCAGCGTCTATATCAGCGCGGGAATCGCGGTTGGACTCTACCTCACCTTCAACCGCCTGCACCATAAGGTCGAACACGCCATCGAGCGGCTGTTCTTCCACAAATGGCAGCTCAACGAGCAAGCCCTCAAACGCTTCGTCGCGGCGGCGGCGCATGTCGAGAAGCCCGAGGCGCTGGCGGGGAACTTTGTGGCGGAACTGACCCGCTTCACTGGCGGTGCGGCGGCGACGCACTACACCCGCTCGGCGGGGGGTCATTATGCCAGCGCTTCGGGCGAGACCATCGACGGCGACGATCCAGCGCTCGCCGCGATGCGGGCGGAGCAGGGATCGGTTGTGCCCGCCGAGCTTGGCTCACCGATAGAAGCCGCGCTTGCCTTGCCGATGATGCATCAGGCGGCGCTGGCCGGGTTCGTGCTGCTCGGGGAAAAGCCTACCGGCGAAAATTATCGGCCCGACGAGATCGAGATACTCAGCTGGGCCACCCAGCAGGTCGGGCTGGACATGCAGGCTATCCGCGTGCGGGAGTTAGAGCTGACCACCCTGCGGCTGGCCGCGCAGGTCGAGGCCCTAACCGAAATCGAGGCGAGGCGATCATTGGCCGGCGCTGGGGGAAGCGCGCAATGACCAAAACGAGCGACACCAACCAACTGGGCTGGCCGCGCTGGCAGCAGGTGCTGCTGATCGCGCTGCTGGTGCTCCTCATCGGCAATCGGCTGACGGCGATGGTCGACATGGCAGCCTATCGCGGTGGATTGCTTGGCGAAATCGCTTTGAATGCCGGCCGAGCGATCCCCGATCCGAATGCGCCAGCGGGCTTTGGCAGAATGGTCGAAGTTGACCCCGACGGTCCTGTTGCCAAGGCCGGGATCCGCAATGGCGATTTTGTGCGGACCGACCTCCCCTACTATTTTGCGATTCGGCCTGAGGTGGGAGACAGGATCAGCTACACGCTCGATCGCGGCGGTGTTCGATCAGAGCATCAAATCGTGGTCGAGGCACTGCCTGTTGGCCATGAGCAGGCACGGAGCAATGACTTG
>JANPMA010000103.1:0-23010 GCA_031422595.1 Novosphingobium sp. | reverse complement strand
GGGGTTCGCGGGGCTCATGCTCGTCACGGGGGGCACGCTCTTCACGCGGTTCGCGAGCCGGGCGCGGTGCACGGGCTGCGCGAGGTTCACGCTCTTCGTGAGCCTTGCCTTCGGGCTTGTCTAGGCTAGGAGCCTTGGCGCCCTTGCCCACTTCGAACACCGTCAGCTTGCCGCCGGTCAGCTTTTCGACATTCTCGATCGCTTCGGCATCCTCCGGCGCGATCAGCGTGAAGGCGCGGCCGGTGGCCCCGGCCCGGCCGGTGCGGCCGACGCGGTGGACGTAATCGTCCGGGTGCCAGGGGGTGTCGAAGTTGAAGACGTGGCTGACGCCCTTCACATCGAGGCCTCTGGCCGCGACATCCGAGCAGCACAGGATATTGATCGTGCCGTTCTTGAACCGGTCAAGCTCGGCGATCCGGGCCGGCTGTTCCATGTCACCGTGGATTTCGCCGACCGAAAAGCCGTTTTGCTTGAGGCTCTTGGCGAGATCACGGACCGTGGTCTTGCGGTTGCAGAAGATCATCGCGGTCTTGACGTCGTCGGTCCGCAGCAGTTCCTTCAACACATCGCGCTTTACCCGCGACGAGGCGACCGGCACCTTGAACTGGACGATCTGGGTGTTGGTCGAAGCCGGACGCGCGACTTCGATGTATTTGGGATTGGTCAGGAACTTGTCCGCCAGCTTCTTGATCGGCGGCGGCATGGTGGCGCTGAACAGCAGGGTCTGGCGCTGGGCCGGAAGCTTTGAGCAGATCGTTTCGATATCGGGGATGAAGCCCATATCGAGCATCCGGTCGGCCTCGTCGATCACCAGCAGATCGCAGCCGGTCAGCAGGATCTTGCCGCGTTCGAACAGGTCCATCAGCCGCCCCGGGGTGGCGATCAGCACATCGACGCCTTCGTTGAGCGCTTTCACCTGATCGCCCATCTGCACGCCGCCGATCAGCAGCGCCATCTTGAGATCGTGGTTGACGCCGTAGAGTGTGAATTCATCGGCGACCTGGGCGGCCAGTTCACGGGTCGGCTCCAGGATCAGGCTGCGCGGCATCATCGCGCGGCGGCGGCCATGCGCCAGGATGTCGATCATCGGCAGCACGAAGCTGCCAGTCTTGCCGGTGCCGGTCTGGGCGACGCCGATGATGTCCTTCATCATCAGCACTTGCGGGATCGCCTGGGCCTGGATCGCGGTGGGCGTGTCATATCCCTTCGCGGAGATCGCGCTGAGCAATTCGTCTGAAAGGCCGATATCGGCGAACTTCATATGTCTTCTTCAATGACCGGAGGAACGTTAGGTGCGGCGCGGTCTTGTACCGGCCAGGCACGCGCGCGCCCTAGGCGCAAGACACCGCCGGAGTCAAGGAATCGCGCCCGTTATGTGCCGGATTCAGTCGTCGAGCTGGATAATCTGGCGAAAGCCGGTGACCTGGCAGCTGGCGCCGCTGCGCGACTGCAGCGCATCGCGGCTGGCACAGACCTGCCCATCGGCGTTGCGCTTGATCAGAAAGCCCGAATAGAACTGGCGTGCCTGGCAACCCTTTTCAAGCTGCGCGGTGACCATCCGCCGGTCATTCAGGATCAACAGCAGCTTGTCGTTGGTGACCGGCTGGACCCCGAAAATCGCATTGATCGACAGGCATTTGCCGAACTTGCGCTCGATAAAGCGGGGTTCGCTGCCGCCCTCGAAGCCGGGCGCGAATAGCGCGGTCTGCATCGGCATCGGTGCCGGGCGCGGGTTGATCCGGATCGTCACGCTCTGCTGGATGCTGACCTGCTCGGCCACTGGCATGCTGGCCGGATCGACCGGCTGGAGCGCAGACGGCGCGAAATCACCCACGCCCAGCGCGGGAAGCACCATCACCAGCGGTGTCAGCAGTTGTACGAGCGGATTCATCGTCGCCCTAGATAGCCCCCATCGTTGAACCACCGCTTAACCTGATGACTCGGGGATTCAAGCCCCTCTGGCGCATTCGCACCGCATTGTGCCATAGCCCGGGCGATGAGCGGGCCTGACCAGACTTTTCTTGATAAAGCCGCAGCCCTGCTGGGACCGCGCGGTTTCACCCGCGATCCCGATCTGACCGGACCCTGGCTGACCGACTGGCGTGGGCGCTACACCGGCCGGGCTTGCGCTCTGGCTGCACCGGCGAATGCCGAAGAAGTGGCCGCGCTGGTCAGTCTTTGCGCCGCGCATGGGGTGGCCATGGTGCCGCAGGGCGGCAATAGCGGGATGTCGGGCGGCGCGACCCCCGATGCCAGCGGCAGGCAATTGCTGCTATCGTTGCGGCGGCTCGATACAATCGGTCCGGTCGATGCGGACGCGCGGCAGGTCACTTGCGGCGCAGGGGTGATCCTGCAGAACCTGCACCAGGCCGCTGAGAAAGCCGGGCTGCGCTTTGGGCTGACGCTGGGGGGAAAAGGATCGGCCACGATCGGCGGGCTGATCTCGACCAATGCCGGGGGCAGCCAGGTGCTGCGCCACGGCTCAATGCGCGCCATGGTGCTCGGGATCGAGGCGGTTCTGGCCGATGGCGCGGTCTGGTCGGCGCTCACCCCGCTCAAGAAGGACAACCGCGGGTTCGACCTCAAACAACTGTTCATCGGCGCCGAAGGGACGCTGGGGGTGGTCACTGCGGCAACGCTCAAGCTCTTGCCGGCATTGGCCGGACGGCGGGTGGTCTGGGCAGGGCTGGATTCCATCGAGCAGGCGCGCGCGCTGCTGATCCTGGCCGAGCGGCTGGCCGGGGGGCAGCTTGAAGGCTTCGAAGTCATCCCGCAGAACTGCTTGTCGGCGGTATTGCAGCATCTTCCCGATGCCCGCGCACCGCTGGCGGGCGAACACGCCTGGCATGCGCTGATCGAGCTGGCGAGCGAGGACCCCGGGCAGGACCTGGGTGCGCTGGCCATGGCGCTGCTCGAAGCCGGGATCGCGCAGGACGCTACAATCGCCGCGTCAGAGACACAGGCCGAGGCCTTTTGGACCCTGCGCGAATCGATTTCCGGCGCGCTTCGGGCCAAGGGCGCGGCGGTGCAGCACGATATCGCGGTTCCGGTCGCGGCGATGGCCCCGTTCATCGCCATGGCGATCCCCGCGATCGAGGCCGAATTCCCGGGCTGCAAGGCTTTCGCTTTCGGCCACCTGGGCGACGGCAACGTCCATTTCCATGTCACCGCTCCGGCGCAGGCGGTGCGCGGCGAGTGGGAGCCGGACCAGGGCAAGGCCGCCAGCCGCCGGGTCCATGACCTTGTCACCCAGTGGCACGGCACGATCTCGGCCGAACACGGGATCGGGCAGATGAAGGTCGGCGAACTGGGGCGATTGGGCGATCCGGTGGCGCTCGCCATGATGGCGCGCGTCAAGCATGCGCTCGATCCCCAGGGCTTGATGAACCCCGGAAAGCTGCTGCCGCTTGCGCGCGGCGAGATCAGCGACTAAACGCGCGGTTTCGCGCCGGGACTGACCGGCTCAACTGTCGCTTTCTACCGGAGATTACCCATGGCCAGCGCGCCCCAAGCCGCCAACCTGCCGATGTTCTACCAGGACCTTATGCCGCTCAACAGCCGCGACCATGCCAGCTGGAGCAGCCGCACCACCGAGAACGCCAAGTGGCTGGTCGGCCAACACGCGGTTCCGCTGACCGCCGAGGAATTCGTCCACGCCTCGCGCCACTATCCGGTAATCTTCTCGATCAGCGACAACCCGGTGCCGCTGGCGCTGATGGGCCTCAACGAAAACGTCAATGTGTTCTTCGATGATGACGGCAAGCTGACCAGCCCGGTCTATGTTCCGGCCTATGCCCGCCGCTACCCTTTCATGCTGGCCAAGCTGACCCCCGACACCGAAGAGCTTTCGCTGTGCTTTGACCCCACCAGCGACCTAGTTGGTGAATTCGAAGACGGCACCGCGCTGTTCACCGAAGGCGAACCCAGCGAAGCCTGCCAGGCAACGCTCGATTTCTGCCGTAACTTCGAGGAAGCCGGTTTCCGCACCACCTCGTTCGTCGAGGAACTGCAGAAGCACAACCTGCTGATGGACGGCGAAGTTTCGATCCAGCAGCCGGGCAACGAACAGCCGTTCGTCTATCGTGGCTTCAAGATGGTCGACCAGGAAAAGCTGCGCGATCTGCGCGGCGATGTGCTGCGGACGATGAACCAGAACGGCATGCTCGCGCTGATCTATTCCCACCTGTTCAGCCTTGAGCACATGAGCGACATTTTCGGCCGTCAGGTCCAGCTGGGCAAAGGCCCGGTTCCCGCGCTCGCTTCCTGATCGAGTCGCATTGCCAAATGACCGGGCGCGATTGCGGGAGCATGCCGCAATCGCGCCTTTTCATTGGCATGCTTAAGTCTTGTCTTGCGCCAGACTTGCAACAGGCCTATTTTAGTTCCTGTCTTGCTTGCGCTTCCCTCATGGCCAGGCAGGGCATTGGTGCACTTCGGTGCACCTCCTCCCTGAACCTTGGCCACCTCGTGCATTTGCACGAGGTGGTTTTTTTGATGCGAATCACTCCGCTGCGTTGGCAAGGGCCCCAAGGCGGCCCAGATCGGCCACTTCGCCGGCCAGGCGCCGCACCAGTCCCGCCAGCAAGATGGCCATCGCGGCAAAGCCCTCCCCAGGTTCAACCAGCCGCGAATCGAGATAGCTCGACCGGTCCACCTCAAGTTGCAACGCGTGCAACCCTTGGTCCGGGCGGGCATGGCGTTCGAGCACATAGCCCCCAGCATAGGGCCGGTTGTGCGCCGTGCCGCGCTGCAGTTCAGCAAAATAGCCAAAGCAGCTGCCAACCAGCGATCCGTGGCACGAAACCCCGAAACGGTCGCCCAGCACGAATTCCGGTGCGGGGTGTCCGCCCCTGAAAGCCAGCGGCGGCATCGAATGCAGATCGATCAGCAAGGCCGCGCCCCAGCGCTCACGCAGCGATTCGAGCGTTTCGGCCAGGCAGGTGTGATACGGTGCGTGGATCGAATCGATCCGCGCGGCCAGGTCTTCCTCGTCATGGCGGCGTTTCCACAACTCGCCCAGTCCCGGCAGCCGCCGCGGGATCAGCCCCAGTCCGCTGCGCACCCGCATCCCCGGCGTATAGCTGCCCAGACTGTCGGGCCGGCCGCGCGCGAACATGTCCCAATCGACATCGTCGGTCGCGCGGTTGAGGTCGATCATCGCCCGCGGCGCATGCGCCACCAGCAGCGCCGCCCCGGTTTCGCGCGCGACGGCCTCGGCCAGCCGGTCGACATAGCGATCTTCCAGCTTGAGCGCGGCAAACCCGGGATTGCGCATCCGCTCCAGCAGCGCGCCGGGATAGGCCCGCCCGGCATGCGGCACCGCGATCAAGACCGGCAGTGCCGAAGGTTCAGGCGCGCGAAGCACAAAGGCCGGCAGGCCGCTGGCTCCGGGGATCGAACCCCCTTCGCGGCGCGGCGAATCGCCTGTATCTTCTCGTTGCGAATCCATCGCCCGATGCTGGCCCGCGCGCAGCACTGTGTCAAAGTAAGTCAGCTTCGAAATTGGGGGCGAGATTGTTAACCCGCAGGGTGTATAGCATGCCCTCGACGCGTGCTTGGCGCGCTTGTTGCAACCACCAGTTACCGGGGACCAGCGCCGCGATGATCCGCATCCTGCTTGCCGAAGATGAAGAAGCCATGCGCACCTATCTGGCGCGGGCGCTGGAAAACGCCGGTTACGATGTGACCGCGGTCGATCGCGGCACCCTGGCGGTGCCGCTGCTCGAAGACGGCGAATACGATCTGTTGCTGTCGGACATCGTCATGCCCGAAATGGACGGGATCGAACTCGCGCAGCGCTGCGCCGAGATCAGCCCCAAGACCAAGGTGATGTTCATTACCGGGTTTGCCGCGGTTACGCTCACAGCCAGCCGCGAGGCCCCGCAGGCCAAGGTGCTGTCCAAGCCTTTCCACCTCAAGGATCTGGTGCTGGAAGTTGAGCGGATCTTCGGCCAGCAGGCGCAGGCCAGCATCTAAGATAAGAACTCTCAAACCACCTCCGTTCGTGTCGAGCGAAGTCGAGACACCGCGCACATGTGTCTCGACTTCGCTCAACACGAACGGAGGTTGGGAGATTCCGGAATTTTGGGCCGACTCTGGGCTTGCCAATGGCCGGACGCCCAGCTAATGGCGCTCCCCTGTCCGGGGCGACGGCCCCGGGCAGAACCTGAATGGTGCGGGCGTATAGCTCAGTGGTAGAGCACTATGTTGACATCGTAGGGGTCGCAAGTTCAATCCTTGCTACGCCCACCATTCACGAAAAAGGCCCCGGATTTCCGAGGCCTTTTTCGTTTGGCCGTCATCCCGGACTTGATCCGGGATCGCTGGCAGCAAAACTGCAAGCTCGCGTCGAAGCGGCCAGCGGTCCCCGGTCAAGCCGGGGACGACGGAGCCTACTTCCCCTGCCAGTTGGGCTTGCGCTTTTCGGCAAAGGCCAGCGAACCTTCGCGGGCATCCTCACTGACGAAGACCGGCATGGTGATCGCACCCTGCTTGGTCCACATCTCCTCATCGCTCCAGGTGTGCGACTGGCGGATCACCGCTTTCGAGGCGATCAGCGCCAGCGGGCCGTTGGCGGCAACCGCTTTGGCCAGTTCCTTGGCCCCATCGATCGACGGCCCTTCGACCACGCGGTTGACGAAGCCCAGGTCATAGGCGCGTTGGGCCGAAATGAACTCGCCGGTCAAGGCCAGTTCCATCGCGATCCGCGGCGGGATCTGGCGGGGCAGCTTGATCAGCCCGCCGGCCGCGGCGGCCAGACCGCGCTTGGCTTCGGGGATGCCGAACTTCGAGCCAGAATTGGCGACGATCAGGTCGCAGCTCATCGCCAGTTCCATGCCGCCGGCCAGGGCATAGCCATCGACCGCAGCGATCACCGGCTTGCTGGGGGTCCATTCGGTCAGGCCCCCGAACCCGCGGCCTTCGATGCTGGGGCGTTCGCCGCGCAGGAAACCCTTGAGGTCCATGCCCGAACAGAAAGTTCCGCCGGCCCCGGTCAGGATCGCGCAGCGCAAGTCGCCATCGGCTTCGAGCCGGTCCATCGCCGCGGCTATCCCTTCGGCCTGGGCCTTGTTCATCGCGTTCTTGGCTTCGGGCCGGTTCATCGTGACGATCAGCACACCGTCTTCGACTTCGGTCAGGACTGCATTTTCTTCGCTCATCGCCATGATCCTCTCAGTTAGCGTTTAACCGTTCGATTAAAGGGCTGTGAAGCCTGCGTCCAGCCCTTACTTGCACGGTCGGCAAGCCGTGCTAAGGGGATCGCGAAACACCTTCCCCGGGAAAGAGAACAGGCATGGCCAAGATCAAGGTGAAGAACCCGGTCGTCGAGCTCGACGGCGATGAAATGACCCGCATCATCTGGCAGTGGATTCGCGAACAGCTGATCCTGCCCTACCTTGATATCGACCTGAAATACTATGACCTGAGCGTCGAAAAGCGCGACGAAACCAACGACAAGATCACGGTCGATTCGGCCAATGCGATCAAGCAGTACGGCGTCGGCGTGAAGTGCGCGACGATCACCCCCGATGAGGACCGGGTCAAAGAATTCAGCCTCAAGAAAATGTGGAAGAGCCCCAACGGCACGATCCGCAACATCCTGGGCGGGGTGGTGTTTCGCGAACCGATCGTGATGCAGAACGTGCCGCGGCTGATCCCGGGCTGGACCGATCCGATCGTGGTCGGCCGCCATGCTTTTGGCGATCAATACAAGGCGACCGATTTCGTGGTCCCCGGCCCCGGCAAGCTGCGGCTGATCTGGGAAGGTGACGACGGCAGCAAGATCGACGAGGAAGTGTTCCATTACCCCTCGCCGGGCGTCGCGCTGGCGATGTACAACCTCGACGATTCGATCCGTGATTTCGCCCGTGCCAGCTTCAACTATGGCCTTGGCCTCGGCTGGCCGGTGTACCTGTCGACCAAGAACACCATCCTCAAGGCCTATGACGGGCGCTTCAAGGACCTGTTCGCCGAAGTGTTCGACAGCGAAGGCTTCAAGGAAAAGTTCGCCGCGGCGGGAATCGTCTACGAACACCGCCTGATCGACGACATGGTCGCCTCCGCGCTCAAATGGTCGGGCAAGTTCGTCTGGGCCTGCAAAAACTATGACGGCGACGTCCAGTCTGACCAGGTCGCGCAAGGGTTCGGCAGCCTTGGCCTGATGACTTCGGTGCTGATGACGCCCGACGGCAAGACCGTGGAGGCCGAAGCCGCCCACGGCACCGTCACCCGCCACTACCGCCAGCACCAGCAGGGCAAGGCGACCAGCACCAACCCGATCGCCAGCATCTTCGCCTGGACCCGGGGGCTCATCTATCGCGGCAAGTTCGACAATACCCCCGACGTGGTGCGCTTTGCCGAAACGCTGGAAAAGGTCTGCATCGATACCGTCCAGGGCGGCAAGATGACCAAGGACCTGGCGATCCTGATCGGCCCGGACCAGCCCTGGCTGACCACCGAAGGGTTCTTCGAGGCGATCGTCCAGAACCTCGAAACCGAGATGAAGAACTGGAAGTAAGCTTCAGCGAAAATATGGAATTATGGGGCGGCTGGAGCAATCCAGTCGCCTTTCTTGTATCGCCGAGAGGTGACAACGCAGCGGAGCTTGCCCATAAGGAGGCATGGCCGATCCCACCACCCTGATCTCCACATCTCCATTGTCCGACGCGCTGGTGATCCTGGGCGCGGCGGGGATCGTGATCCCGCTGTTCGCGCGGTTCCGGATCACGCCGGTGATCGGGTTCATTCTGGTCGGAATTCTGATCGGTCCCTTTGCGTTGGGCGGGCTGGCTGGCGCCCATCCCTGGCTATCTTGGGTAACGATCAGCGAACCCGCCCGGCTGGCGCCCTTTGCCGAGTTCGGGATCGTGCTGCTGCTGTTCTCGGTTGGGCTGGAACTTTCGTTCAGGCGGCTGTGGGCGATGCGGCGCGATGTGTTCGGGCTGGGCGCGAAGGAGCTGGTGGCCTCAGCGGTGCTGATCGCGGCGGTCCTGGTGCTGCTCGGCAATTCACTTTCCACCGCGCTCGCGCTGGGCTTGGCGCTGGCACTGTCTTCCACCGCCCTGGTGCTGCGGATCGCCGATCCCCGCACCCCGGTCGGCCGGTCGGCGTTGGCGATGCTGCTGTTCGAGGACATTGCCTTGGTCCCGATCATCTTCGTGCTGGGCGCGATCGGACAGGGCGATGCGGAACAGGATATGGCAGCGCTGTTGCGCACGCTGGTATTGGGCGCGCTGGTCATGGTGGCCTTGCTGGGCATAGGCCGCTTCCTGCTGCCGCGCCTGTTTGAACAGGCCGCCCGCACCAAAAGCCCGGAGCTGTTCTTGGCGATCAGTTTGCTGGTGGTGATCCTGGCCTCACTGGCGACCGGCGCGGTTGGCCTTTCGCCGATCGTCGGCGCGCTGACCGCCGGGCTGTTGATTGCCGAGACCGAATATCACCACGACGTCGAAGCGATGATCGCGCCGTTCAAGGGCCTGGCGCTGGGCATCTTTCTGCTGACCGTAGGAATGGGGCTGGACCTGACCATGCTGTGGGGCCAGATGGGTGAGATCCTGCTGGCGACCGCGCTGGTGCTGAGCGCCAAGGCGCTGGTCACCACTGCGCTATTGCGGCTTTCGGGTGCGCCGCTTGGAACTTCGGCGGAAACCGGGATTCTGCTCGCCAGCCCATCGGAAACGACATTGATCGTGCTGGGCGCGGCGCAGGCTGGCCGGCTGATCCTGCCATCGGCCGCGCATTTCTGGGAGATCGTTACTGCGCTGGGGCTGACCGTTACGCCGATCCTGGCGATCATCGGTAACTGGCTCGCGCGTCGGGTCGATGTGGCAACACAGCCGGGGATCGACGTCGCGCTTGAGCCCAACCATGCGATTGTCATCGGCTGCGGGCGGGTCGGGCGGATGGTCGCCGAAATGCTCCAACACCACGGACAGCCCTATGTGGCGATCGACATCGATCTGGAGCTGGTCAAGGCCGCGCGCGAACTGGGGATCGCCGCGCGTTATGCCGACGCTTCGCGGGCTGATGCATTGGAGCGGCTGGGGCTCGCCGATGCCACCGCGGTGATTCTGACCATGGACCAACCGGTCGCCGCGCAGCGCCTGATCCGCCGCCTGCGCGCCGCCCATCCCAGCCTGCCGATCATCGCCCGCGCCCGTGATGCCAACCACGCCGCCGCGCTCTATCGCGCCGGGGCCAGCCACGCGGTGCCCGAAACGCTGGAAAGCTCGCTCCAGCTGAGCGAGGCGGTGCTGGTCGATCTGGGCGTGGCGATGGGCCCGGTGATCGCCTCGATCCACGAAAAGCGCGACGAACTGCGCGCGCAGATCATGGAAGAGGGCGAACTGGACGAAAAGCCGCGGCTCAAGAGCGCGAGCCTGCGCGAGCGGGGAACCTAGGCCCCCAATACCGCCTTCACCGCCGCAATGGCCTCGGCCGCCTTGCTGCCGTCCGGACCGCCGCCCTGGGCCATATCGGGCCGCCCGCCGCCGCCCTTGCCGCCCAGTGCTTCAACGCCGACGCGGACCAGGTCGACCGCGCTGATCTTGCCGGTGAGGTCATTGGTAACGCCAACCGCAATTGTCGCGCGGCCATCGACCACTGTCACGATTGCAGCAACGCCGGTCCCCATTGCCTGCTTCTTCTCATCGACTAGGCCGCGCAGCTCTTTTGGATCGAGACCATCGAGGATCAACGGCGTAAAGTAGGTTTCGCCAGCCTTTTCAGGCCCGGTTGAGAGCTTCGGGCTACCAATTTCGGACCCGCCTCGTGGTGCTAGCGCCAGGGCCTTCTTCGCCTCGGCCAGTTCGCGTTCGAGCTTCTTGCGTTCATCAAGCAACGCCGCAACGCGCGCTTCGACATCGTCCGGCGTGGTCTTGAGCAGGCTCGCCGCGCTCTTCAGGGCGTCCTCACGCCCGACCAGCCACTGCCGCGCGCCTTCGCCGGTCAGCGCCTCGATCCGGCGCACGCCAGAGCTGACCGCACCTTCCGAGACGATCCGGAACACCCCGATATCGCCCAGCGCGCGGACGTGGGTGCCGCCGCACAGTTCGGTCGAATAGGTCTTGGCACCGGCCGCGCCCATCGAAAGCACGCGCACTTCGTCGCCGTACTTCTCGCCGAACAGCGCCATCGCGCCAGCTTCGATCGCCTCGTCGGGGGTCATCAGGCGAGTCACGACGGTATCGTTGCCGCGCACCTGCGCGTTCACTTCAGCCTCAATCGCCGCAAGGTCTTCGCCGGTCAGCGCGGCAGGGTGCGAATAGTCAAAGCGAAGCCGGTCGGGCGCGACCAGCGAGCCCTTCTGCGTCACATGGTCACCCAGCCGATTGCGCAGCGCCTGGTGCAGCAAGTGCGTGGCCGAGTGGTTGGCTCGCGTCGCATCGCGGCGCGCGACGTCGATATCGAGCTTGATCGTATCGCCCAGCTTGATTGCCCCGACCGAAACCGTGCCCTGGTGGGCATGCAGCCGGCCCAGCGGCTTGGCGGTATCGCTTACCGCAATCGCCAAACCATCGGCCCCGGTAATCGTCCCGGCATCGCCCATCTGCCCGCCGCTTTCGCCGTAGAACGGGGTCTGGTTGACAATCACGGTTACCGTGTCGCCAGCCTTGGCGCTGTCCACTTCCTTGCCGTCCTTGACCAGCGCGAGCACTTGCGCCTCGGCGGTGACGGCGGTGTAGCCGGTAAACTCGGTCGCGCCGGTGCGTTCGGCGATATCGAACCAGACTTCCTCGTCGGCGGCTTGTCCGCTGCCCTTCCAGGCGGCGCGCGCGGCGGCTTTCTGCTGTTCCATCGCGGCGTCATAACCGGCCCGGTCGATCCCGATCCCGCGCGAGCGCAACGCGTCTTCGGTCAGATCGTAGGGGAAACCGAAGGTGTCATAGAGCTTGAAGGCCAGATCGCCTGGCAGCTCTGCCCCCTCGCTCATGCTGCCGGTTGCTTCGTCGAGCAGTTTGAGCCCGTTGGCGAGCGTGCGGCGGAACTGCACTTCCTCGCGCTGCAGCGTTTCCTCGATCAGCGGCTGCGCCCGGCCGAGTTCGGGATAGGCCTGGCCCATTTCGGTCACCAAGGCCCCGACCAGCCGGTGCATCAAGGGATCCTTCGCGCCCAGCAGGTGCGCGTGGCGCATCGCCCGGCGCATGATCCGCCGGAGCACATAGCCGCGCCCCTCGTTCGAAGGCAGCACGCCATCGGCCAAGAGGAAGCTGACCGAGCGCAAATGATCGGCGATCACCCGGTGGCTGGCCTGCTGCTCGCCCTCGGCCTTCACTCCGGTCAGGCTTTCGCTCGCGGCGATCAGCGCCTTGAAGGTATCGGTATCGTAATTGTCGTGCACACCCTGCAGCACCGCCGCAACGCGCTCGATCCCCATCCCGGTATCGATGCTGGGCCTGGGCAGCTCACCCACCTGGACATCGTTTTCCTGCAGGAACTGCATGAACACCAGGTTCCAGATTTCGACAAACCGATCGCCATCCTCGTCCGGGCTGCCCGGAGGGCCACCGAAGATGTGGTCGCCGTGGTCATAGAAGATTTCCGAGCACGGCCCGCATGGCCCATCGGCCCCCATCGCCCAGAAGTTGTCTTTCGTGGGAATGCGGATGATCCGGCTTTCGGGCAGGCCGGCGATCTTCCTCCACAGATCGAACGCCTGATCGTCGGTGTGGTAAACCGTGGCGGTCAGCTTGTCCGCCGCGATCCCCCATTCCTTGGTCAGCAGCGTCCAGGCGTGGGTGATCGCCTGCTCCTTGAAATAGTCGCCGAACGAGAAGTTCCCCAGCATCTCGAAGAAAGTGTGGTGGCGCGCGGTATAGCCGACATTGTCGAGATCGTTGTGCTTGCCCCCGGCGCGGACGCATTTCTGAGATGAAGTGGCGCGCAAGACCTCACGCGTCTCAAGCCCCGTGAACACGTTCTTGAACGGCACCATCCCGGCGTTGACGAACATCAGCGTCGGATCGTTGTAGGGCACCAGCGGCGCAGACTGCACCACTTCGTGCCCGTGGCCGGCGAAGTAATCGAGGAAGGAGCGGCGGATTTCGTTGGTCGAGGTCATAGCCCGCCGCCGATAAGCCACGCTTCGCCGCCCGGCAAGCGCCAAGGCACCTATTTGCTTGCGGTCACGATCCAGGCAGCTGCGGGAAAGGCCACCAGGTTGCCGCTGCGATGCTCTTCCAGCCAGTCGCGGATCCAGCCCTCGGCCTGATCGCGTGCATCGCCTTCCATCGCCCGCAGCACCGGAGCAGCCGGGCCGATCCGTTTGAACAGTTCCAGCGCATCGGAAACCGGATCGTCGCCCATCCCGGCAATATAGGCGAAATCGACTTCCTCGAATTCGATGTTGCCCCACCCGGCATTGTCGAGCACGCCGTGGACATGCCCGGTATCGGCAAAAGCGAAAGGCCCCGGCGCGGTGCTGCTGCCAGGGGCCGGGACCTTGAGAATGCTGGCCAACTCGTGCGCCCAGGGGTTGAGCCGCGCCTCCCGGAAACAGGAAAAGACCAACCGTGCTTCGCTGGCGGCAATCGCGCGCAGATTGGCAAAGGCCATCACCGGCACATCGAAGAACATCACCCCGTGGCGCGAAACCAACACGTGCGGCGCGAAGCCCTCGGGCTTCCAGGTTCCGGCATCCGCCTCGATGAATTCGACATTGCCGAGCGTAGCGCCGCGCTGACTGGCGGCTTCGACCAGGTGCGGCGAGACATCGACCCCAACCACTTTCGCCCCCGGATTGCCGCGCGCCAGCGCCAACGAAACCTCGCCCGCTCCGCATCCCACATCGAGCGCCTGCTTGCCTTCGCAGCCGCCCACGCGGCCCAACAGCCGTTCGGTCAGCCCCGCGAAAGCGCGGTCGGTCAGTCGATAGTTCTCGGCCCAGCTGCGGCCAACGGCCTCGCGCCATTCATTTCCGGTCGTCATGGGGCGCAGGCTATGCGTTGTACCCTTGCGGCACAAGCAACAAACTGGGTGAAAAAATCACTTGCGACTCGCCTGCGACAGGCAGAGCATCGCCACATTCTAAAGTGCGCGTCTGACGCACGCACAGCGCCCGACGCGCCTTCGCAAGCAAAGGAGGCGGACGATGGGCATCACCCAAAATGGTCAAGCGAACGGCAGTGCAGCAACCCGTGCGGTCGCTCTGGTGGGGCCGGCCGGCACGGGCAAGACCAGCCTCGCCGAAGCGCTGCTTTTCGCCAGCGGCGCGATCAACCGCCAGGGCAGCGTCGAAAGCGGCAACACCGTGGGCGACAGTTCCCCCGAAGCCCGCGCCCGCGGCGGATCGACCGAAATCAACCTCACGCATTTCGACTATCTGGGCGATCGGTTCGCGCTGATCGACGTGCCGGGCGGCGCGGGCTTTGCCGCCGATGGGCTGGCCGCGCTGCGATCGGCCGACATGGCGCTGGTGGTGATCGACCCCGCGCCCGAGCGCGCGGCGTTGGCCGAACCGATGCTGCGCCAGCTCGATGAGCTGGGCGTGCCACACGCAATTTTCGTCAACAAGATCGAACACGCCCGGGCCGGCGCGATCCGCGACCTGATCGGCGAGCTCCAACCGATGAGCCGCGAGCCGCTGGCGCTGCGCCAGATCCCGATCCGTGAGGGCGACGCGGTGACCGGCTATGTCGATCTGGCGCTTGAACGCGCCTACCGTTACCGCCCGGGCAAGGAGAGCGAGCGGGTGGAAATCCCCGGCGAACTGCTTGATCGTGAGAAGCAGGAGCGCAGCCATTTGCTTGAAACGCTGGCCGATTTCGATGACGCATTGCTCGAAGCCCTGCTGATGGACGAGCAACCCGACCAGTCCTTGGTCATGGCCGATCTGGCGGCCGACACGCAAGGGAACAAGGTGGTCCCGGTGGTGCTGGGCTCGGCGCTGAGCGATGGGGGCGTGCACCGCCTGCTCAAGCTGCTGCGTCACGAGGCCCCCTCCCCTGGTGCGGCGGCCGCGCGGATGGGCGTGGCCCAGGGCGGCGCGCTGCACGTGTTCAAGATCGCCAATGGCGGAGCGATGGGCCGGCTCGCGCTGGGCCGGGTGTTGGGCGAGGGACTGACCGAGGGCGATGAACTGCTGGTTGAGGGCGCTGGCGAGCGGACCGGATCGCTGTTCTTCGTCCAGGGTGACAAGACCGCCAAGCAGCACGCAGCGCAGACCGGCGATGTGGTCGCGGTGGCCAAAGTCGATGGCGCCCGCGCGGGCATGGTGCTGGGCCGCAAGGGCGCGGCGCTGGCCGAGGCTGGTCTGGTTGCTTTCCCGGCGCGCAATGCCGCGATCGCAATCACCACACGGGACCGCAAGGACGACGTCAAACTCTCCACTGCGCTGCATCGCCTCTGCGAAGAGGATCCGGCGCTCGAATGGACGCAGGACGATGCCAGCCACGAGACGATCCTGCGCGGGATCAACGAGGAACATCTGGCGGTGGTGCTGGGGCGCTTGCAGCGGCGCTACGGCGTGGCTGTTGATACGCGGACGCCGCGGATCGCCTACCGCGAATCGATCCGCAAGGGTGCGCAACTACGCGGACGGCACAAGAAGCAGTCGGGCGGACACGGCCAGTACGGTGACTGCGTGATCGCGATCCGCCCGCTGGCACGCGGCGAAGGCTTCGCGTTCGAGGACAAGATCACCGGCGGGGCGATTCCCAGGCAATACATCCCGGCGGTCGAGGCCGGGGTGAAGGAAGCGATGGGGCGCGGGCCGCTGGGCTTCCCGGTGGTCGATGTCGCGGTGACGCTGATTGACGGCTCGTTCCATGCGGTCGACAGTTCCGAACTGGCGTTCAAGATCGCCGGGCGCTTGGCGATGGGCGATGCCCTGGCGCAGTCTGCGCCCTACTTGCTTGAGCCAATCGCCAGGGTGGAGGTCGATACTCCGGGCGGGACCGGGTCGAAGGCCGGATCGGTGCTATCGGCCCGGCGCGGGCAGATCCTGGGGCTTTCGCCGCATCCGCAGTGGGCGCGGTGGGAGCGGGTCGAGGCGCTGTTGCCCGAAAGCGGGATCCACGGGCTCGATGCCGAACTGCGCTCACTGAGCCAGGGGCTGGCGAGCTTTGTGGCCGCGTTCGACCACCTCGCCGAACTGGGCGGAAAGCACGCCGAAGAAGTGGTCAAGGCGCGTACGGCCGAGGCGCATTGAGCGGGGCCGGCAGGCCAGGGCCAGCGGACTTTGGCCAGTGCCAGATCAGCGAATCACCCGGATCTCGCGCCGCCAGGGCGCCGAGGCGGTCAACTCGCAGCCGGCCGCATCGATCCGGGCCGTGACTGTTCCGCCATTCGTTTCCGAACGGACAGTGCCGTCGCCCTCGCCCCACAGCAGCGGCAGGTAAGCCGTTGACCAGCTGCCGGACGAGTCAGCCAGGACGTTCCAGGCAATCGGTTTCATCCGGGCGTTGCTCAGCGCGAAGCTGGCGCGGGTGCCAGGGACCAGGCCGCTGACTTCGATCCACATGAATTTGCCGTTGCCGTTGATGGTCAGTTCGCATTGCCCCTGGCGGGCGAAAGCGATCAGCGGCCACTGCGCGGCGATCGGCGGGCGGGCCAGCGCAGAACTGCTCGCGGCCAGTGCGGCAGCGAGCGCGATCAGGGCTGGGCGGTACATGACGCGGTACATGGAAGGGCCTCCGGTCTTTCGACCGGAGGCCTAGCCTGGCAAGCGGTGGCTCGTCGCCAGGCAAATCGCGAGTGATCCAGGCCGGGACACCCGGCCGGTGATCAGTTTCCGGCTGGGGCCGGGGCTGGCGGCGGGGCCGGTTCGGCGGCGGCGGAAACGGCGGCCGGGCCGGTGGGCGCAACGCCAGCTGCTTCGTTGCCGATGGTCTTGGCGACATCGACCCGGACCTTGTCATTGTGCGCGGCAACCGTGCCCATCTGCTTGCCCTTCTTGTCGAGCAGCATTTCCTCGCCCTGTTCGCTGAGCGGGACCAGCGTGACCGAAACCGGGTTGGGCGAGAGGTGTTTCGATGCACCATTCGAGGCGTCAACGATCCCGCCGATGATCCCGCCGGCGATCAGGTTGCCGAAAGTGGCCGCGCCCATCTTCGATTGCAGCAGAACGTAAGTCGGCTTGTAGCCGTCCTTGGCGATGTCGACCCGCATGTCGTTGCGACGCGGCACTTCGACCTTGCACGGAGTGGTGCAGGTGTAACCGTTGGTCAGCTTGGCAGTAGCGCCGCTGGGTTCGCTCTTGACTTCGAGATCCTGGTTCGGACCGTTCATCACCGTTGCGCAGCCCGACAGCGCGAATGCCCCTGCCGCGACCAGCATCATATTACGTACTTTTGCCATGGTTTCCCCTCCGTTTAGCAAGTTCATGGGTTAAGGGGATTTCTGTTCGGGTCAAGCCCAGAATTGGAAGAGCAATCGCAAGGTCCGGCGGTTCGGGCGACAAGAAACCGGCGCGGTATTCGCTCGGAACACCGCGCCGGTCCTGTCAGTCGGAGGACGTCCCCGAAAGGGTACGGGGGACTCGGGAACGCCCTCCATTCAACCCCGGCGCGGCGGGCTGATGCCGCCGGACCGGAAGCTCTCGAAGATCAGAGGTCGTCCTCAGCTTCAGGACCAGCCATCATCTCCCCGGACAGACCTTCGGTTTGGCCGCGGATTGCAGCTTCCAGCCGGTCGCGAATCTCAGGATTTTCTTTGAGGTATTGCTTGGAATTCTCACGCCCCTGGCCGATCCGGATGCTATCGTAGGAGAACCAGGCACCCGACTTCTCGACGATCCCGGCCTTGACGCCGAGGTCGAGGATTTCGCCGATCTTGGAAATTCCCTCGCCATACATGATATCGAATTCGACCTGCTTGAACGGCGGCGCGACCTTGTTCTTGACCACTTTGACGCGGGTGGTGTTGCCGACGATCTCGTCACGGTCCTTGATCTGCCCGGTGCGGCGGATGTCGAGCCGGACCGAGGCGTAGAACTTGAGCGCGTTGCCGCCGGTGGTGGTTTCCGGATTGCCGTACATCACCCCGATCTTCATCCTGAGCTGGTTGATGAAGATCACCATGCAGCGCGAACGGCTGATCGAACCGGTCAGCTTGCGCAGTGACTGGCTCATCAAGCGGGCCTGCAGGCCAACGTGGCTGTCACCCATTTCGCCTTCGATTTCGGCGCGCGGGACCAGCGCGGCGACCGAATCGATCACCAGCACGTCGATCGCATTCGAACGCACCAGCGTATCGACGATCTCCAGCGCCTGTTCGCCGGTATCGGGCTGCGAAACGATCAGCTCGTCGATATCGACGCCGAGCTTCTTGGCATAGGCCGGATCGAGCGCGTGTTCGGCATCGACAAAGGCCGCGGTCCCGCCGCCCTTCTGGGCTTCGGCAATGACATGCAGCGCCAGCGTGGTCTTGCCCGAGCTTTCCGGCCCGTAAATCTCAATCACCCGGCCGCGCGGCAACCCGCCGACGCCAAGCGCGATATCGAGCCCGAGCGAGCCGGTCGGGATCGTTTCGATCTCCATCGTCTCTTTCGAACCCAATTTCATCGCGCTGCCCTTGCCAAATGCGCGATCGATCTGCGCCAGCGCCGCTTCGAGCGCCTTTTGCCGGTCCATTGTTTCCTTGCCTTCCTGAATCAGTTTCAGCTGAGCACCCATTGCCTGTCCCCTTGCGTAAGCCACTGACCAGAGAGGTCAACGTGGCAATGTTGTATCGCATTTGTTCTTATGGAACAAGTGGGGAACGAGAACATTTTTAGAACACCCGTGAACCCGCGGAATTCCGCGGGAGTGGACACAGTGCACACTGTCCTGAAGCATCAATCCGACCCTTGTCTTCCTGCCTCATCAATGCCGCCATGACGTCGATTCGCGGGGCCTGGCGCAGGGCTAGCGCAGCTAGCGACCGGGGCTTGGGCAGCGCAAAGGCTGGAACCGAATTCAGGCACCGAGCGGCAGATTGAGCGATCTGTGCGACGCATTGGGCGATTTTGGCGCTATCCGGTGTCAGCGGGGTGAACGAAGGCGACGATGGGGTCATTGAAAATAAACGACAATCGCCAAGTTAGTTGATGAAACACATGCGCAGAGCGCCATCAGCGATGAATTTGCCCAAAGGCGCGCTGCGGCTCGCTGGGGCTGCAGGGAAGCAGGGCGGATTCAGGCTGAGAAAGAACGGGCGGTGAGTGTGGCAGATTGCGGGGGTGTAGGAAACCGTGCGGGGCAGAGGCCAACCGGCGGCAGGATTCCGCGCAGTGCAGCGCATTGCCAAGCGCCGGTTGACCCGGCATGTTCGCGCCATGGCTGCCCCGCCCAAACAAACCCCCGCCAAACGGCCCCGTCAGCCAGCGCGCCCCGGCCATCTGGCCAGGGGGCGGTGGTATCGTGATTTTCCGAGGCCGAGCGCCGCCGAAAAGCGGTTGGTGGAGTGTTGTGCGCGAGGGGAGGTCTGGGCGCCGCAAGGGTGGGATTGGGAAAAGCCCGTCCGCCCGGCTGAGAAGACCGCGTCCAACACGGTCCGCGCCGAGCTGATCCGGTTCCTGGTACTGGGCGGCGATAGCCGGCATCCCGTCCATGAAGAAGGCGTGATGGTCCACGGCGCGTGGATCACCGGCAGGTTCAACCTGCATCAATGCCGCGCCGCAGTGCGACTCAGCTTGAAGCATTGCCATTTTGATTCCGCGCCTAACCTGACGGCCGCGCATTTGCCCGAGCTTGCGCTGTCAGGCAGTCTGCTGCCGAGTCTGCCGGCCGACAGGTTGAAAGTGGATGGCGGCGTCTATCTGCGTGATGGCTTTATCGCCACCGGCGAAGTGCGGATGCTGGGCGCGGAGATCGGCGGCAATCTGGAATGCGGCAAAGGAACCTTCACCAACAAAGACGGCAATGCGCTGAGCGCCGACAGAGTCAAAGTGACGGGCAGCGTCTTTCTGCGCGATGGCTTTGCCGCCACCGGCGCAGTGCGGATGCTGGGCGCGGAGATCGACGGTGATCTGGCTTGCAGCAACGGAACCTTCACCAACAAAGGCGGCGATGCGCTGAGCGCCGACGGGATCAAAGTGGCGGGCAGTCTCATCTTGCGCACCGCGACGGCCAACGGGGCGATCACTCTCACCGCGGCGCAGATTGGCACGCTGATCGACCAGGGCTTCAACTGGCTGGCGGGCGGACATCTTCTGGATGGGCTGCGGTATGACCGGATCATCGGGCCGACCGATGCCGCGCGCCGCATCGCCTGGCTCAAAAGCCAACGGACCGATCAACTCAATCCGCGCGACTGGGCTCCCCAACCTTGGGAACAGCTGATTAAGGTACTACGCGAAATGGGCCATCCCGGCGCAGCGGCCGAAGTGGCGATGGAAAAGCAGCGGATGATGCGCGCTGCAGGGCAGATCGGTACGCGCGAGCCCAATCCCCGGTTCGAATCGGGCTGGCGGCACGCGCTGGATGTCTGGTGGACGCCGCTCCATAACCGCCTCGCGCGGGGATTCCATGATTTCTATGGCTGGCTCGCGGGCTATGGCTATCGCCCGACGCGGATTGCGGGGCGGATGGCGATGGTGTGGCTGGTGTTCGGCTGCCTCTATTGGGGCGCAGCGGATGGTTACGGGGCGATTGGCCCGGCCAACCCGGTTATTACCAGTTCGGCGTTGTATCCCGATGCGGAGAGGCTCTGCGGCCACGGCAACGAACCCGGCAAGGCGCGCTGGACCGAGTGCCCCGGGGTGCCGGACGAGTATTCGACCTTCCAGCCGTTCGTCTATTCGCTCGACCTGATCCTGCCGCTGATCGATCTGCAGCAAGAGGCCGATTGGGCACCGATCGCCGAAGGGCCAACGGGCAACGATCTGCTGCCCGGCGTGATCGTGCGCTGGGTGATGTGGCTGGAAATCCTGTTCGGCTGGTTCGCATCGCTGATGTTCGTCGCGATCGTTTCGCGGCTGGTGGAGAAGGATTGACTGGGCCGTTTCTTCGCCAGAGCAGCTGTTTGCCTGCTAACCGATCGACTCAATCCCGCGCCCTGAATGTGAGCGGATCAGGCTGATGGCATCGTCGAGCGAGCGGGTCTTGCCGATGTCGATATCGTCGTCGAAAATCACGCCGACCCGCTTGTGCGTGACATAGAATGTCCCGCCGCTATCGCTGATGTAGTAGAGATTGGCGCCGCCGCCTTTGACCACAACCCTGCGCTTGCCCATCCAATCCCTCCCCTGCCAGCAGATGCCACTTCGAGACTGCACCTCCGGGCGGGGACACGCAACCGTTGACCTATGGTCGCCTTCGGCCCGACCGGCTCAGGATGAACGGCGTTGGTGGCAGGGAGTGAACCAGTGTCCAGCCGATGAACCACCGCTGGCGCTTGCCCCCTCGCCCGTTCTGGTCCACCTTCGCTCCAGTTGTTTCCGGCAGGGAGACATGCCCGTGAACCAGCCCGAACCGTTCCAGATCCCGCAGATCCCGGTCGCCAATGACCTGACCATGGCCGACTTGCGCGCGGCGCTGGCCAAGGGTTGGGCCGATTACAAGGCGTACCCGTTCTACGGGATGTTCTTCGCGGCTTTCTTCATCGCGGGCGGGCTGGCGCTCTCATGGCTACTGGCGACGCGGGGGAGTTCGATCTGGCTGATCCCGGCCGCCTCGGGCTTTCCGCTGATTGCGCCGTTTACCGCGGTGGGGCTCTACGAAGTCAGCCGCCGACGCGAGGCCGTGCTGCCGCTCAGCTGGGGCGCGGTGCTGGGCGCTCTGCGCGGGCGCGGGGATGATCAGTTGCTGATGATCGGCGGGTTCGTCTTCGTGGGCTTCACCTTCTGGATGATCCTGGCCCACGGGATCTTCGCGATCTTCATGGCGGAAAGCGGCGTCGGCGGCGAATCGCTGGCCTTGTTCCAGACCTCAAGCGGCCTTGCCATGCTGGCGGTTGGCACGGTGACCGGCGCGCTGATGGCCTTCCTGTTCTACGCGGTGACAGTGATCAGCCTGCCCTTGCTGGTCGACAAGGACATCGATTTCCTGACCGCAATCATCAAGAGCCTGCGCGCGGTGCAGCTCAACCAGATGGTGATGGTGATGTGGGCGGCGGTGATTGCGCTGACCCTGTTCGCGGCGATGGTCCCGGCGTTCCTGGGGTTGCTGGTGGTGCTGCCGGTGCTGGGGCATGCGACGTGGCATTTGTATCGGCGGGTGGTGGGGTGAGCGTGGCTGGCTTCAATCCTCTGTAAGTGCGGACAGCGGCCCACTTCGCGGGTTACTCAATGCGAGTTATCAGACATGCCAAAATCGGATCATTCGGGATGATTGGCAGGCTTGGATATGCACCCATTTCAGTATCGTGATTGACCATCCAAACTACCCTAACTTCCTGTTCATTCTCGAAGAACTTGGGCTTAACGACTGGGCTGGTAACCGCCACACCTTCGGCAAATCGGGTCATCACTCGCTCTCGATAGGTGACCTCTTGAATGAAACACGGGCCAAGAACATCGAAAATTTCGCAAACTCTGTTGGCCCACGTCCGCAAGTCATCAATTCTAAATACTGCCTGTCTTTTTTCCGATCTCAATTGCTCGGAATTTGGATTTTTGGCGAAACAGCAAGCGTAGTAGTCCTGCCCAACGAAATTGATTGCTGTGCCTTGCATGACAAACTTAAAATCGCCTTCAGCCTCTAGGCCCATTGTTTTTAGCAAGGCTCGATCGCTTGGGCGATCAGCGTCAAGTACATCATTCAATCCAAATCTAAATGGAATTGTGTTTTCCCCGCTGTCTCCCTTGATACCTTCCATTCGCCGAAAGCCCCAAATAGTTCCGATCTTTGTGGAACCATCGGCGATCGATTCGGCATGCTCAGCATCGACATATTTAAAAACTGGCTTGTGCCAGCGGACCTGATGCCAATCACTGGGACTTCCCCATCGGTATTTTGCGATTTTGACGGGATCCATATTCAACCCCAAATGCTTCGGTCGCGAACGCCTTAGGCGAGATCAAACCGTTGCCGCCCCCAGCACCGCCCCCACCTTGTCGCTGATCTGCTGGACCGAAAACGGCTTGGGCAGGAA
>JANPMA010000102.1:0-4775 GCA_031422595.1 Novosphingobium sp. | reverse complement strand
CTCATTGACCAAGGCACGCGTGTTGCGAAGAAGCGCCCACTTTTCAACCAACCCGTCACCCGCGCTGGGAGTCCGGTGGCTCTCAGCGCCTTGATCCGGGGCTTGGCTTTCTTCTGCAACGTCAGCGGAAGAAAAGCCTTGGCCCGTGTCAAGCACGGGCTGACGGGTAGAGTGTGATGGAACAGGTGGACGGTAGCGCACCAGCCGCCCCGTGCTCGGCAAAAACCCGCGATAGGGGTCTTCGGCATAGACCCGGTTTTCGATCGCCCAGCCGTCGATCTTGATGTCCTGCTGCGTGAAGGCGAGCTTTTCGCCGGCGGCTACGCGGATCATCTGTTCGACCAGATCGATCCCGGTGATCGCTTCGGTCACCGGGTGCTCGACCTGCAGCCGGGTGTTCATTTCGAGGAAGTAAAAGCTCTCCCCGCTCGGGTCCGCGCCCGAGACGATCAGCTCGACCGTCCCCGCCGAATAATAGCCCACCGCGCGCGACAAGGCGACGCACTGCTCGCCCATTGCCTTGCGCATTTTGGGGGTGACGAACGGCGACGGCGCTTCCTCGACCACCTTCTGGTGGCGGCGCTGGATGCTGCATTCGCGCTCGTTGAGGTACAGGATATTGCCGTGCTGATCGCCCAGGATCTGCACTTCGATGTGGCGCGGATTGAGGATGAACTTCTCGATGAACACGCGGTCGTCGCCGAACGAATTCAGCCCCTCGCGCTTGGTCGCCTCGAAGCCCTCGCGCACGTCCTTCTCGTCATAGGCCAGCCGCATCCCCTTGCCGCCGCCGCCCGCCGAGGCCTTCATCATCACCGGATAGCCGATTTCGGCCGAAATCCGCACCGCATGCTCGGTATCCTCGATCTCGCCGACGAAGCCGGGGACGACGTTGACCCCGGCCTTGAGCGCGAGCTTTTTGGACTCGATCTTGTCGCCCATCGCGGCGATGGCGTTCACCGGGGGGCCGATAAAGGCGATGCCCTCCTTGGCCAGCGCCTCGGCAAACGAGGTCCGCTCGGAGAGGAACCCGTAACCCGGATGCACCGCCTCGGCCCCGGTCTGCTTGGCCGCCGCGATGATCTTTTCGGCGAGCAAGTAGGACTGCGCGGCAGGCGACGGGCCAATATGCACCGCCTCGTCCGCCATCTGCACAAACGGCGCGCGGGCATCGGCATCCGAATAGACCGCGACGGTCGCGATACCCATCCGCCGGGCAGTCTTGATGATCCGGCAAGCAATCTCGCCACGGTTGGCGATGAGGATTTTTTTGAACATGGACCGATCAGCTTTGTGTGAGGGCGAAGTAGCAAACGGTGACGCAGCAGATCGCCATCACCACTGAACTGCCGCGAACCAGAATTGAGACAAGTTGCTCTTTAAAGCGCGATGCTTGGTAACCCTTGCCTGCAATCGGGAGCGCTTCGCTTGCACCAAAGAATCCGGCAAGCGTAATTCCCAACACCAGAACATAGGACGAGCCCAGCAACGCGTAGGCCAGCAGCGGGGTGCACGACTGCGGCACGCCCAGATATTGCCAGAACAGCGCAAAGGCAATCAGCGCGGACCCGGTTTGAACGGCGGTCAAATGGGCTGACAGTCCCATTCGGGGGTTCCGCATTTTAGGCAGCACCACACCGAGCAACAGGCCCAGGGTGAACAGGACAAATCCCGCTTTCCCCATCATCAGCAACGAACTGTCCATGATTTTCACCCCTCCACTGGCGGCATATTGTGGCCCAGTAACCGCAGCATATCCGCCGCGCATTCGACCACGTTGCTGCCCGGCCCGTAGATCCCCTGAACCCCGGCCTCGCGCAGGTAGTCATAGTCCTGCGGCGGGATCACGCCGCCGGCGGTGACCTTGATGTCGGCGCGGCCGGCGTCTTTCAGCAGGCGGACCAGTTCGGGGATCAGCGTCTTGTGGCCAGCCGCGAGCGAGCTTGCACCGACCGCGTCGACGTCCTTTTCCAGGGCCAGCGCGCAGGTTTCCTCGGGCGTCTGAAACAGCGGGCCACTGGTTACGTCGAAGCCCATGTCGGTGAAGGCGCTGGCGATCACGTTGGCGCCGCGGTCGTGCCCGTCCTGGCCCATCTTGGCGACCAGCAGGCGCGGGGGCCGACCGAGGCGGCGGGTGACGGCTTTGACGCCCTGCACCACCTGGGCATAGCGCGGGTCGGCGGCATAGGCCTTGCCGTAGATCCCGGTCACCGGGACCGGCTGGGTGCCATAGCGGCCGAATGCCAGCTCCATCGCATCGGAGATTTCGCCGAGGGTTGCACGGGCGCGGGCGGCGCGGATGGCGAGGGCGAGGAGGTTGGTCTCAAATCCTCCCCGGGACGGGGAGGTGGCATCGCGCCCTCTTTCTTGGGGCGATGACGGTGGGGGCTCTCCGCCTGGCGCTGCGCTGCTGGGCGAGCCCCCTCCACCATGCTGCGCATGGTCCCCCTCCCCGTGCCGGGGAGGATTTTTGGCCGCCGCCGTCAGCTCCTTCAGCGCGGCCTGGCAGGCGCTTTCATCCCGCACCGCGCGCGTCGCCTTCAACCGCGCGATTTGCGCCTCACGCACCGCGTGGTTGTCGATATCGAGCGTGTCGAGATGCGCCTCTTCGGCGAGGCGGTACTTGTTGACGCCGACGATCACGTCCTCGCCCTTGTCGATCCGCGCCTGCTTGGCGGCGGCGGCCTGTTCGATGCGGGCTTTGGGCATGCCCGAGGCAACCGCCTTGGTCATCCCGCCCAGGCCATCAACCTCTTCGATCAGCTTCCAAGCCTCGTCCACCAAGGTGCTGGTCAGCGCCTCAACGTAGTACGAACCGCCGAGCGGATCGACTACCCTGGTGATCCCGCTCTCTTCGGCCAGCACGATCTGGGTGTTGCGCGCGATCCGCGCCGAGAAATCGGTCGGTAAGGCAATCGCCTCGTCGAGCGCGTTGGTGTGCAATGACTGCGTACCGCCCAGCGTCGCGGCCATCGCCTCGATCGTGGTGCGGATGACGTTGTTGTAGGGGTCTTGCTCCTGCAGCGAGACTCCGCTGGTCTGGCAGTGGGTGCGCAGCATCTTGCTGCGGAGGTCCTTCGCGCCCAGCCCGTCCATCACCCGGTGCCACAGCGTCCGCGCAGCGCGCAGTTTGGCGACTTCCATGAAGAAGTTCATGCCGATGCCGAAGAAAAAGCTGAGGCGGCCCGCGAAAGCATCGATATCGAGCCCCGCCGCCATCGCCCGCTCGGCATATTCCTTGCCGTCCGCAATGGTGAAGGCCAGTTCCTGCACCGCCGTCGCCCCGGCTTCGTGCATGTGATAGCCCGAGATCGAGATCGAGTTGAACTTGGGCATATGCGCCGAGGTATAGGCGATGATGTCCGAGACGATCCGCATGCTCGGCTCGGGCGGGTAGATGTAAGTGTTGCGGACCATGAACTCCTTGAGGATGTCGTTCTGGATGGTCCCGTCGAGCTGGGCCTGATCGACCCCTTGCTCCTCGCCCGCGACGATGAAGAACGCCAGGATCGGGATCACCGCGCCGTTCATGGTCATGCTGACGCTCATCTGATCGAGCGGAATGCCGTCGAACAGGATCTTCATGTCCTCGACGCTGTCGATCGCCACCCCGGCCTTGCCGACATCGCCCAGTACGCGTGGGTGGTCTGAATCGTACCCACGGTGGGTGGCCAGATCGAAAGCAACCGACAGGCCCTTTTGCCCGGCCGCGAGGTTGCGGCGGTAGAAGGCGTTCGATTCCTCGGCGGTCGAGAACCCGGCGTACTGGCGGATCGTCCAGGGGCGGCCTGCATACATGCTGGCGCGCACCCCCCGGGTGAACGGGGCGAAGCCCGGCAGGCCCGGGCCAGAGTCAGAAACGCCCGCGTCCTCAGCCGTGTAGAGCGGCTTGATGTCGAAGCCCTCTGGGGTGTGCCAGGTCAGGTCTTTCCCTTTGACCTCTTTGGTCGCGGCGGCCTGCCAATCGGTTACAGTCGGTTTGCTCATCATCGTACCAATCAGGCCGCGGCGCTGGGCCGGGCGGAGACGCGCGCGTGCCAGGCGCGCAAGTGGGAGAGGTCGTCGGGCACCGGCATGCCGATGAAGGTCGAAAAATCGATCGTGGTCAGCAGCAGGATGTCGCTGATCGTGAAGTGATCGGCGGCGAGGAATTCACGGCCGTCCAGCGAGGCGTCGAAAAACCGCATCGCATCGAGGATGCGCGGGCGGTTGCTTTCTCCCCATTCGACAATGCGCCCGGGAAGCCGTTCGGTGAACTTGTGCGTATGAACCCAGACCGCGCCGACCGGCGGCATCAGCACCATTTCCACCCGCCGGTTCCACATCTCGACCAGCGCCTGCTCCTTGGCACCGGTGCCGAACAGCGGCGGCTCAGGGTGAAGCCCCTCCAGATAGCGGCAGATCGCCACAGATTCAGCGATCACCGTCCCGTCATCGAGCTGCAACGCCGGGGTCTGTCCGCGCGGGTTGAGCGCGACGAATTCGTCCGACTTGTGCTCACGCGCCGGGATCGAGACCTCGCGCATGTCGAGCGCGATCCCCTTCTCCGCTGCGAAGATCCGCACCCGGCGCGGGTTGGGCGCGGGGTTGGGGCTGTTGAAGAACAGCATTACCTGCCCTTGAACTCGGCCTTGCGCTTTTGCAGGAAGGCCATGCCGCCCTCCATCGCGTCGGCGGAGGCCCCGGCCAAGCGCTGGCCTTCTGCTTCAGCGAGCAGCACTTGCGGCAGCGTGCCATCGAGCGCAGTCTGGATGTTGGCCTTCATCGTCGAATAG
>JANPMA010000101.1:0-16736 GCA_031422595.1 Novosphingobium sp. | reverse complement strand
GCCGCGCGCGCTTCGGGGGCGAGCGGGGTGGTCGCCTGATGGTCAAGATAGATGAATTGGGCGGACATGTTCGCAATCGTTGCTTTTCGGACACTCGTTTCTATATAGCGCCTGCTTCCCGATCCTAGTCCAAAGCGGTCCGGCATCCGAGAAATCCCCGGACGCGGCGCCATGGGCCAGCAAGAACAGGCACCAATTTATATGCCCGCAGTGATCTTTCCCGGACCCGAAGGCCGCCTTGAAGGCCGTTTCCAGCCCGCTGGCCGCCCGCGCGCGCCGGTGGCGATGATCCTTCATCCGCACCCGCAGGCCGGGGGCACGATGAACGAGCGGATCACCCAATCGCTCTACAAGACCTTTGCCAACCGCGGTTTTGCCACGCTGCGCTTCAATTTCCGCGGAGTCGGGCGCAGCCAGGGCAGCTTTGACAACGGGATCGGCGAACTCAGCGATGCCGCCGCCGCGCTCGATTGGGTCCAGTCGATCCACCCCGAAGCCTCGACCACCTGGGTCGCGGGCTTCAGTTTTGGCGCGCTGATCGGCATGCAGCTGTTGATGCGCCGCCCGGAGATCCGCGGCTTCATTTCGGTCGCCCCGCCGGCCAACATGTACGATTTCAGCTTCCTTGCCCCCTGCCCCGCCTCGGGCATCCTGATCCAGGGCGTTGGCGATACCGTGGTGACGCCAAATTCGGTCCAGAAGCTGGTCGACAAACTGCGCACGCAAAAGCACATCACCATCCACCACGAGGAAATCCCCCGCGCCAACCACTTCTTCGAAGCGGAAATGGGCGACCTGATGCGCTCGGTGGACAATTACCTCGATATGCGGCTTTCGCCGGATTGCCCGATTAGGTAGTTCCTCCCCCTTGGGGGAGGGGGACCATCCCGCAGGGATGGTGGAGGGGTACGCGCGGGTGATCACAACCGCGAAGGGTCACTCCTGGAGCTTGCCAGCGAGGCAGGGATCACTCGCGCGTACCCGTCCACCATGCTCTGCATGGTCCCCCTCCCCGTTCCGGGGAGGATTTACCTGAGCTCCTGCCCGATCGGCGCCTTGCCCTGCTGGTCCGGCACCACCCAGATCGCCACATTCACGGCCAGCACCGCCGCCAGGACCAGCATCAGCGCCACCTGCTTGCGCTGCCCACCGCGCCGCCACAGCGCCAGCGCGCCCAGCACCAAAGCCAGGCACGCCAGCACCATGATCGACAGGACAGTATCCAGCGCCATCAGCGCGCCCCTTTGACTTACCGGACGAGCTTGCCCGCCATGCCGATGATATCGTCGAGCGGGTTGCCATCGCCGTCCATATCAAGCAGCGAGCCGAGCCCGCCCAAACCGCCGCCAGCCGGTGCCGCCTGCTGCCCGCCGCCGCCGAGCACCGAGCCCAGCACCGAGCCGAGAATCCCGCCCGCGCCGCCTTGCTGACCGCCGCCCAGCACTGAACCAAGAACCGAACCCAGGATGCCGCCCCCGCCCTGTTGCTGCCCGCCGCCGGCCTGGTGCGAGAAATAGCCCGCGACCAGCATCGCCAGGATCGGTAGCATCTTCTTGAGGATCGAGGGGTCGATCCCGGTCTGGCCCGAGGCGTGATCGGCCACGGTGCGGCTGACATCCTTGGAACCGAAGATCTGGCCCAGCACGTCGTTGCCTTTTTCGACCTGGGTCGGCTCGGGCCCCAGCACGTTTTCGGCCAGCCCCGCCCCGCCCAGCGAACCGAGGATATTGATCAGCCCGCCCAGGCCGCCCTCACCGCCGCCCTGGGCCTGGGCCTGCTTGCTCATCCCGCCGACAATCGCGGGCAGCAGCGCGCCAGCGCCGGCCTCGGCCATTTGCGGGGGAATGCCGAGCTGTTCGGCAATCGCGGAAATCCCGCCGGTCTGTTGCAGGATGCTGATTATGTCGGCGCTGGCCATGGTACAAACCCTCCGGGCGGCCGGGATTGGCCGTGTACCTGCTTGGCTTAGCTCCGACGAAACCGCCGGGCCAGAGCAAAATATTGCAGGTGTTTGACTCAAGTGGCGCGCCGCAGCATCACCTGCGCCATGTTCGATCCACACGCCATTTCCCGCCGCCAGACGCTTGCCCTGCTGGGCGGCGCGGCCTCGTTTCTCGCGCTCGAATCGGCGCAGGCCCGCCCGGTGCTCAATAGCGGCACGCGATCGGCACAGGCCTATCTCGATTGGGTCGCCTGGCAGCTGGTCGGCCTCTCGCCCGAGAGCGCCACCTCGCTGGGGATCGATACCGGGGTCCACGCGGGCCTGCGCGCCAAGCTGGGCGACCGTTCGGCGGCCGGGCAGGCACGGATCGCGGCGCTGCTGCGTACGGCGCTGACCGGGGCGAAGCGCCATGAGAACGCCAGGCTCGATCCCGCCACGCGCACCAGCCTGGCGGTGATGAAGAGCGCGTTCTCGGTCGCGCTCGATGGGTTTGCCTTGCCCTACGGCGATGTCGCGGTGGGCGGCTGGCGCAACGCGCCTTATGTGGTCATCCAGAACGTCGGGGCCTATCTCGATACGCCGCGGTTCCTGGATAGCGAACACCAAGTCAAGACCAGAGCCGATGCCGAAGCCTATCTGGCCCGGCTGGCGCAGTTCCCGGTGCAGCTTGGGGGCGAACTCGGCCGGATCAAGGCCGCGCGCGGCATGGGCCTGGTTCCTCCGGCCTTCCTGCTCGACAAGGCGATCCGCCAGCTGGAACTGACGCTCAAGGATGCCAGCAGCGGCGGCGGGCTGGTCAGCTCGCTGACCAGGCGGACCAGCAATATCCGTGGTGCCTGGGAACTCCGGGCCCGTGCGCTCGCCACCGGACCGGTGGCCAAGGCGCTTGCCAGCCAGCTCGCCGAACTCAAGCTCCAGCGCGAGCAGGCGACGCTGGACGCCGGCCTGTGGGCGCGCCCGCACGGCGATGAATGGTACGCCTGGGCGCTGCGCGCGAGCACCACCACGCGGCGCACGCCGGACGAAATCCATGCGCTCGGGCTGGAGGCGCTCAAGGACTTGCACGGCCAGATGGACCCGATCCTGCGCGGCCTGGGCTTCACTAAGGGCACCGTCGGCGAGCGGATGACCGCGCTGGGCGAGGACCCGCGGTTCCTGTTCTCCCCCGACGACAAGGGCCGCGCCGAGATCATCGCCACCATGCAGGGCAAGATTGATTTCATCCGTGGCAAGCTGCCGCAAGCATTCCGCACGCTGGTGCCCGGCAATCTCGAGATTCGCCGTCTGCCGATCGCCGAGGAAGACGGCGCGCCGGGCGCCTATGGCGGGGCCGGATCGAAGGACGGCAAGATTCCCGGCAAGATCTGGCTCAACCTGGGCGATGTGAACCGCCACAGCCGCTATTCGCTGGCCACCCTGGCTTTCCATGAGGGTATTCCGGGGCACGTCTGGCAGGGCGAATATGCCAACCGCCTGCCGTTGATCCGCACCTTGCTGGCTTTCAACGCCTACAGCGAAGGCTGGGCGCTCTATGCCGAGACCTTGGGCGACGAACTGGGCGCCTATGAGGGCGATCCGGTCGGGCGGCTGGGCTACCTCCAGTCGATCGCTTTCCGCGCTTGCCGGCTGGTGGTCGATACCGGGCTCCACGCCAAGCGCTGGACCCGCGAACAGGCGATCAAATGGTTCGCCGAGACCAATGGTTCGGGGCTGAGCGAGGTCACGCCGGAGGTCGACCGGTACTGCTCATGGCCGGGGCAAGCCTGCGGCTACAAGATGGGCCATAGCGAAATCCTGCGGCTGCGCGAGGGCGCCAAGGCGGAGTTGGGCGCGCGGTATGACCTCAGGGATTTCAACGATGCAGTGGTCGGCGGCGGCAATGTCCCGCTCGACGTGCTAGGCGCAAATGTCGGGCGCTATATTGCTGAAAAGAAAGCGGGTTGAGCCAGGATAAATATTCTTCAGCTGTCACAATCCCGTGCTAGGCCACTAGCAGCAGGGGTCCGGCGGCTCGCCCCGAGTCGCCACCGAAACAGGAGTCATAACCCATGGGTTTCTTCAGCAAGATCAAAGACGCAATTTTCGGCAGCAAGGCCGAAGCCGCCACCCCGCCCGCCGATGCACCGGCAATCCCGATGGCAGAGGCTGCGCCCGCGCCGGAACCGGTTGACGTCGAAGCAGTGCTTGGCGGCATGAACGGCGCCGATGGCCTCAACTGGCAAAGCTCGATCGTCGATCTGATGAAGCTGCTCGGGATCGACCCCAGCTATGAAAACCGCAAGGCACTGGCGCAGGAACTGGGCGATTCCGACTATTCGGGCTCGGCCGAAGAAAACATCGCGCTGCACAAGGCGGTGATGAAGGGCCTGTCCGAAAACGGTGGCAGGGTTCCTGCCAGCATGCTCGACTGAGCATAGCACGCCTTGAAACAACAAGGGCTCCAGACCAGTCGGTCTGGGGCCCTTTCTTGTTCGGCAATGCGGCCAGCGAAAGCTGCATTGGCGAGGCTCGGATCAGGATGCTTCCCAGACCCGAACCCAGTCCACTTCCATTGAAACCTCGCCCCGGACAATCCGATCGGCGGTTGCTTGCGGCATGCCGAAATAGGGCGTGGTGACTGCGTTGACAGCATTGGGATAGACGCCTCCCAGGGCAAAATTCAGGATCAGATACTGCCGCCGATCAAAGCGCCAGGCTCCATGGGCCTGAACCATCGCGCGGGTGACGCGATAGTATTCACGGCCATCGACCGAAAAGACGATGGTATCGATGCCGCGCTCGACACTGTAGATGTGCCAACCGGTTGCGTCCTGACCCGCTGGGAAGTTCTGCCGCTGCACCAGGGGGGTATTGCCGGAATATCCCGGGCCATGGATTGCCGCGTTGGTCCAGCTCTTATCTCCGACATTTTCCATGATGTCGATTTCGCCGCTGTCAGGCCAAGTGCCATAACCGAGCATCCAGAAAGCCGGCCACACACCGGTTGCGTCCGGCATACGGATCCGTGCTTCAATCTTGCCGTAAGTGATATCGAACTTTTGGCTGGTGTTGATTCGTCCTGAAACGAAATCGGTTCTGCGCCCGCTGGGCGTCAAGAACCCGGGCTTGTAGACCGGCCTGAGCGTCAATGCCCCGCCATCGGCTCCGGCCGGAGTCGTAAAGCTGATGGTTTCAGCGCTGTCGACATAGGCCTGAACTTCATTGTTGACCCAGAAGTCAGGCCCCTCGACATTCCATAATGTGCGATTGAGTGCTGCCGTGTTGAACTCGTCTGCAAAAACCAGGCGCAAGCTTGGCGTGGCCGTAGGAGTGGGAGTTGGACTCGGGCTTGGTGTCGGAGATGGCGTGGGCACCGGTACAACAACGCCGCTCGCACTGCTGCCATCACCGCACCCGACAGCCAATACGGTCAACGTCAACGCCATGCCAAATCTGATCGCTGCCATGCTGCGTCCATCCCCTAAAGCGATTTCTGTGAACGTTCACAATCGTTGATAGCCGGATGGTCGCAGCGTGGCAAGTGAGAGAGGAAGCTACTTCTTGCCGAACAACCCGCTGGCCATCCCGGCGATATCGTTGAGCGGATTGCCGTCGCCATCGCGGTCGAGCATACCCGTCAGCCCCGACAGCGCCGAATTGCCCTTGAGCATTTCCGACAGCTTGCCCAGCCCGCCTTCGCCGCCCAGTTGCTCGGCCATCTGGCTCAGCGTCGAGGGATCGAGCCCGGTCTTGGCTGCGGCGCCGGCGATCGTGTCGCCCGGTTCGGCGTGGCTTTGGCCCAGCGCAGCCACGGCCTTTTCGGCCATTTCCTTGGGCAGGCCAAACTTCTCGGCCAGTCCGCCGATGTCCGCGCCGCCCAATTGACCCATGATTCCGTCAAGCATTCCCATAATTGCGACTCCTAAATACGGGGAATGGCGAGCATGGACCTTTGGCCTGCCGTGGCCAAGTCAAAATGCAGCCAAATCAGGCTCAACCCAACCCCGCCGCGCAGCCACCGAGAACAGCAATTCGCGCGAATAGAGGCGCAGCGGCCAATCGCGCGGAGCCATTTCGCTGGCCAAAAGCGCGTTGACTTTGGCCAGCAGGCCCTCCGCCTCGCAACTGGCAAGGAACCGCCGCACGCCTCGGATGTAGAGCTGGGTCAGGGTCTCGTGATAGCCCTGCGTGTCGTCGTTCACTCCGCCCGCCGCGACGTTGTAGCTGCGGATTATGCCGGGCAAGTCGGTTTCGGGCGCCACATCGGGCCGCTCCAGCACCAGCCAGGCGCAGGCGGCGAGATGCGCTTCGTGGGTCCACTCAGCCTTGGGCAGGGTGCGCGCCAGCAGCCCCTCGCCCAGATGGCGAATGGCGGCATCGCTAACGAAAAAACGGATCGAACGGTCGGTCATGACTTGGAAACTCCGGGTCAATTCACGACCCGGAGTGTCCCGGGTCAGGCGGCCTTGGGGGCCGAATCGAGCACGCCTTGATCGACGTAGTCGACGAATTGGGCGAAGTTCTGGACGAACTTGCCGACCAGCTCTTGCGCGTTGCGGTCATAGGCTTGGCCATCAGCCCAGGCACCGCGCGGGTCGAGCAGATTGCTGTCAACGCCCGGCACCGCCACCGGCACTTCGAACCCGAAGTTGGGATCACGCACGAATTCGGCATTGCCCAGGCTGCCGTCGAGCGCGGCGTTGAGCAGCGCGCGGGTGGCCTTGATCGGCATCCGCTTGATCCCCGGCTCGGTCGCCTTGCCGCCCGACCAGCCGGTGTTGACCAGCCAGCACTGCGCCCCGCCTTCGGCGATCCGCTTCTTGAGCAGGTTCCCGTAAACGCTGGGATGGCGCGGCATGAAGGCGGCGCCAAAGCAGGTGCTGAAGGTCGCCTCGGGTTCGGTCACGCCGATTTCGGTGCCGGCGACCTTGGCGGTGTAGCCCGACAGGAAATGGTACATCGCCTGGTCGGGGGTGAGCCGCGCGATCGGCGGCAGCACCCCGAACGCATCCGCGGTCAGCAAGATGATGTTCGACGGCGGGGGGCCGAGGTTCTTCTCGCTGGTGTTCGGGATGAATTCGATCGGATAGGCGCCGCGGGTGTTTTCGGTCTTGCTGGCGTCGGTAAAGTCGAGCTCGCGGGTTGCTTCGTCCATCGCCACGTTCTCAAGGATCGTACCGAACATCTTGGTGGTGGCGTAGATCTCCGGCTCACCCTCGGCCGAGAGGTTGATCATCTTGGCGTAGCAACCGCCTTCGAAGTTGAACACCGCCTGGTCAGACCAGCCGTGCTCGTCGTCACCGATCAAGGTGCGGCTGGCGTCGGCCGAAAGCGTGGTCTTGCCGGTGCCCGAGAGGCCGAAGAAGATCGCGCTCTTGCCGTCGGCGCCGATGTTGGCGCTGCAGTGCATCGGCATCACGCCCTGCGCCGGGAGCAGGAAGTTGAGCAGCCCGAACACGCCCTTCTTCATCTCGCCCGAATATTCGGTGTTGCCGATCAGGATCAGCTTTTCGGTGAAGTTGACCGCGATCACCGTGTCGCTGCGGCAGCCGTGGCGCTCTGGGTTCGCCTTGAAGCTCGGCAGGTTGAGAATGGTGTATTCGGGCACAAAGCCGGCCAGCTCTTCGGCGGTCGGGCGCACCAGCAAAGTGCGGACGAACAGGCTGTGCCAGGCGAGCTGCGTGATCACGCGCACGTTGACGCGGTATTCTGCCTGGCTGCCGCCGAACAGATCGGCGACGTAGAGCTCGTCCTTGTCTTTCAGCGCGGCCAGGAAATCGGCCTTCAGGTTGGCCCAATGCGCAGAGGCCATCGGCTGGTTGATCGCGCCCCAGTTGATGCTGCTTTCGGTGGTCGCATCGCGCACGACATACTTGTCTTTGACGCTGCGTCCGGTGAACCGGCCAGTATCGACCAGCAGCGCGCCGTCCTTGGTCAGCCGCCCCTCACCCTTGCACAATGCATGCTCAACCAGCGGCGCGGTGCCGAGGTTGGCGTGAATCGTCGCAGCGGTGGCGAGGCCCTGCTGTTCAAGCGGGTAGGAAAGCGTGCTCAAGGTGATCTCCATGGTCATGGCTCCATTCCGCATACGAATGCGGCGGGCCTGTGCGGCGCGCATAGCGGGGACAGGTGATTCCGTCAAACTGGCTGATGATGACCATTACTACGTTTATTTTCAGCATCTTGATTCGGAATCGCAGTACAATTGCGCGACTGGGCGTTAACGGCTAACCCCATATTCCCAGCAATTCAGCCGATTGCCGAACCATGTCCGATCCCGATCCGCCCAGCCCCGAAGCGCCGCGCCAGCAAGTGATTGCGCTGGTCGACGATGATCGCAACATCCTGACCACGGTCTCGATCGGGCTTCAGGCCGAAGGCTTTGCCACGCGGGTCTATTCAGACGGGGCAGCGGCGCTCAAGGCGCTGCTCGAGAATCCGCCCGACCTGGCAGTCTGCGACATCAAGATGCCGCAGATGGACGGGCTCGAGCTGCTGCAGAAGTTGCGCGAGAAGAGCGCCCTGCCGGTAATTTTCCTGACCAGCAAGGACGAGGAGCCCGACGAGGCGCTGGGGCTGGCCATGGGCGCCGACGACTATATCACCAAACCGTTCAGCCAACGCCTGCTGGTCGCCCGGATCCGCGCGATCCTGCGCCGCAGCGAACTGGTCCGCGGCGAGATCGAGGCACAGGACGAGGCCGAGGGCGGCGAGATCATCCAGCGCGGGCGGCTCAGCATGGACCCAGCCCGCCACCAGGTAACCTGGGCGGGCCAGCCGGTTTCGCTGACCGTTACCGAATTCCTGATCCTTGAGGCGCTGGCCATGCGCCCCGGGGTGATCAAGAACCGCAACCAGCTGATGGACGCGGCCTACAGCGACGATGTGTTTGTCGACGATCGCACGATCGACAGCCACATCAAGCGGCTGCGCCGCAAATTCCGCAGTGTCGATCCGCAATTTTCCGGGATCGAGACGCTCTACGGCGCAGGCTACTCGTTCGCCGATGGCTGAGGCCCTGCCCGCAGCCCGCCCCGCGCGGCGGCAATGGACCCGGCGCACTTCGCTGACTGTCAGGATCCTGGCGGTCAACGTGATCGCGCTGGGGCTGATGGCGGGCAGCCTGTTCTACATCGATTCGTACCGCAAGGGCCTGCTCGCGGAACGCTTTCAGCTGGCCCGGGCCGAGGCCGAAATCACCGCCGCCGCGCTGGCCGCCGCCCCGCCGCGCCAGCGGGCCGCGCTGGCCGGGCGGATCGGGATGGACCAGCACTTGCGGCTCAGGCTCTACGACGCCAGTGGAAAGCTTGCGATCGACAGCTTCCAGGTCACCGGCCCCAGCTTCATCTTTGCGGACCCGGATGAGGACCCCGGGCTGATCAAGGTCGCGCGCAGCCTCGACCATTCGATGAACTGGGTGCTGGGCACCGATCCGATCGAGCCCTATGCCGAACCCGCCAGCGAAGGCGCGCAGGCCTGGCCCGAACTGGGCCGTAGTCTCGCCAGCAATGAGACGATCATCACCCAGCGCGCCGCGCCCGATGAGACCCCTGTAATCAGCGCTGCGACCCGGGTGGGAAGCGAGGGCGCCGCCTTGCTGACCACCCGCAACGCCCCCGACGTGACCGAGGCGGTGCGCGACGCACGCCAGACCCTCGCGATCGTGCTGGCGGTGACTTTCCTGCTCTCGATCCAATTGAGCCTGTTCCTGGCCCGCACCATTGTCCAGCCGCTGCGCGCGCTGGTCCGTGCGGCGGTGCGGGTCCGGCTGGGGCGCGACCGCGCGGTCGAAGTGCCACGCCTGCCCGAGCGCGGCGACGAGATCGGCCTTTTGGCCCGCGCGCTGTCCGACATGACCGGAGCCTTGCGCCACCGGATCGACGCGGTCGAACGCTTCGCCGCCGATGTCGCGCATGAAATCAAGAACCCGCTCGCCAGCTTGCGCAGCGCGCTCGAAAGCCTTGAAAAGGTCAAGGACGAAGGGCTGCGCGCCGAACTGGCCGCGATCGCCGCGCACGACGTCAAGCGGATAGACCGGCTGGTTACCGAAATCGCCGAAGCCAGCCGGATCGATGCCGAACTCAGCCGCACCCAGTTCGACGAGCTGGACCTGATGAGCCTGGCTCAGAGGCTGGTCCGGGCCCGCGACGAGCGCGGAGACAACGGCCAGTGCGTGGTCAGGGTCGAACCGCACGATGCCGGGCCATGGACGGTCCTTGGCGATGCCGCGCGGCTGGAACGCGTGCTGGTCAACCTGCTCGACAACGCTTGCTCGTTCTCACCGCCGGGCGGCACGGTGACTGTCGCGATCGAACGCCATAGTGACCGCATGACGCTTACTGTGAGTGACGAGGGACCGGGCATTCCGCTGGAGGCGCGCGAGAAGATCTTCGACCGCTTCCACTCGCTGCGCCCGGAAGGCGAACAGTTCGGCAGCCACTCAGGGCTAGGCCTGGCCATCGCCCGGACCATCGCCGAAGACCACGACGGCACGCTGACCGCTGAGGACCGCAGCGACGGCAAGCCGGGTGGCTGCCTCGTGCTCGAACTGCCGGTGCCCGAGGAAGAGGAGGACGGGGAGTGAGGGCAACAAAGCGCCTTGCCAAGCCCCTCCCCTTCAGGGGAGGGGAGGAGCCGCGAAGCGGCGGAGGGGTGGGGGTTGTTCCTGACATGCCCCACCCCAACCCGCGTTCAGAGGCACGTGCCTCTGAACGCCCTGAAGGGGAGGGGCTTTCTTGACCACCCCCATCCTCCACCGCGCCACCTGCGTCGCCCTGAACGGCCGCGCGCTGCTGATCGAAGGCCCCAGCGGCAGCGGTAAGAGCACCCTCGCCCTGACCCTGATCGACCGCGGCGCCGTGCTGGTGGGCGACGATGGGGTAACGCTGGAAAGACAAGGCGACCGCCTGATCGCCAGCCCCCCACCCAGGATCGCGGGGCTGCTCGAGGTGCGCAACCTCGGCCTGCTGCAGTTCCCGGTGGCGAGCGATGTGGCGGTGGCGCTGGTGCTGAAGCTCGACCCGGATGCTCTGCGGTTTATCGAGGCGGCAGAGCGGACCGAACTGGGCGGCGTGGAACTGCCGCTGGTGCGGGTCTGGCCGGGGGGATTAGAGCTGGCCTTGAAGGCCGAACTCGCGCTCGAACGCTATGGGGCGGGTTAAACCCGCCCCGCGCAGCCTACATCCCGTCGAGGCCCTTGCTGACCAGCACATTGACCGACACGCGCCGGTTCTGGGCCTTGCCTTCTTCGGTGGAATTGTCCGCCAGCGGATCGGCTTCGGCCATGCCGGTGGGGGTCAGCATGCGGTAGGGTTTCCACTTGCAGTACTGCTGCAGGTAATTGATCACCGCCCCGGCGCGCTTTTCGCTGAGGACCTGGTTGTATTCCTCGCTGCCGACCGAATCGGTGTAGCCGACCACCAGGATCATGGCGTTGTTCATGCCGTCGGCCTGGGTCGCCGCGGTGCACAGCTCGTTCTTGGCCTGCGGATTGAGCGCCGACTTGCCGGTAGCGAAGAAGACGTTGGTGGTGCCCTTGATATTGTACTTGTCGATATCGGCCATCCGCCCACGCAGCGCCTCGGTCGCGGCGGTCTGTTCCTCGAACTGCTGGGCGGTGCCCTGGCGGATCATCCGCGCAGTTTTGAGATCGCCGTTCTTGAATGTGATCTGGCTGGCGATCAGGCCGCCGTCTTCGCCCCGCAGAGTCTTGACGGTGACCGGCAAGCCATTGAGCAGCGCATCAGCGCCCAGCTTGGCTCCACCGCCAAACAGGCCGCCGCTGGCCTTGACCTTTGTTTCATCGTTGATCGTGACCACCGTGCTGGTGCCATCGGCCATGGCAACCTTGATCTTCTCGTCGTTGCGCGCAGTGATGGTACCCTTGACCTCGGGGCCGGCCGGCAGGCGGATGCCGCTGACGACGATGTTGGAATTGGTCGGCGGCGCTTCACTGGTTTGCGCGGAAAGCTGGCCCGATACCGGCAAGGCGAGCGCGGTGAGCAGGAGGAAAACTCCCGGCCTTTGGGAAACACGTTGCATCTCTGTTTACTCCTTCGCACTGCATTGGTGCGGCGAACCCCGTTTGTGGCGGTCGCTGTCATGAACAAGCCGGATAAAGGCAAGCGCCGAGCGGACCATTCGAGCGCACCGTGCGGCGAACCGATCAGAGTTGCCCGCTTTGGCCCGAGTCCCCATCGGGGACAGCGCGGGCGGCGCGCTTCACATTCCAGCCATCCGGCCCCATCTATGGTGCAACGACCATGACCGAGTCCCCTGCCCCTTCGCGACAACGCCTGTTGCTGGTGACTGGCCTGCTGGGCGCGGGCAAATCGACCGCGCTCAAGGTGCTGGAGGACCTGGGCTGGGAAGTGATCGACAATTTCCCGATCCGCCTGCTGGGCCGCCTGATCGACCGCGCCGATGCTCCGGCCAGCGAGCTGCGCGCGCCGCTGGCGATCGGGTTCGATTCGCGCACCCGCGGCTTCGATCCCAACAAGGTGATCCAGCAGGTCAAGGCGCTGAGCCGCCGCGAGGACCTGGAGATCACCACACTGTTCCTAGACTGCGCCGGGCGCGAGCTGGAGCGGCGCTATAACGAGACGCGGCGGCGCCACCCGCTGGCGCAGGACCTGCCCGCCGCAAGCGGGATCGCCGCCGAGCGCGAGCTGATGGAGCCGCTGCGGCGCTGGGCCGACATGGTGGTGTCGACCACCGACTTCACCAGCAACGACCTTCAGCAGGCGATCCGTGAGCGCTTTGAAGAAACCGCGCTGGTCGAAACGACCGTTTCGGTCAGCAGCTTCGGCTTTGCCCGCGGCATGCCGCCGATCGCCGACCTGGTGTTCGACATGCGCTTCCTCGACAATCCGCACTGGGACCCTGAGCTGCGCGAGCAAACCGGGCAGGACCAGGCGGTGGCCGATCACATTCGCCAGGACCCGGCCTGGGACGAGGCTTTTACCCGGATCCGCGACCTGATCCTGCTGTTGCTGCCGCGCTACAAGGCGCAAGGCAAAGCCTATGTGAACATTGCCTTCGGCTGCACCGGGGGGCGGCACCGTTCGGTTTTCAGCGCCGAGCAAATGGCCGCAGAACTGCGCCTGGCAGGCTATGCCCCCAGCGTGCTCCACCGCAATCTGTCCGCCCGCGCGGCTGACGTGGTCGAAGGAAAGCATTGACCGTGGCCGCGCTTGGCGTCATGGCGCTGCCGCATTCGCCGGTGCGACTCGCCCGGGTTCGGATTCGGAGTGCATTCCCCTCATGATCGGTTTGATCCTGGTAACGCATGGAAGGTTGGCCGAGGAATTCGTCAACGCGATGACGCATGTCGTCGGCCGGCAGGAGAACGTGGCAACCGTCTGCATCGGCCCCAACGACGATATGGAAGCCCGCCGGGCCGAAATTGGCGCTGCGGTGAAGGCGATGGATAGCGGCGCGGGCGCGATCATCCTGACCGACCTGTTCGGCGGCACGCCTTCCAACCTCGCGATTTCGCTGATGGAAAAGGGCAAGGTCGAGGTTATCGCCGGGATCAACCTGCCGATGCTGATCCGGCTGGCCAAGGCGCGCGGCTGCATGGACCTGACCAAGGCCGTCACTGCGGCGCGCGATGCGGGCCGCAACTATATCACCGTCGCCTCGGAGTTCCTGGGCCAGGACGCTTAGCAAGACCGCACAGGGGTAGCATGTCCGAACACCGCGCCAGCGTCGAGATCGTCAACAACCGGGGGCTCCACGCGCGGGCCAGCGCCAAATTCGTCAATGCGGTGGCCAAGCTGGGCGACGGGCTGCAGGTAATGGTTCACAAGGACGGCAACGAGGCGGTCGGTGGCTCGATCCTGGGGCTGATGATGCTGGGCGCGGCCAAGGGCGATTCGGTAGAGATCGCGGTCACCGGCGAAGGCGCGGACCTGGCGCTGCTCAAGCTGGTCGGCCTGGTCAAGGACGGCTTCGGCGAGGACTGATGCGTGGCTGAGCGCCGCCTGATAACCGGGTTTTCCAATCTCACGGTCAAGTACTTGCGCAGCTTGCGCGAGAAGAAGCACCGCAAGGCTGCGGGCAAGTTCCTGGCCGAGGGGCTGCGGCTGCTGACCGATGCGCGCGCGGTGGGCCACATTCCCGAACTGCTGGTGATGGCCACGGGGCGCGATCCGCATCCGTTGCTGGATGCGCTTGAGGCCGATGTGCAGGCCGCCGGGGGCGAAGTGATCGAGATGGGGGCGGACCTGCTCGCCAAAGTCACCGGCAAGGACAATCCGCAGGCGGTCTGCGCGGTCTATGCCGAATTCGACACGTCGCTGACCGCGCTTGACCGTTCGAAAGCGAAGATCTGGCTGGTCGCCCAGGCGCTGCGCGACCCGGGCAATCTGGGCACCATGCTGCGTACCGGCGACGCGATCGGTGCGGGCGGGCTGATCCTGATCGATGACTGCGCCGATCCGTTCAGTGTCGAGGCCGTCCGCGCCAGCATGGGCGCGGTCTTCACGCAGAAAATTGCCCAGGCACGCTGGGAAGAGTTCCTGCCCTGGCTGCGCGGCGGCGAGGGCCAGCTGGTCGCCGCCAGCTTGCGCGATGCCGTGCCCTATCGCGGCGCGCGCTATCAGGCGCCGTGCTTCATTCTGGTCGGCAACGAAAGCCGCGGCTTACCCGAGGACTACGAACTGGCCTGCGACCTGCGCGTCACCATGCCGATGAAAGGCCGCGCCGACAGCCTCAACGCCGCAATCGCGGGCGCGGTGCTGGCCTATGAAGTGCTGGCCGTGCTGGATTGATTGTTCAGCCTGCGATCAGGCAACCGGGTGCAGGACTGCTGCATGATCCACCGCCTCACCTTGCCAGCAATCATGCTGCTCGCCGCCTGCTCCGCAACCACGCCTTCGCAGGCCGATCCGGGCGGCAGCAAGTGGACCTTTGTTGCGATTGACGGTCAGCCGCCGGTCTCATCGAAGGCTAGCTTGAGTTTCGAGCAAGACCGGATCGGCGCAAATGTCGGTTGCAACGGGATGGGCGGCGACCTGAAAATAGAACAAGGCCGCCTGATCACCGGCCCGATCATCTCAACCCAGATGTATTGCGACGGCCTGATGGACCAGGAACGCGCGGTGGCCGATCTGCTGGGCGCCAAGCCGAGGTTCTTCATCGCGGGCGAGCGGATGGTGATCCATTCGGACAAGCACAAGGCCGAGCTGGTCAGGCAGAAGGACTAGCCTCAGCCTCTTCCTCAGGACCGTCGATTGCCAATACCCCGCCTTCGGCATGGCGCGGCAGGGTCTCGACTAGCGGGACATCCTCGATCTCACCTTTGCCGATGTCGATCCCTTTGTCTCGCAAGCGGCGGCCCGAAGTGAGCACGTTGCGCTCGAAACTGCCGACGAAATCGTTGTACTTGCGTACTGCCCTGTCCAGCCCAGCGCCAACACCCTTCAGATGCTCAGCAGCCGTCCGCAGTCGGCCATAGAGTTCCGCCCCGGACTTGCCGATCTCAACCGCCTCGCGCGCCAGCTGGTCCTGCTTCCAGACCATCGCGACGGTCCGGGCAATCGCCACCAGATTGGTAGGAGTGGCCAGCAGAACCTTGTTGTGGAAGGCGAAATCCCACAGCTCCGGGTCATGCTCAAGCGCCGCGGCGACGAAGTGTTCGCCGGGCACGAACATCACCACATAGTCGGGCGCTTCGTCGAACTGGCTCTGATAGCTTTTCGCGCCAAGCGTCTGGACGTGATTGCGCATCGAGCGGGCGTGCAGATCGAGGTGGCGCTTGCGCTCGGCATCGTCGCTGCATTCGAAGGCTGCCTGGTAGGCATTGAGCGAAACCTTGGCGTCGATCACCAGCTTCTTCTGCCCCGGAACATGGACCACGGCATCGGGCCGCAGCCGGCCTTCTTCGGTATCCAGCGAATGCTCAAGGCTGAAATCGGTGTGTTCACTGAGGCCGCACTGTTCGAGCACGTTCTGCAGTGCCCGTTCGCCCCAGCGCCCGCGCGCCTTGGGCGCATTGGTCAGCGAATTGCCCAGCCGCGCAGCCTCGGCGCGGACCTGCTCCTGCCCCTCGCGCAGCGACTGGATCAGCCCGCCGAGCTGACCGAAAGCATCGACGCGGTCTTTTTCCAGCTTGCCAACTTGCGCCTCATAACTCGCCAGCCGCTGTCCGACCGGTTCGAGCAGCGCTTTGATCCGCGCCTCGTTCTTTTCCTCGGACTGGGCGAAGCGCTGCTGCGCACGCTCAAGCATCACTTCTTGCGCCTTGGCCAGCACCTTGGCCCCGGCGTTTTCGAATTCCTTCTTGAGCTCTTCCTGGGCGGTCAACAGCAAGCGCTTCTGCTCGTCGAAATTGCGCTCATTGGCTTCCAGCGTCGCCACCCGGATCGAAGCGTCGCCCAGTTCCTTCACCGCAGCCCGGAACCGCGAATCGAGCTCTTTGCCCTCAGCCTCAGCCTCATCCAGCCGCGTGCGCAGCTCGGCCGCAGGGCGCGAACCCGCAAACCAGCCGCCCAGCGCGCCCGCTGCGAGGCCCAGCAAAAGCAATACTATCGGGAGAATCTGTCCGTCCATCCCGCCACGCTAATCGGAACGGAGCGGGAACGCCAGAGGGCTGGACAAATTTTTCTCCCCCTTGATGGGGGAGGGATACCGCAGCTTGGCGGCCATGCCGCCTAGCGAAGGTTGGGTGGGGGTGAGGTCGCAATCACAAAATTGCGTCTGGGGCCAGGCCACCCCCATCCAACTGCGCCTAGGCTCGTCCCTCGCCAAGGCTTCGTATCCTTCCCCCGTCAAGGGGGAAGCGAGAAAATCAAGCCGCCTTGCGCAACGTCTC
>JANPMA010000100.1:0-6148 GCA_031422595.1 Novosphingobium sp. | reverse complement strand
CAGTTCGGCATAGGGGCGCGGATCGACCACTTCGTCGGCGGCGGCCCCGGCATACTGGTCAGACGTGGTGTTGCGGATGCAATTGCCGCTGGTCTGGATCGCATGCATCTCGACCTTGGCGAGATCAGCCAGGATATCGGGGGCTTCTTCCAGCTTGATCCAGTTGTACTGGATGTTCTGGCGGGTGGTGAAGTGGCCATAGCCGCGGTCGTACTTGTCGGCCACGTCGCCCAGCATCCGCATCTGTGCGCTGCTGAGCGTGCCATAGGGCACCGCCACGCGCAGCATGTAGGCGTGGAGCTGCAGGTAGAGCCCGTTCATGAGCCGCAGCGGCTTGAACTGGTCCTCGGTGATATGGCCTTCAAGGCGCCGGCGCACCTGGTCGCGGAATTCTTCGACGCGGGCATCGACCATCGCCTGGTCGTAAGTGTCGTACTTGTACATCAGATCACCCAATTGCCGGCTTCGGGATCGGCCGGCTTCAAAGTCAGGTCGGTGCGCACGGTCGGGCCGAGCGCGCGGATGCGGTCCTTGATGTGCGCGGGGCGCACGCCGCCTTTGTCCTTCGCCGCTTCGATCGCATAGGCGGCGTTGACGCGGCGCGCGGCCTGTTCGCGGGCCAGGATCGTATCGGCATGATCGCCGACATCGACCGCGTCTTCGACATGCAGCGACCACTGGACGCCATCCCACCAGGTCACCGCGCCGCTCTTCAAATCGTTTCCGGTCAGGATCTTCACTGGGCAGCCTCCAGCGCCAATGCGCGCAGATGTTTGGTTTGGGGCTCGCCCGCGACTTCGCCGATCACGATCACCGCCGGGCTTTTGACCTTGTGGGCGGTGACCAGCGCGGGCAGGCCCGCCAGCGAGCTGCGCAGCACGCGCATTTGGGGGCGGGTGGCGTTTTCGATCACCGCAACGGGCACTTCGGGGGTCAGCCCGTCGGCAATCAGCTTTTCGGCAATCGCTTCCGCAGTGGCGAGGCCCATGTAGATCACCAGCGTGCGGCCCTTGCCGGCCAGGCCCGACCAGTCCTGTTCGCTCAGCCCCTTGCATTGCCCGGCCACGAAGCTGACGATCGAGGCGTGGCTGCGGTGGGTCAGCGGCATCTGTGCAGCCGCGGCGGCACCGATCGCGGCGCTGATCCCGGGGACGACTTCAACCGGCACCCCGGCCGCGCGGCAAGCCTCGGCCTCTTCGCCGCCGCGCCCGAAAATGAACGGATCGCCGCCCTTCAGGCGCACCACTTCGGTTCCGGCAAGCGCCTCGCGCACCAGCAGTGCGTTGATCTGATCCTGCGCCAGAGTGTGGCGCGAACGGCTCTTGGCGACCGAGACCAGCCGCGCCGAGGGCCGGGCCAAAGCAAGGATCGCGGGATCGACCAGCCCATCGTGAACGATCAGCTGGGCATTCATCACCAGCCGTGCAGCGCGCAGGGTCAACAGGTCGGGATCGCCGGGGCCGGCACCGACCAGCCAGACCTTTGCGGGAGAGGGGGCATTCGTGGTCATGGTGCGGAAATGGGCCGCAGTCGCGCCTGGTGCCAGCCAGAATGCCTTTGCAGGGGCTTAGGTCAGCTTTTGCCGCCCTTGGGAGGATTACCCGGCCATTCCTTGATATGCAGGTCGCGCTGCGGGAAGGGGACATGGATCCCTTGCGCCTTGAAGCACCGCCACACGGCCTTGAGCAGATCGGAGCGCAGATTGCCCAGACCTTCTTCGGGATCCTCGATCCACAGCTGGACTTCGAACATAATCGCGCTGTCGGCAAAGCTGTGCAACCAGACTTCGGGCTCACGCCGATCAAGCATGCGCGGCAATTTGCGCGCTTCTTCCAGGATCAGCCGCTCGGCCAGTTCGATATCGGTGCCGTATGCCACCGGAACATGCACTTTCACCCGCACATCGCGCGAGGTGAAGCTCCAATTTTCGACCTGGCTGGTCATCAAGAGTTCGTTGGGGATCAGGTATTCGATCCGATCGCGGGTGATGATCGAAACCGCGCGGATCCCGATCCGGTTGACCTGGCCCACGGTCTTGTCCGCGCCGGTCCCGACCGCGATCACGTCGCCCGGTTTGATCGAGCGGTCCATCAGCAGGATGATGCCCGAAATCAGGTTGCCGAAGGTCTTTTGCAGGCCGAACCCGATCGCCAGCCCCATCGCGCCCGAGAATACCGCCAGCGCGGTCAGGTCGATCCCCAGAAAGTCGATCGCCAGCAGGCCGAGCAGCAGCCACAACCCCACGCTCGACAGCTTTTCACCCAGCAATTGCTGGGCCGGATCGAGCCGGTGCATCCGTCGGAACATCCGCCGCGTCAGCAGAGTGCCCAGCCGCCCCACCACCAGCACTCCCAGTACCACCGCCAGCATCAGCAGCGCGCGGTAGAGCGAGATGTGGAAAGAGCCCACATCGAAGCCGATCGCGTCGAGTTCGGCGATTGCCTGGCTGACCCGCGCCGGCACTGTCACGTCGCAGCCCAGGCGGCCAGGCCGCGGGTCAGGTCGGCCATGAGATCGGCCGGGTCTTCAAGCCCGATCCATAGCCGCACCGCATGGCGGTTTTCGGGCGCAATCCCGCGCGGCGGCCAGGGCATCACGTCGCGGTCACGCTCGGGATGGCTGCCCAGCGCCAGGCTTTCAAACCCGCCCCAGCTATAGCCGATCCCGAACAGGCTGAGCGCGTCGATCATGGCGTCGCGCGCGCGCAGGTCCTTGCCCGCCAGGACGACGGTCATCAGCCCGCAGCCGCCGGTGAAATCGCGCTTCCACAGTTCGTGCCCCAGCGCGCCCGGCAGCATCGGGAACAGCACCGCCGCCACTTCGCTGCGGCCTTGCAGCCATTCGGCGATGGTCAGCGCGCTGGCGCAAGAGCGTTCGAGCCGCACCCCCATGGTGCGCAAGCCGCGCAGTGCCAGTGCGCAATCGTCGGGCGAGGCTTGCTGGCCCAGCATCAGCGAATGCCGGCGCAGCCGCGGATACCATTCAGCGTTGGCGGTGACGCTGCCCAGCATCACGTCCGAATGCCCGCCGACATGCTTGGTCAGCGCCAGGATTGACATATCAACGCCGTGCTTCAGCGCCTGGAAACCGGTCGGCCCGGCCCAGGTATTGTCAAGCAACACCACCAGCCCGCGCGCCTTGGCGGCCTTGGCCAGCGCGGGCACGTCGCACATTTCCATCGAGACGCTGCCCGGGTTCTCCAGCAACACCGCGCGGCTTTTGTCCGAAATCATCGCGGCGAAGCCATCAATGTCGTGCGGATCGAAGAACCGGATGGAGATGCCGTAGTCGCGCAGGGCCTTCGCGGCGAAAGTGCGGCTGGGATCGTAGGAATTGTCCGAAACCAGCAATTCATCGCCGGCTCTGAGCACAGCCAGCAGCGCCATCACCGGGGCGGCGAGGCCCGTGGGATACAGCATCGTTCCGGCCGCGCCGGGCTCAAGCTCGGTCAAAGCCTCGGCCAAGGCCCACTGGGTAGGCCCGCCGCGCGCGCCATAGTGGAACACGCCGTCCTGGTTGACCTTCAGCCCGGCCTGCTGCGCGGCGCTGTCTTCATAGAGGTGCGTGCTGGCCCGCCAGACCGGCGGATTGACCGCCGGTCCGGTCCATTCGGGCCGCCGCCCGCCGGTTACCAGGCGGGTAGCGGGGTTCAGATTGTCAGGCGGATCTTTGGCCAAGACGGGTGCCGTTCAGCCCTTTACCGCCTTGGGCATATCCGGATCGGCGCCCCATTCGGTCCAGCTGCCGTCGTAGAGCGCGGTGTCATCCTTGCCCAGCAGGTTCAGACCGAACAGCAGGACGCAGGCGGTGACCCCGCTGCCGCAACTGGTGGTTACCGGCTTGGCCAGGTCCACCCCGGCGCTTTCGAAGGCGGCCTTGATCCCGGCCTTGTCCTTGAACGTGCCGTCCGCGTTGTAAAGCGCGGTGAACGGGACGTTGAACGAGCCCGGGATATGACCCGAGGCGATGCCGGGGCGGGGGTCTTCCTCCACGCCCGACCAGCGCGCCGCACCGCGCGCGTCGACCACCTGTTCGTCCTTCGAATGAAGATTGGCGAGCACGTGGGCCTTGGTCCGCACATTGGCGTCATCTTGCCAGGCGGTGAAGTGGCGGTGGCGCAGCACTTCCTTGCCCTGGGCCAGCGGGCGGCCCTCGGCCTTCCACTTCGAGATTCCGCCATCGAGGATCGCGACATCGTGCGCGCCGAACATCTTGAGCATGAACCAGGCGCGGGCAGAGGTCTTCACCGCGCTGTCATCGTAAAGCACGATCCGGCTGCCATCGCCGAGGCCAAGCGACTGCATGCGGCTGGCAAACTTCTCAGCCGGGGGCAGCATGTTCTCGACCGGGTGCGATGTGTCGACCAGATCGCCCAGGTCCATGAACACCGCGCCGGGGATATGCCCGGCCTCATACTCGGCCAGGGGATCGCGCCCCGTGCCAGGCAGGTGCTTGGTGCAATCGACGATCCTGAGGTCGCTTGCGCCCATTTCGTTGGCGAGCCACTCGGTCGAAACCAGACTATCCATAATATTCGCGTCCTCCTCGCGCAGGTTCTGTTACCTGCAAGCGCCCCTCTTCGCTGCGGTTGCGAAGGAGCCTAGCCGCATGGAAGCGCGCCGTCGAGGGGGAGAATCGGCTTAACCGACCGCGCGCTGCCCCAGCCGCGAATAGGTCCGCGGGCCCAGATCGAGCCGGAACGGGCGCAGCGCCGCGCCGGGCGCTTCGGGCAGTTCCCCAACCACGAAGGTTTGCACTTCGACCATTTGCGCGCCCGAGGGCTGGCTGGCCTCGACCCGCAGGCGGGCGAGCGGCACGAAATAGGCCGCTGCTCCGGCGCGAATCGGGGTGATCGCATTCAGCGGCAGGCGGAAGTCGCCGGTGAACTCTGCGCTTTCGCCGGGGGCCAGGGTGACCAGCGCGTGGCGCAGCTCGAGCCGCTGGGCGCTGCCGGCGATCTGTTTGTCGGGCGCCAGCGAGGCATGGGCCGAAACCATGTCGCCTTCCACCGCCAGCGCCGAGAGCGGCTCGGTCGAATGGTTGGTCAGCTTCAGCGTGTAGCTTAGCGTGGTTGCCATCAGCGAGGCGCTCATCCGCCGGGCTTCCAGCGCAATTCCCAGCCCCGAGGCGGGGATGACGGCTGGCGGCGGGGCCGCGGTTGCGGGTGTGGGGACCGGAGCCGGGCTGGGCTTGGGCTTCGGCTTGGGCTCGGGTTTGGCCACAACCGGCGGCTCGAATTCGAGCGCCAGGGTCTCGGGTCGCCGCCGCCACCACAGCAGCGCGAACAACCCCGCGAGCACGGCAGCGCCGCCGGCGATCCACGGCCAGTACCAGCCCGGCGCGTCGGTTGGCGCGCTTTCGGTCAATTTCGGCAGCGCGAAGCTGTCGGTCGCGGTGACGCCGGGCTGCGGGGCGGGGAGGGGAGCGCCGGATTCGGGCGTCGGCGGGGTCAAGGTGGCCGGCGCGGGTGCGGCGGCGGGCGCCCCGGTCGCTCTTGCAGGCGAAGTCGACGCGGTCCGGGGCGTTGGCTGGGTCGTGGGCCGCACTGCCGGGCGCGCGCTCGCGGCAGTGCCGGGCTGCCCGGCGCTTTGGGTCGCGACCGGCGCAGGAGCGATCGTCGGCGCAGGGCTGGGCCGCGCTGCGGGTCCGCGCACCACCGGGTTCTCGTCATCGACCGGGCCCGCCGCGCGCGGATTGCTGGTCGGGCGCGAGGTCGGGAGGGTGAACACCGGCGTATCCTGGGCGCTGGCCTGCCCCGAGTTGAGCAACGGAACGAGCGGAAGCAGCAGCGCCAACGCGCCGGCGATCCTGGCCTTGCCCCCCGGGAGTTTCATCGTGATGTCCATCATTGCGCGACTGGGCCGATAGGCCGGTCTGCACTGAATAGGAAGTGAACCCGTGCGTTCCAACCGCTGACTTGTGCATTTGCCGCGATCGGGGCATTGCGCGTTGCATGGCAGACACACTTCATCCCCCCCTGCATTTGGGCCAACAGAGCGCACTTCCCGCCTCGCCCGAGGCCGCAGTGCTCGATTATGTGCCCAATCCGCGGGCCGGATCGCTCTATCTGGTCCGCTTCGCCGTGCCGGAATTCACCTCGCTGTGCCCGGTCACCGGCCAGCCCGATTTCGCGCACCTGGTGATCGAC
>JANPMA010000099.1:0-3256 GCA_031422595.1 Novosphingobium sp. | reverse complement strand
CGATCTTGGTCGGATTGGCAGGCGGCTCACCGCGGGCAATCGTATCGACGACATTCATCCCGGCGATCACGCGCCCGAAGTTGGTGTAACGATGATCGAGCGCAAAGCGCGGATAAAAGACGATGAAGAACTGGCTGTTGGCGCTATCGGGCGCTTCGGTCCGGGCCATCGCCACGGTGCCGCGCACGTGCGGCATATAGTTGAATTCGGCCTTGAGGTCGGGCAGCGAAGAACCGCTGGTCCCGGTTCCGGTCGGATCACCGCCCTGGGCCATGAATCCTTCGATCACCCGGTGGAAAACGACCCCGTTGTAAAAGCCCTGCCCGGTCAGCGTCTTGATCCGCTCGACATGGCCAGGTGCCCACTGCGGCATCAGCCGGATCAGCACCCGCCCACCGTTCGACAGGTCGAGCACCAGCACGTTCTGGGGCTCAAAGCTGGGATCGGGATTGACGTAGGAACTGAGCACCACAGGCGGCGGAGCCAGCGAGGCCTTGGGCTTGCTTGCACAGGCGGCAAGCGTGAGGCTCAGAAAGACAGCGGCGAGCAGACGGATTTTCATAAGAGTATGTGACTCACGAAGGGCAATTGCGGGGCCGGGATAGCCGCGCGCGCCTGACAAGGCAATGAACGGGATTTTGGGAACGGGATTTTGGGAATGAACAGGCTCAGCCCGCTGCAATCCGCGCAATCACATCGTCGCGCACTGCGGGGCTGACGAACTTGGAAATGTCGCCACCATAGATCGCGATTTCCTTGACCAGCCGCGAGGCGATCGGCTGGAGCGAGACGTCGGCCATCAGGAACACGGTTTCGACATCATGGTTGAGCTGGCGGTTCATGCCGGTCAGCTGGTATTCGTATTCGAAGTCGGTCACGCCGCGAATCCCGCGGATCACTACCGATGCGCCCATCGCGTCGGCGAAATCCATCAGCAGCGAGTTGAACCCGACCACCCGGATCGAGATATCGCCGACTGCAGCGACCTCGCGCTCGACCATCGCGATCCGTTCATCATCGGAGAACATCGGCGATTTGGCGATATTGGTGGTGACCCCGATGACCAGCTCGTCGACCAGTTTCGCGCCGCGCGAGATGATGTCCATGTGGCCAAGCGTGATCGGGTCAAACGTGCCCGGATAGACGCCGATTCGGTGTGCCATCAGTGATCCCTCTCCACGACAAAGTGCGCCAATGAGCGCAACACTTCGGCTTCCTGCCCGTGTTGGGCGAGATGCGCAACGGCCTGATCGACCAGCATCTGGGCTTGTTCGCGCGCGCGTTCAGGGCCGAGCAGTGCGATAAAGGTCTGCTTTCCGGCCCCCGCATCCTTGCGCACGGCCTTGCCTGCCTTGGCCGCATCACCCTGGTGATCGAGCAGGTCGTCGGCAATCTGGAAGGCCAGGCCCAGGTCGCGGGCATAGCCGCGCAGGTGCGTACGGCCCTCGGTCGGGACCTTGCCCAGCGCCGCGCCCATTTCAACCGCCGCGCCCAACAGCGCCCCGGTCTTGAGCTGCTGCATCCGGGTGATTTCGGGCAAGCCGAGCGATTGCCCCTCGCCCGCGATATCGAGCACTTGCCCGCCGACCATGCCCCCGGCCCCGGCCGCAATGGCCAGCACCTGGACCAGCTCGGCCCGCACGAAAGGATCGCCGCTGGTCGCGGGATCGGCCAGAACTTCGAATGCGAAGGCCAGCAACGCGTCGCCGGCCAGCACCGCCATTGCCTCGCCAAACGCCTTGTGAACGGTCGGCTTGCCCCGACGCAGGTCGTCATCGTCCATGCACGGCAAGTCGTCGTGGACCAGCGAGTAGACGTGGACCGCCTCGATCGCGATCGCCGCACGCAGCGCCTGGGTTTTATCCGCACCGTACATTGCTGCGGTGGCGGTCAGCAGCAGCGGGCGCAGCCGCTTGCCCCCGCCAAGCGCGGCATGGCGCATCGCCTGCCCCAAGACCGCGCGGTTATCCTGCGTGTTTGGCAGCAGGGCATCGAACATCGAGTCGACCTGCCGGGCGATCCTGGCCAGCGATTCGGCCAGCAGCGGATCGCCTCCGGCCATCGTCAGGCGTCGAACGGCTGGGTGCCGGTGACCTCGCCCCCGGCACCGGTCACCACTTTCTCGATCCGTGCTTGCGCCGCGTCCAGCCTGGTCTGGCAATGCTTGCGCAGTGTCTCGCCGCGTTCGTAGAGGTCGATCGTGGCATCGAGCGGCACTTCGCCGCTTTCCAGCTTGCGCACGATCTCTTCCAGCGCCCGCAGCGCGTCTTCGAATGTCAGTGTGGCAATATCGGGATCGGTCTCGCTCATGGCGAAGAGCATTGACCGCGACGCGCGCAGGGGTCAAGTTACAAGGCGATGCGGCACGGGCCGCTTGGGGAGAATTATGCTCGTAAAGATACTCATGGCCTATGCCGTTGCCGCGCTGGCCTTCGGAATTCTCGATGCCATCTGGCTGCGCAATGCCGCGCCGCTGCTCTATCGTCCGGCGCTGGGTGACCTGTTGGCCGACAAGTTCCGGATCGCCCCGGCAATCGTGTTCTATGCGCTCTTCATCGCCGCGCTGACCTATTTCGCGGTCTTGCCAGGGCTGCTCAGCGCCGGTTCGATCGCGCAGACCTATTTTGCCGGTGTGCCGCTGTCGATCCTGCACGGGATGATCCTCGGGCTGGTCTGCTATGCCACCTATGACCTCACCAACCAGGCGACGCTGAAAGTCTGGCCGGTGCATATCACCCTGATCGATATGGCCTGGGGCACGTTCGCCAGCGGGTTCGCGGCGGGCATGGCAACATTCGTGGTCTCGCGGCTGTCGCCGGGCCTCGGCTGACATGTTCATCGGCCACTGGGCCCCGGCGCTGGCGGCTGCGGCCGCCAGCCGCAAGGCGCCCCCGCTGGCCGTGCTGTTCATCGGCGCGCAGCTGATCGACTGGGCGTTCTTTACATTCCTGCTGCTGGGGGTGGAGCACATGCGCTTTTCCCCCGGGATCAGCGCGATGAACCCGATGGACCTCTATCACATGCCCTACACCCACAGCCTGCTGGGCGCGGCGGTGTTTGCCGGGGCGGTGTGGCTGGCGCGCTCGCTGGTGCTGCGCGACAAAGTGGGCGCGCTGATCGGGGCTGCGGTGGTGCTGTCGCACTGGTTCCTTGACCTGTTGGTCCACGTCCCCGACCTGACCCTGGCCGGTTCGCCGCCCAAGCTCGGCCTGGGATTGTGGAACCATCCGTGGATCGAAATGCCGCTGGAGCTGGG
>JANPMA010000098.1:0-2108 GCA_031422595.1 Novosphingobium sp. | reverse complement strand
GAGGCCGGTGAACTCGCCGTCGTCGTCATAGGCGCCCTTCCCCGCGATCTTGCCGATCTCGCGGAAGCTCCCCGGATCGACCAGCCGGGCGATCCGTGCCCGCGCATCGAGCTTGCCCCGCCCATGCTGCCGCGCGACCTTTTCAGCACCGCCCATCTGCTCGGCCAGCGCTTCGCGGGCGCGGAGTTCTTCGACTTCCTTTTGCCAGTTCACTTGCCCCCCTCCCCTTCAGGGGAGGAGTCGGGGGTGGGGACTGTCCTACTGGCGCGGCGTGTGGGGCAAGCCCCCACCCCGCTGCGACTAGGCAGCAAGCTGCCAAGTCTCACTGCCCCTCCCCTGAAGAGGAGGGGTGTCATTCTGCTTTGGCCTCGATCCGCGCGAGTAGCGCCTCGACCTGGACCTGCGCCCCGGCCACCGCGTTGAGTTCGGCCACCGTCCCGTCGAACGGCGCGGTCAGCGTATGCTCCATCTTCATCGCCTCGAGCGTGAGCAGCTTCTGGCCCTTGGTCACCACATCCCCCGCCGCGACCTCGACCGCGATGATTTTGCCCGGCATCGGGGAGAGGATATCGCCATCGTGGGCGGAGTGGTGGCCTGTCCCGTAGTCGCTTCGGGCCGTAACGCGATGAGTCCGGCCCGTCCCCGAGATAAACACTGAGTCGCCGACACGCTCGGATGGGAAATAGTGATCGTGGGAATCATGGAGTCCGACGTCCAGTCGCCCAATCACCTCTTGATTGTTGGCGCTCAGTAGCACCTCAAAACTCGGTTGGGCGTTGAGCCGAAAGCCTTGGAGTTCATGCGGAATTCCATCCGAGACAAATAGTTGGGCTGCTTTTGCCAAGGATGCGCCACCCGGACCTTCGTCCTCGTAAATCACGTCAGGATGATCCGCGATGAAGGACGTAGTGAGCCTTCCTCGGACAAAATCGGGGTCCACAAGCAGCGCGTGAAGCATCGAGGCGTTCGTCATCACGGGCCAACACCGGACGTCGGCTACCGCTCTCGTCAGGCCAATGTCCGCACTCAGGCGATCGGGGCCATGCACGATCAATTTCGCGATCATTGGATCGTAAAAAGGCGATACTTCGTCGCCTTGTTCGTATCCGGTCTCAACTCGGAGATGGGAATCGTAGCTGTGGGTGTGCCGACTGTTGTTTACGGCAAGGAATTCGTAAGGCTCAAGCCTATCGGCCAATTTGAAATATTCCAATCGGCCGGTGCTTGGCAGCGAGCCTTTGGCCGGGTCCTCAGCATAGAGGCGGGCCTCGATGGCATGACCGTAGATCGCCAGCTCCTCCTGCCGCTTCGGCAACGGCTCCCCGCTCGCCACGCGCAGTTGCCATTCGACCAGATCGACCCCGGTGATCTCCTCGGTCACCGGGTGCTCGACCTGTAGCCGGGTGTTCATTTCCATGAACCAGATGCGGTCGGCGCGCAGGCCCTCCGAGGCGTCGGCGATGAACTCGATCGTGCCCGCGCCGACGTAATCGACCGCCTTGGCCGCCTTGACCGCGGCGGCGCAGATCGCCTCGCGGGCGGCTTGGTCCATGCCCGGCGCGGGGGCTTCCTCGATCACTTTCTGGTGGCGGCGCTGGAGCGAGCAGTCGCGCTCGAACAGGTGGACGACATTGCCGTGGCTGTCGCCGAACACCTGGACCTCGATGTGGCGAGGGCGCGCCACGTATTTCTCGATCAGGACGTGGTCGTTGCCGAACGAGCTGGCCGCCTCGCGCCGGCACGATTGCAAGGCATCGCCGAATTCCTCCGCCGCCTCGACCAGCCGCATACCCTTGCCGCCCCCGCCCGCGACCGCCTTGATCAGCACCGGATAGCCGATCTTGCCCGCCTCTTTGGCAAGGTGCTTCGGATCCTGGTTCTCGCCGAGGTAGCCCGGGGTCACCGGCACCCCGGCCGCGGCCATCAGCTTCTTGGCCGCGTCCTTGAGCCCCATCGCCTCGATGCTTTCCGGGCTCGGCCCGACCCAGACCAGCCCGGCGGCGATCACCGCGCGGGCGAAGTCGGCATTCTCGCTGAGGAAGCCGTAGCCGGGGTGGATCGCCTCCGCCCCGGTCGCCTTGGCCGCGGCGATGATCTTCTCGCCGACG
>JANPMA010000097.1:0-6773 GCA_031422595.1 Novosphingobium sp. | reverse complement strand
CGTGAAACATTTGGCAGGCAGCCAATCGCCTTCTATTGGACGCTTGCCGATGCCCGCCAAACGCACCCTTCCCCTTGCCGGAATTGCTCTCGCGCTTGTCGCGGGGGCCGGGATGTTGCTGGCCGGAGTGGACTTCTGGCTGATGTTGGCCGTGGTGGCGCTGTGGCTCGGCTCGTTGTGGCTGGTCGCGCCTGAACCAGATATCCCGTTCAAGAAGGTCGACATCCGCGAGGTGTCACGCGATGCGATCCATGAGACCGTAGAGCCGATCGGGCTGCCCCTGCTGCTGCTGGAGGAAACCCGGATTGTCGAGGCCAACCAGGCCGCTCGCGATGCGCTGGGGGAGCATGTGCTGGGTCAGGACGCCCGGATCGCACTGCGCCATCCCGATGCAATGCGGCTGATCGACATGGCAGACGGCGCCAGCGTTTCGATCCCCGGCTTCACTGGCGGACGCAGCCTGTGGCAGCTTACCCGCCGCGATCTTGGCCAAGGCCGCTGGATGATCGAGCTGGCCGACCGCACATCCGAATCCGATGTCAGCCGGGCCCACACCGATTTCGTCGCCAATGCCAGCCACGAACTGCGCACGCCGCTGGCCGCGGTGATCGGCTATGCCGAGACGCTGAGCGATCCGGATGCGCCGACCGATCCCGAAACCGCCAAGCGCTTCAACAGCATCATCCACCGTGAGGCCCAGCGAATGCTCAGCCTGGTCGAGGACCTGATGACGCTGAGCCATGTCGAAGCCGAAAAGCACGACCGGCCAAGCGAGCCGCTCGACCTTGGCCAGCTCGCCGCGCGCGTGGTTGGCGAAGTGGCTTCGCTGCGCGGCAAGGAGCGGGTCGAACTGTCGGTCGCAGAGCCTGGACTGACCGTGCGGGGCGATGCCACCCAGCTTGAGCAGCTGTTGCGCAACCTGATCGACAATGCCTTGAAATACGGCGCGCCCGATACCCCCGTCAGCGTCGCGGTGACCCGCCAGGGCGAGGACAAGGCCCGGCTGGCGGTGGCCGACCGGGGTCCGGGAATCGCACCCGATCACCTGCCGCACCTGACCCGGCGGTTCTATCGCACCGATCCCGGTCGCAGCCGCGCCTCGGGTGGGACCGGCCTGGGGCTGGCGATCGTCAAGCACATCGTCGAGCGCCACCAGGGCGATATCGACATCGCCAGTGCGCTGGGAGAAGGCACCACCGTGGCGGTTACCCTGCCCCTCGCGCAAGGCTAGGGCCGCCAAGGTTGTCACCCCAACGCGGCCAAAGAAGGCAGCGGCCGGTCGTTGACTGCGGTTCGACACTTTGATGATGCAGGATGCAGCGTTTGTGTCATGCAACTGTCACACAACAGGGTCAGAGCCAGCCGCAGACAACGCCAACGGAGCGATTCGCATGACCAAGAAATCCATCCTTGCCTTCACCACGGCCATCGCCGCTTCCACCCTGCTCGCAGCCTGCGGCGGCGGACAGGGCGGCTCGCGCGATCAGGTTCGCGCGGTCGGCTCCTCGACCGTCTATCCCTTTGCCAAGGCGGTCGCTGAATCGCTGACCAAGTCCAACCCGGCAATCAAGTCGCCGATCACCGAAGCCAACGGCACAGGCGCGGGGATGAAGCTGTTCTGCGCTGGCGTCGGCGCGCAGCACCCGGACATCGAAAACGCCTCGCGCCGGATGAAGAAGAGCGAGTTCGAAGACTGCGCCAAAAACGGCGTCGACAAGATCGTCGAGATCCAGGTGGGCCTTGACGGCGTCGCCTTTGCCGAAGCCAAGGGCGGCCTCGGCCTCAAACTGACCCCCGCAGACGTCTACAAGGCACTCGCCGCCAATCCCTATGGCAAGCCCAACACTGCCAAGACCTGGAAGGACGTGAACCCGGCCTATCCGGCCGAGCCGATCCTGGTCTACGGTCCGCCCAGCACTTCGGGCACCCGCGACGCGCTCAAGGAACTGATCCTGGTCAAGGGCTGCGACGCCAATGCCGAAATGAAGGCGCTGAAGGACAGCGACAAGGAAAAGCACGAAAAGGTCTGCAGCGAAGTGCGCAGCGACGGTGCCTATGTCGATTCGGGTGAGAACGACAACCTGATCGTCCAGAAGCTGGAAGCCAATCCCAAAGCGGTGGGCATCTTCGGCTACTCCTACCTTGAAGAAAACGCCGACAAGCTGGTGGGGCTGACCATGAACGGGGTCGAACCGACTTACGCCAGCATTTCGGACTTCAGCTATCCCGGCGCCCGCCCGCTCTACATCTACGTCAAGGCCGCGCATCTCGATGCGATCAAGGGCCTGCGCGAATTCGTCGCCGAATGGGCCAAGAGCTGGGGCAAGGACGGCCTGCTCGCCAAGCAGGGCATGGTCGTCGCTCCCGACGACGTTCTGGCCAAGAGTGCCAAGACAGCCAGCGAATTTTCGCTGCTCAACGGCGCCGACCTGAAGTAAGAGCTCCCGATGTCGCCAGCCATTCCGATTCTGCTAGCGCTTGCGCTGGGCCTGATCGGCTGGTTGGCGGCGCGGGGCCGGGCCTGGACCTTGCGCCGCGAAGTCCGCGCCCAGGGCTCTGACCTGCACTCACTGCCCGGCTATCACGGCTGGTATGTCGCGTTGTGGATCCTGATCCCTTCGCTGCTGTTCTCAATTGTCTGGTCCGCGACCAGCCCCGGTCTGGTGCTGACGCAGGTCTTGGCCGACCCGGCTGCCGGACAGCTGCCCGCGTTCGGATTCCAACGCGACGCGCTGCTCGCCGAAGCCCGTGCGCTGGCCAGCGGTTCGGCCGATGCAGTATTCAACCAGCAGGCCCGCGCCCTGGTCGAACCGTTCCGCGCGGCGATCCAGCGCTATGCCCTGATCGGCACACTGGTTACCGTCCTGCTGGGCCTGGCCGGCGGGACATTTGCCTTCATGCGGCTGCGTCCCGATTTTACTGCCCGAAGCCGCGTCGAACGGACCGTGATGGCCGGCCTGCTGCTCGCCTCGCTGGTCGCGATCTTCACCACCGCCGGGATCGTCGCATCGCTGGCGTTTGAGACGTTCCGGTTCTTCCAGTTCGTCAGCCCGGCCGATTTCCTGCTTGGCACCCATTGGGGACCGGATTCGATGGCCGCCCCCACGCAGGGCGTGACAACCAACTATGGCGCCTTGCCCTTGTTCTGGGGCACGGCGCTGATCGGCGCGATCATCGCGATGCTGGTAGCGATTCCGCTGGGCTTGATGAGCGCGATCTTCCTGACCCAGTACGCCACCCCCGCCGTGCGCCGCTGGATGAAGCCGATCCTTGAGATTCTGGCGGGGGTCCCAACCGTGGTTTACGGCTATTTCGCCGCGCTCACCGTGGCCCCGTGGATCCGCGATCTTTGCCAAGCGCTCGGCGTCACCAGCGCCTCGAGCGAGAGCGGGCTGGCGGCCGGGGTGGTGATGGGGATCATGATCATTCCGTTCGTCTCCTCGATGGCCGACGATTCGATCGCTGCGGTTCCCCAGGCGATGCGCGATGGCAGCCTGGCCATGGGCGCGACCAAGAGCGAGACGATCCGCCGGGTACTGCTCCCCGCTGCGCTGCCCGGGATCGTCGCCGGGATCATGCTGGCGGTGAGCCGCGCGATCGGCGAAACGATGATCGTGGTCATGGCCGCCAGCGCCACTGCGCGGATTACCGTCAACCCGTTCGAATCGATGACCACCGTAACCTACCAGATCGTCGCGATGCTGACCGGCGAAGGCAGCTTTGACCATCCCGCCACGCTGTCCGCCTTTGCGCTGGGCATGGTGCTGTTCCTGGTTACCCTGTCGCTCAATTTCATCGCGCTGGGCGTGGTGAAGCGGTTCCGTGAAGCCTATGAGTGAGCTGTCTTCCCACGAGCGCACCCAGCGCATCGCCGCACGGCTGGCTAAGCGCCACGGCGCGGAACGCCGCTTCCGCGCGATCGGCTTCTTTGCGGTTGCGCTGTCGGCGCTGGTGCTGGCGTTCCTGCTGGTGACCATGACCTCCAACGCAGTCGGCGGGTTCAAGCGCGCCGAACTGGCGTTCAAGCTCGACCTGTCGGGCAGCGCGCTTCAGATCGACCCTTCGCAGCTGGCTGGCGACGACCCGCTGCAGGCGCTGGAAAGTGCGGGCCTGCGCGACGTGGTCCAGTTCGCCACCGCCAAGGCGCTGGGCGACAAAGCCGCCGCCGAACTTGACAGCGAAGCCTGGCGCGAGGTTGCCCGGCAAGTCGCGGCTGACCCGGCGCTGCTCAATTCCGGCTTCGACGTTTCGCTGCCCGCCAGCGACGACCTCGCCTCGGGCCTGCGCGGCGAGGGTACGCCGCAAGTGGTGGCATTGGCGCAAGAACTGGCCGCCAAGGACCAGCTTGCCACCCGCTTCGATCCGGGCTTTCTCACCCGCTCGGATGCCACCAGCCCGCAAACGGTCGGAATCTGGGGGGCGCTCAAGGGTTCGATGCTGACCATGCTGGTCACGCTGGCCCTGGCTTTCCCGATCGGGGTCTTCGCGGCGGTCTACCTTGAGGAATTCGCCCCGCGCAACCGCTGGACCGATCTGATCGAGGTTTCGATCAACAACCTGGCTGCAGTGCCCTCGATCATCTTCGGCCTGCTGGGCCTGGCCTTGTTCCTGACCATCTTCCCCTACTGGCGCTCGGCCCCGCTGATCGGGGGCATGACCCTGGCCCTGATGACCATGCCGGTGATCGTGATTTCCGGACGCAACGCGATCAAGGCGGTCCCGCCGTCGATCCGCGACGCCGCGCTGGCGGTGGGGGCCAGCCCGGTCCAGACCGTGTTCCACCACGTCCTGCCGTTGGCTCTGCCCGGGGTGCTCACCGGCACGATCATCGGCATGGCCCGCGCGCTGGGTGAAACCGCGCCGCTGCTGATGATCGGGATGAAGGCCTTTGTCGCCACCCCGCCCAGCGGCTTCACCTCGCCCTCTTCGGTGTTGCCGGTCCAAATCTTCCTGTGGTCGGACGAAATCAACCGCGGCTTTGTCGAGCGCACATCGGCCGCAATCATCGTGCTGCTGATCTTCCTGCTGGTGATGAACGGCATGGCCATCTATCTTCGCAACCGTTTCGAGAACCGCTGGTAATGACAACATCACACGACCTGGATCCTGTAAAGGCCCGTATCGCCGCCCGCGGAGTATCGGTCTATTACGGCGAAAAGCGCGCGATCGATAACGTCTCGATCGACATCGGCGACGAATATGTCACCGCCTTCATTGGCCCATCGGGCTGCGGCAAGTCGACATTCCTGCGCACGTTCAACCGGATGAATGACACGATCGCCGGGGCCCGGGTCGAAGGTGAGATCAAGCTCGACGGGGTCGACATCTACAAGTCGGGCATGGACGTGGTCCACTTGCGCGCCCGGGTAGGCATGGTGTTCCAGAAGCCCAACCCCTTCCCCAAGTCGATCTATGAAAACGTCGCTTACGGCCCGCGGATCCACGGTCTGACGACCAGCAAGGCCGAGCTTGACGACTCGGTCGAGCGCAGCCTCAAGCGCGCTGGCCTGTGGGACGAGGTCAAGGACCGCCTGACCGAAAGCGGCACCGCGCTGTCGGGCGGCCAGCAGCAGCGGCTGTGCATTGCCCGGGCGATCGCGGTCGAACCCGAAGTGATCCTGATGGACGAGCCGTGCTCGGCGCTCGATCCGATCGCCACCGCCAAGATCGAGGAGCTGATCGCCGAGCTGCGCGGGCGCTATGCGATCGTGATCGTGACCCATTCGATGCAGCAGGCCGCGCGCGTTTCTCAGCGCACCGCCTTCTTCCACCTGGGCAAGATGGTCGAATACGGCAAGACTTCCGAGATCTTCACCAACCCGCGTGAAGAGCGGACAAAAGATTACATTACTGGTCGTTACGGTTAGGAATTCATATGTCACAGGAACACACCGTCAAGGCCTTCGACGAAGACATCACCAAGCTGCGCGGGCTGATCGCGGAAATGGGCGGGCTGGCCGAAGTGTCGCTGGCCGAAGCGATGGAAGCCTTGGTCAAAGGCAACCTGGACCTGGCCGCCAGCGTGATTGCCCGTGACAAAAAGATCGACTCGCTTGAAGCCGAAGTTGATCGGCTGGCGGTGCGAATCATCGCCTTGCGCGCGCCAATGGCGGACGACCTGCGCGAGGTGATTGCTGCGCTGAAGATCGCCGGGGTGGTTGAGCGGATCGGCGACTATTCGAAAAACATCGCCAAGAGCGCCGACAAGATTGAGCAGCGCAAGCGGTTCGAACCGCTGACCTTGGTCCCCGCGATGGCCGACATCGCCCGCGGGATGGTCCACGACGTGCTGACCGCCTATGCCGCGCGCGATCCGGTCCTCGCCAGGGCCGTGGTCGAACGCGACGACATGGTCGACGCCTTTTACGAATCGCTATTCCGCAACCTGGTCAGCCACATGATGGAAAACCCCGCGACCATCTCCAGCGCCGCGCAGCTGCTGTTCGTCGCCCGCAATATCGAGCGGATCGGCGATCACGCCACCAATGTCGCCGAAATGGTCTACTACGCCGCGACCGGCGAGTACCTGACCGACCGGGAAGACAAAGGGTGAGGCTGGTGCGTTCACTCAAGCCCCTCCCCTTCAGGGGAGGGGTTGGGGTGGGGGCTGTCCCCATACGCCGCGCAGGTTTGACAACCCCCCCCCCCCACCCCACCCCCCAAGGGGAGGGGCGTGCGAGCGAGGGCCCCCCAGGTCTGGCCCCCCGCGGGGGCGGGGGGGGGGCGGGCCGGGGGGGGGGGGGCGGGGGGGGGTGGGGGGGCAGGGGGGGGGG
>JANPMA010000096.1:0-2053 GCA_031422595.1 Novosphingobium sp. | reverse complement strand
CTGGCCGGGATCGCAGCAAGATCAAGCGCAAACCAAAGGAAGTCGAAAAGCCCAAGCCGGACGCAACCCAGATCGAGCAGATTCTGGAGAATTCGCGGCGGCGCAGCGGAAGCACGACGACAGCGGCCGAATGACGGCTAGCAGCATTCCTTGGCGAGATATCCCCGCAAGGCATCTCCGATCACCGCGGCATGCTCATAATTGGGGTGATCGATCAAACACAGTTCACCCCGGCTCCGACCATGCCAGAACCGGGGTGAAGGCTTGTGCAGCTCGGTGATATCTGGCCTAGGCCAGATCGAACCGGTCGGCGTTCATGACCTTGCTCCAGGCCGCGACGAAAGCATCGACAAAGGCCCTGCCGGCATCGGCCATTGCAAAGGCCTCGCTCAGCGCACGCAACTGCGAGTTCGATCCAAAAATCAAATCGACGCGCGATCCGGTCATCGTTTCCTGACCGCTCTTGCGATCCTTGGCGGTGAAGCTGCCGTCGCCATTCTCCGACCACTTCGCCTCGTAGCTCGACTCGAGCAGGTTGACGAAGAAGTCATTGCTGAGCACGCCCACCCGGTTGGTGAACACGCCATGGCTTGACCCGCCGTGGTTCGCACCAAGCACCCGGAGCCCGCCGACCAGGACGGTCATTTCGGGAGCGGTCAGGCCCAGCAACTGGGCTTTGTCGACCAGCAACTCTTCCAGCGATTGGCGCGTCGGCCCGCCCGCATAGTTGCGGAAGCCATCAACCTTGGGCTCCAGCACCGCGAAGGAATGGGCGTCGGTCTGGTCCTGCGAAGCATCGCCGCGGCCCGAAGTGAATGGCACCGTCACGTCGTAGCTCGCGTCCTTTGCGGCTTTCTCGACCCCCGCACAGCCGCCGAGCACGATCAGATCGGCCAAGCTAACCGGCTTGCCAAACGACGACTGAATACCTTCGAGCACACCGAGCACCTTGGCCAGTTCGGCTGGCTCGTTCGCGGCCCAGTCCTTTTGCGGGGCGAGGCGGATCCGTGCGCCATTTGCACCGCCACGCTTGTCCGATCCGCGGAAGGTCGAGGCCGAAGCCCAGGCGGTCTTGACCAGCTGTGAAACGCTGAGCCCGCTGGCAAGGATCTTCGCTTTCAAGTCAGCCACGTCAGCGTCGCTGAGCCTGGGACCGGCCGGAACCGGATCCATCCAGATCCGCGGAGCCGGAACTTCCTTGCCGACATAGCGCGCAATCGGCCCCATATCGCGGTGGGTCAGCTTGAGCCAGGCTTCGGCAAAGGCCTTGGCGAGCTGATCGGGGTTCTCGTAAAAGCGCCGTGCGATCGGTTCGTAGATCGGATCGAACCGCAGCGCGAGATCCGCCGTGGTCATCATCGGCGCGTGGCGGATGCTGGGGTCTTGCGCGTCGGGAACGATATCCTGCGCTTCGGGGTTCTTGGGCTTCCACTGGTGCGCGCCCGCCGGGCTCTTGGTCAGCTCCCATTCGAGTTCGAACAGGTTCTTGAGGTAGTTGTTATCCCACTGGGTCGGGGTTTCGGTCCAGGCACCTTCGATCCCGCTGGTGATGGTCTGATTGCCTTTGCCTGAGCCGAAACTGCTGAGCCAGCCCTGGGCTTGGTTCTCGATCGGCGCGCCTTCGGGTTCGCGGCCGCAATTCGAATCGGGCGCCGCGCCGTGGGCCTTGCCAAAGGCATGGCCGCCCGCAACCAATGCCACGGTTTCCTCATCGTTCATCGCCATGCGCGCGAAAGTATCGCGGATATCGCGGCCCGAGGCGACCGGATCGGGGTTCGCGTTGGGGCCTTGCGGGTTGACGTAGATCAGCCCCATCTGCACCGCACCCAGCGGATCGGCGAGATCGCGCTCACCGCTGTAGCGCTGGTCGCCCAGCCATTCGGCTTCGGGACCCCAGTCGATATCCTGCTCCGGCTCCCAGATGTCCTCGCGGCCGCCGCCGAAGCCGGCGGTCTTGAAGCCCATCGATTCGAGCGCGCAATTGCCCCCAAGGATCAGCAGGTCGGCCCAGCTGAGCGCGCGGCCATACTTCTGCTTGACTGGCCACAGCAGC
>JANPMA010000095.1:0-12531 GCA_031422595.1 Novosphingobium sp. | reverse complement strand
TGCCTGGGGTCCGGAGGGGATGGACCCTGTCGCGGTCAGGCAGCCGCGTTGCAGCGCTGAAGGTCTTCGGCGCTGAATTCACCCTTCGGGCTGGTGAATGAGGAAAGCTGGCCAAAATTCTTGGCGATCTTGACGCAGACGTTGCGCGGGGCCGAGCCATCGACCGCACCGCGGCAGGCGTCGCCTGCGCAGTTCCAGACCACGCCGTTGACGACCTTGCTCTTGGGCGCTTCGAGCGCGGTGGCGAGCTTGGCCGAATAGCCGGCGGTGCCGGCCTGCGCCGGGGTGGTGGTGGCCGAGAAGCTCAGCACGGTCCCGGCCAGGGCCAGGCCGGCGGCGAGCAGGCTGCGCGAGAGCGACTGTGAGTTGATGGCGTTCATGGTTCAAATCCTTCCTTTGTGTTGCGCAAGCAAGGATCGAAAGGGGTCCTGGGAGGGAGACTCGATTTGCGTTGCTAATTGCTACCTATCCTGATAGGTTTTTAATTGCAACTAAAAACTGTGCACCGCAGCAAAGATTTTTTTGTGCAACTGGAAGTTCAATTGAGTTAGGCTGCCTTAGGGCAAGGGAACGCAAACAATGGGTAAACTGACCGAACCGCTCAATGACATGCAGAACTGCGGGCTTCCCGCCGCTTTGGAAGTGATGGGCGAACGCTGGAGCTTCATGATCCTGCGCGCCGGCTTCAACGGCCTGCACCACTTCGAGGAATTCCTCACGACCCTGGGGATCGCCCGCAACATCCTGTCGAATCGGCTCGCCCGGCTGGTCGAACACGGGATCATGAAGCGCGAGGCGCTGCCCGAGGATCGCCGCAAGATCGAATACCGCCTGACCGCCAAAGGCATGGACCTGCTCCCCGCGATGCTCGCATTGCGCCAGTGGGGTGAGAAGTACGGCGTGGGCGTGCCATCGAACCCCGTACTGTGCGATGCCAAGGACGGCCGGCCAATCGCCGAAATCGCGATCCACGCCCACGACGGGCGGCGGCTGGGTTATATGGAACTCGAATGGCGCGATGCGGGGGATGTGGGGAAGAGCGAGGCGGAGCATGAGGACCGCGTGGTGAAGCCGGAATTGAGCGTGCTGCGCTAGGCTATTTGCCCGTGTAAAGTTCGGGCCTGGCGATCCGGCCAACAAACAACAGGCTGCCGCTTTTGGTCTCGCGCAGCGCAAGATGAAACGGCTGGTCGGCTCGGAATGTCTTCGGACGATTGATCGGTGCGCTTACTACAACGATATCGACCACTGTCACCGCCGCCGCGCGGGTACCGGTTTCGAAGACCTGAAGCTTGGTCAGGTGCGTGACCCGGCTGATCACGAGATTGCGCATTGGCGGCGATGTCAGCCCGCTGAGGTCTGCCAACCGCACCGAGAACGCATCGCGCATCCCCAGCCGAATCAGGACATCGTTGAGCGTTTGTTTCCACGCGATCTCGAAGCGCGGGATCGTGACCTCGACCTCCTGCGGCTGCGCCGTATCGAGCGTCGCGGTCAGTTTCCGGAAGGTCGCCGCGGGCAACTTGGCCGTGGCACTGCGCTTCAGCGGCAGGAAGACGTCCATCGCAAAGCGGTTGTCCGAAACATAGGGAAGCCGCACCGCCTGCCAGCCATCGGCCTCGGCATAAGCGTAGCTGGCGGTCTTGCTCATCAAGGGGAATTGCCGCGTCTGGCCATCGCCGAACAGGAACGGCCGGGGTGAGGCGGTGTTGAACGCCGTTGTCCAGGTTCCTTCGAAAAACACCGCATTGGTCAGGATCGCCAGCGTTGTTTCGTCAAGCGACGATGGATCGATCACGTTGCTGATCAGGCCCTGGGTTTTGTCCTTCGCCCAGCCGTTGATCCGGTCGGCTGAAGCTTTGGGTGCGCGGGCGAAATCAAGCCGTTCGGCGGTGGCCGCATAGCGATTCCTGGCGACAGCAAGGTAATCGGGCGAAAAGCCGAACTGCTGGCCCAGCCACAGTGCGTTGGCCAGCTTGACTTCGGTCTTGCCGACCTTGCCGGTCACCGCCAGCCGCTGGGATTGCAGCGCCTCGTCGAACGCTTCGCCCGCAGGAAGCCCGAGAACCCGTTCGATCTGCGCGGCTGTTTCCCCGCGCGCGCCAGGGTGGACCAACCCCAGCGCCTGTTGGATCGACAGCGGCGAGACGAAGGTGTTCTCACCCGCTCCGGCATCGTCGCGCAGCGCCTCGAACATCTTGTAGCCCGACGCCGCCAGCGCCGCGCTCTGCGTACTATCGGCACTTGCGGAAGGTGCGGGTGGAATCGTGACGCAGGCGCCAAGGGCGAGGACGGCACCGGCAGCGAGAAGATGATCAAAGCGCATAAGGCTCGAACGCATCCTCAGCCAAAAAGTTCCACCTACGCCCGCGGCGCCACCCGCCGATAGCTCAACGCCTCGGCCACATGGATCCGGCCCACGCCCTCTACCCCCGCCAGATCGGCGATCGTCCGCGCCACGCGCAGCATCCGGGTGTAGCCGCGCGCTGACAGGCGCATCGCTTCGGCTGCCTGCATCAGCAGCTTGCGCCCCGGTTCATCCGGAGTGGCGTGCGCCTCCAGCATATCGCCGTCGAGTTCGGCATTGGTGCGCTTGCCCACCGGGGCCATCCGCTCGGTCTGGATCCTGCGCGCCGCCGCAACCCGGGCGGCGACTTCGGCGCTGCCTTCGGCGGGGGGCGGGAGCGCCAGGTCGGCGGCGCTGACCGGGTCGACGTCGACGTGGAGGTCGATCCGGTCAAGCAGCGGCCCGGAGACCTTGCTCTGGTAATCCGCCGCGCACCTTGGCGCCCTTGAGCAGGCCAGCGCCGGATCGCCGAGATGCCCGCAGCGGCACGGGTTCATCGCTGCGACCAGCTGCACTCTGGCCGGGAAGGTGACATGGGCATTGGCCCGCGCGACATCGACCACGCCGGTCTCAAGCGGCTGGCGCAACGAATCGAGTGCCGCGCGCTGAAATTCGGGCAGCTCGTCGAGGAACAGCACGCCGAGGTGCGCCAGGCTGACCTCGCCCGGGCGGACCTTGAGCCCGCCCCCGGTCAGCGCCGCCATCGAGGCCGAATGGTGCGGGCTGCGGAACGGACGGGTGCGGCTGATCCGGCCTTCCTGCAGCATGCCGGCGACCGACGAGACCATCGACACTTCCAGCGCCTCGGCCGGGGTCAGCGGCGGCAGCACGCCGGGCAGGCAGCTCGCCAGCAGTGACTTGCCCGCGCCGGGCGGGCCGATCATCAGCAGATTGTGGCCCCCGGCGGCGGCAATCTCCAGCGCGCGCTTGGCCACTTCCTGGCCTTTGACCTGCTTGAGATCGGGGCCAAAGCCCGCTGCCTCAGCCTCGCCGGGCTGCGGCTGGGCCAGTTGCTGCACGCCTTTGAGGTGGTTCAAGAGGCTGACCAGATTGGGCGCTGGCACCACCGGCACGCCGCTGGCCCAGGCCGCCTCGCTGCCCTGCACCGCCGGGCAGATCAGCCCCAGGTCCTGGCCCGAAGCATGCAGCGCCGCCAGCAGCACTCCGGGCGAGGCGACGATCCGCCCGTCGAGCGCCAGTTCTCCGACCGCGATGAAATCACCCAGCTGTTCGGCATCGGTCACCCCCATCGCGCCGAGCAGCGCCAGCGCGATCGGCAGGTCATAGTGGCTGCCTTCCTTGGGCAGATCGGCCGGGGACAGGTTGATCGTGATCCGCTTGGGCGGGAGCGAAAGCCCCATCGCGGCCAGCGCCGCGCCGACCCGTTCCTTGCTTTCATTGACCGCCTTGTCGGGCAGGCCGACCACATTGAAACGCGGCAGCCCGGGCGCGATCTGGCACTGCACTTCGACGCCGCGCGCCTCCAGCCCAAGGTAAGCAACGGTCTGGACCAGCGCGACCAAAGTATTGCCCCCACGTGTTAGTGCCTAATACTTGCGTGTGCCGCAGAACAGCAGGCCTGTCGAGCCGATAGCGCCGGAACGGTCGCATCGATCGAAAGCCAATCTTAACCTTTGACATTGTGAAGGTGGTAACACGCGGTGGGCGATTAGGGTGGCATGCGCACAATCGCCATCCTCGCCCTGCCCTTCCTCGCTTTCCTCGCGGCACCTGCCGTGGCGGCCGAACTGGTGATCGAGGAGACGGTAGAGGTCACCGAGTATCTAGTAAGCGAAGGCGCAGCCGAACGCTTCGTTCCCGCCGCGCCCGCGCCGATCCCGCAAGGGGTGGCCCGGTTTGGCCCGTTCCGCGTGATCGACGGCACCCGCGCCGCGCTGGTCGATGTGACCGACGAGCGCAGCCCGGCCCAGTTCGAAGCGATGCTGCGGGCCTATCCCGGCATCGCCACGCTGGAAATGATCGAGTGCCCCGGGACCGAGGACGACCGCGCCAACCTGAAGCTGGGGCGGATGATCCACGCCCGCGGGATTGCCACCCATGTGCCCGCAGGCGGTTCGGTCCGTTCGGGCGGGGTCGAGCTGTTCCTGGCCGGCAAACAGCGCAAGGCCGATCCGGGCAGCGAATTCGCGGTCCATTCCTGGGCCGACGAAGATGGCCGCGAAGCCAGGGACTATCCGGCGGATTCGCCCGAGAACCGGGCCTACATCGACTACTATCAGGCAATGGGCATGGGCGAGGGCGAGGCCAAGGCGTTCTACGCCATGACCAATTCGGTCCCCCATGCCGATGCCAAATGGCTGACTGCGCAAGACATGGGGCGCTGGGTGAAGCTGGATTAGATTGCAAATCTGAACCCCAATCTTAACCGTCACCCCGGGCTTGACCCGGGGTCCAGCTTCCTTCAGCGACGATTGCGACAGACGCGGCGTTCGACAAGGCAGCGGGACCCCGGGTCAAGCCCGGGGTGACGAAAAAGCAAGTTGGAGTTAGGTGCGGAAGGTGCCGAATCCCTTGACTCGCTCCGAACCCTCCGTTAACGGCGCGCGTCTGCGATCGGACCACTTTGATAGTCGGTCTGCTAACTCAAGAATTCCTGAGGTTTTGAAATGAAGCGTACGTTCCAGCCCAGCCGCCTTGTCCGCGCCCGTCGCCACGGCTTCCGCGCCCGCGGGGCTACTGTTGGCGGCCGCAAGGTTCTTGCCGCTCGCCGCGCGCGTGGCCGCAAGAAGCTGTCCGCCTGAGCGGAAGCGCGAAGATGTCCGTCCTAACCCGGCGGGCAGACTTCCTGGCAGCAAACCGGGGCCTGCGGATCGCACGTCCCGGTTTTGTCTTGCTGGTGAACCCCAACAGCGACAATTCGCTGCGCTATGGCATCACTGTCACCAAGAAGATCGGCAACGCCGTGGTGCGCAACCGCATGAAGCGCCGTTTTCGCGAACTGCTGCGCGCGGCGCTGCCCGGCGAGGGCCTGGCCGGGCACGACCATGTGCTGATCGGACGCGAAGGCGGGGTCGAGCGCGATTTCGGCAAGCTGGGCGAGGAACTCAGCGCCGCCCTTACCCGCGCCGCCGAAGGCAAGGGCGATCCGCCGCGCCGCAAACCGGGGCCACGCAAGTGAAACGCCTGCTCATCCTGATCGCGCGCGGCTGGCAACTGGGCCCGTCGCGGATCCTCCCGCCCTCTTGCCGCTATGCCCCTTCGTGCTCGCAATACGCGATCGAAGCGGTGGAGAAATACGGCGCGATTAAGGGTGGCTGGCTGGCCTTGAAGCGTATATTGCGCTGCCATCCTTGGGGGGGACACGGGTTTGACCCGGTGCCTTGATAAGCAAGATCGCCTTCCCATCTGTCATGAACTGAATAGCGAACCAGGGGCGCCTTCGTGGACAATCCGAATTTCAAGAACATGGTCCTTGCGGGCGTACTGACCCTGCTGATCTTCGTCGGCTGGGACTGGGGGATGAAGTACTATTATCCCGATGCCAACAAGGCACCGGTTCCGGCGGCCAGCGCGCCTGCCGCCGCGCCAGCTCCTGCCGCTGCAGGCGCTGTGCCAGTGGCTGGGCAGGCTGCCCCGGCCAAAGACCTCAAGACCGCACTGAACCCCGCAAGCCGCGTTCCCATCGCCGCGCCAGGACTGTCGGGCTCGATCAATCTGGTCGGCGCCGTGGTCGATGACCTGACCACCAATCGCCACACTGCCACGCTCGACAAGGCCCAGGGTCAGAAACGGATCTTCGCCCCGGCTGGCACGCCCGGCCAGCACTATGCGCAGTTCGGCTGGAGCACTGGCGATGGCGCGTCGGCGATCGCCTTGCCCAATGCCCAGACGGTCTGGACCGCCCCGGCCGGTGCCAGGTTGACGCCGCAGACCCCGGTCACACTGACTTGGAACAACGGTGCGGGCCTGGCCTTTGCGCTGACCTATGCGATCGATGCCGACTATATGCTGACAGTCACCCAACAGGTCGGCAATACCGGCGCAGCGCCGGTCGCGGTCAAGCCCATCGCCCAGATCAGCCGTTCGCAGCCTGCGGCTGACGACAAAGAGGCCTATGACACCTACAACGTCCGCTCCGGACCGTTCGGGGCCTTCGACGGGACCGTCTCGTTCGACATCGACTATTCCGACGTGGCCGAAACCCAGCAAGTTCCCAACAAGGGTAAGACCGACTGGGTCGGCTTTACCGACATCTACTGGATGAGCGCGCTGGTGCCCGAAAAGACCGCGGCGACCAGCGACTTCCGCGCCATGGGCAAGGGCGTGTTCCTGGCCAACCTGTTCTATCCGCAGGTCAACGTCGCGCCGGGCCAGCAGAGCACGCAGGCCACCCGCCTGTTCGCCGGGGCCAAGGAAAGCTCGGTGCTCGATCGTTACGAAGCGACCGGCATCACCAAGTTCGATTTGGCGATCGACTGGGGCTGGTTCCGCTGGTTCGAGCGGCCGCTGTTCGGCCTGCTCAAATGGCTGTTCGGCGCGGTTGGCAACTTTGGGGTGGCGATTATCCTGCTGACCTTTGTGGTACGCGGGGTGATGTTCCCGATCGCCCAGCGCCAGTTCGCTTCGATGGCGGCGATGAAGGCGATCCAGCCCAAGATGAAAGCGCTGCAGGACCGCTACAAGGACGACAAGCAAAAGCAGCAAGAAGAGATCATGGCGCTCTACAAGAAGGAAGGCGTCAACCCGCTCGCGGGCTGTCTGCCGATCTTCCTACAGATCCCGGTGTTCTTCGCGCTCTACAAGGTCTTGATCCTGGCGGTCGAAATGCGCCACCAGCCCTTCTTCGGCTATATCCGTGACCTGTCAGCACCCGATCCGCTGCCGATCCTGAACCTGTTCAACACTCTGCCCTTTACCCCGCCCAGCTTCCTGGCGATCGGTGTGCTGGCGGTGCTGCTGGGGATCACCATGTGGCTGCAGTTCAAGCTGAACCCGGCGCAGATGGACCCGGCGCAGCAGCAGATCTTTGCGATCATGCCGTGGATGATGATGTTCATCATGGCGCCTTTCGCGGCCGGGCTGCTGCTCTACTGGATCACCTCGAACGTGCTGACCATCGCCCAGCAGGCCTACCTCTATTCGCGCCACCCGCAATTGAAGGCCCAGGCCGAGAAGGACACGGTCGATCACGAACGGGCCAAGGCGCGCAAATGATGGGCATGTCTCTTTCTAAGCCCCTCCCCTTCAGGGGAGGGGTTGGGGTGGGGTTTGTGCTTTCAGATCGACGTTGCGTTGCCGGACAGACCCCACCCCCAACCCCTCCCCTGAAGGGGAGGGGCTTATGACATCAGATTCAAACTTGACCGAACCGGCCCGCCGCCTGTTTGCCGGCCGCGTGGAATTTCTGCGCAGCGCCCCTTCGCTCCAATTCCTGCCCGATCCCGAAGCACCCGAGATAGCTTTCGCGGGACGCTCGAATGTCGGCAAGAGCAGCCTCTTGAACGCGCTGACCGGGCGCAAGGCCATCGCCCGCGCTTCGGTCACCCCGGGACGCACGCAAGAGCTCAACTTCTTCGAGGTCGGCACCCCCACCCAGCTCAGGCTGGTTGACATGCCCGGCTATGGCTTTGCCAAGGCCCCGATCAAGGTGGTCCAGCAATGGCAGCGGGTGGTGCGCGATTACCTGCGCGGGCGGGTCGTGCTCAAACGCACCCTGGTGCTGATCGACAGCCGCCACGGCGTGAAAGACGTCGACCGCGAGATGATGAAGATGCTCGATGAGGCCGCGGTCGGTTACCGGCTGGTGCTGACCAAGGCCGACAAGATCAAGGCCAGCGAGCTTGAGGCGGTTCTGGCCGAAACCCGGATCGAGGCCCGCAAGCACCCCGCCGCTTTCCCGGTGGTCCACGTCACCTCGGCGGAAAAGGGCATGGGGATCGAGGATCTGCGCACCGCGGTGCTGGAAGATTCGCTCAGCTAGAACTTCAAGGCCGGCAGTTCCGCCCCGTCCAGCTTCGCCCCCATAATCGCCGCCAGGGTCGGCGCGATCGCGCGCTGGTCCACTTCGCCGAGCGACTTTCCAGCCGGGATCCCCGGCCCCATGATCAGAAACGTCGCGCGCATTTCGGGCGCGGCGGGGAACCAGCCGTGGGTGCCCTTGTTCTTCGTCGTACCGGTCAGCCCCTGGGCCTGGCTGGCGAAAGTGCCCGCGCTGGTCCCGATCTTGAAGTTTACGAAATAGCTGGCGCGCGGATTGCCGCCCATCGCGGCCACTTCGCGGGCATCGGCGATATCGGCAATTCCCGCCGCCGGATCGCATTGCAGCGCCGCCAGCTTGGCCGCGACCAAGGCTTTGAGCACCGGATCGTCGGGCCGGACCAGGACGATCGCTGCGCTACCCCCGGCGGGCCAGGGCATGGCCTCCCAGCTTGCCACCTTGCCGTCCGGGCCCAGCTTGATCAGGTCGGCTTCGACAAAGGCGCGGAACAGGTTGGTCTCGCGGGTCACCGGGGCAAAGCCGTGGTCGCTGACCAGCGCAATCACAGCGTCGGGATAGGCCGCGCGTTCGGCAGCGATGACCTGGCCGACAGCCGCGTCGATCCGCTCAAGCACGGCGCGGGCGCCGGGCGTATCGGGGCCGTCCTCGTGCTGCTGGTGGTCAAACCCGGTGAAATAGACCGTGATGAACTGCGGCCGGTGCCGCGCGATCATGGCCACTGCGAAACCGGCGCGGTTCTCGTCGCCGCCGATGTCCTCGACAATCCCCTGCGCATAGGGGGTGCCGGTAGCGCTTTCCAATTGCGTCACCAGCCCCGGGCTCGCCAGCGCGGCGAGCAGCTTGGCATCGTCATCATGCCCGGTGCGCCAGATCTGCGGCAGGTTCCAATCGACCCCAGCTGCGCCGACGCTGACCGGCCAATGGACATTGCCGACGCTCAGCCCGGCAGCCTTCGCGGCCTGCCACAGCGTCGGCACCTTGATCTGGCTGGCGTACCAGAACCAGCCGCCCTGATTGATCTGCGAGGGATCGAACGTGGTGTTCGAAACAATTCCGTGCCGGGCCGGGCTGGCTCCGGTCAGCAAGGTGGCGTGGCTGGGATAGGTCACGCTGGGAAGCACCCCGCGCACTCCGGTGGCATAGCTGCCCTCGGCCAGAAAACGCCGCAGATTGGGGATCTTCAGCCCGCGCTTTTCCGCTTCAAGCACATCGCCCGGGCGCAGCCCGTCGACCGAAATCAGCAGGACGGAGCGCGCTGCGGCTGGCGAAGACCAGGCCAGCAGTACCACAAGAGCCATCAGCAGTCGGCGCAGCATTGGACGTTCCCTATTTTGCGAAGAGTTGGGAAAGATCGGCAAAAGCCTTCATCTCGATCGCATTGCCGCTGGGATCGCGGAAGAACATCGTGGCCTGTTCGCCCGCCTCGCCCTTGAAACGCACGTAAGGTTCGATCTCGAAGCTGGTCCCGGCCGCTTTCAGCCGCTCGGTCAGGGCCTCCCACTGGGCCAGTTCCAGCACGATCCCGAAATGCGGGACCGGCACGCCGTGGCCATCGACCGGGTTGTTGCCGACATCGCCAGCCTGCTCGCCGGTGCAATGCGCCACGATCTGGTGGCCGTAGAAATCGAAGTCGATCCAGTTGTCCGAACTGCGCCCTTCGGGGCAGCCCATCACCGTTCCCCAGAAATGCCGTGCCTCCTCGAGGTCGCGAACGGGGAAGGCGAGGTGAAAGGGGCGGAGGCTCATCGGGTAATCCTGTTCAGACTCGACAGTTTTTTGCTGAATGGCTAGCGCTATCGCATGAAGCTGATCATCGGCAACAAGAACTATTCGAGCTGGTCGCTGCGCGGCTGGCTGGCGGTCAAGCAATCGGGGCTCCATTTCGAGGAGATCCAGGTCCCGCTCTATGGCGATGACTGGGACGCGCGCAAGAAGCAGACCGAAGGCATTGCGCCGTCATCGGGCAAGGTTCCGGTGCTGTGGGACGGCGATGCGGTGGTGTGGGACAGCCTGGCGCTGCTCGAATACCTCGCCGACAAAGTCGGACGCGATCGGTTCTGGCCCAAGGAAGACGATGCCCGGGCGATGGCCCGTTCGATGGTCGCCGAAATGCACTCATCGTTCCAGGCGCTGCGCAGCCAGTGCCCGATGAATATTCGTCGCCAGGTCCAGGATGCCCGGATCGACGAGGCCGCCAAAGCCGACATTGTCCGCGTGCTGACCCTCTGGGCCGAAGCCCGCGCCCGCTTTGGCCGCGGCGGCCCCTACCTGTTCGGCACCTTCAGCGCGGCCGACATCTTCTATGCGCCGGTGGTCAGCCGGTTCATCTCCTACGGGATCGGTGTGCCGGGCTTTGCGCTGGCCTATATGGAAGCGGTGTGGAGCCACGAATGGCTGCAAGCCTGGGTCAAGGCTGCCGAGGCCGAAGACTGGGTGATCGAGCAGTGGGAGGTTGAGGGGGTGAAGAAGTAGCAGCTTAGAAGTCGCTCCCATCCTTACGCTTTTGCTGACCGGCCCCGGCGAACAGGTGCATATCGATGTCGGGATAATGACAGGCCGTGTCGGCCGGACGCCCGATCGCTACGAACGTGCAGGGTGCGTCCGAACGGTTGATCAGCACGTGGCCATTGCCGTCGTTCTTGGCGAAGGCCGCGACATCGCCGGGGCGCATCACCGTCGCACCGCTGTCATCGACCAGCACCGCCTCGCCATCAAGCATCACCACCAGTTCGTCTTCGCCCTCGTGCCAGTGACGCTGGCTCGACCAGGCACCGGGCTGAAGCACCACGTGGCTGGCACCGAAGTCGCCCAGGCCAGATGCGGGGGCGAGCCGCCGATACCAGCGACCCTGGACCTTGTCCGCATAGATCGGCGGATAGCCGGTGGCGTTGCTTTGGGGGATGGATTCGAGATCGAGCTTGGGCATCGCGGCGCTCCGGCTTGCGGGGGAAGGGCTTACACCATATGCCGGACAGCGATGACCAGCAAAGTCCTACCACTCGCCGAAGCCCTGATCGCCTGCCCCAGCGTCACCCCTGCCGCCGGGCTGGTGTTCGATTGCCTCGAAGCGCAGCTCAAACCGCTCGGCTTCGAAGTCCACCGCTTCCACGCCGGCGAAGCGCCCGATGGGCCGGTCGAGAACCTGTTCGCGATCCGCAAGGGACCGGAAGGCAGCCGCCACTTCGGCTTTGCCGGGCATGTCGACGTGGTCCCGCCCGGCGAAGGCTGGGAAAGCGCGCCGTTTGCCCCCGAAGTTCGTTCTGGTCCCTTGGGCGAGCTGCTCTATGGCCGCGGCGCGGTGGACATGAAGGGTTCGATCGCGGCGATGGTCGCTGCCGCTGCTGAATTGCCGCAGGACGCCGGCACGCTGAGCTTCATCATTACCGGCGACGAGGAAGGCCCTGCCACGTACGGCACGCAGGAACTGATCAAGCATATGCACGGCGTCGGCGAAATTCCCGACCTGATCCTGGTGGGCGAGCCGACATCGGTGAACCGGCTGGGCGACATGATGAAGATCGGGCGGCGCGGATCGACCAATATCTGGCTCGAGGTCGAGGGCAAGGAAGGCCACGTCGCCTATCCGCACCTGGCCGACAACCCGATCACCAAGCTGATCCACATGCTGGCCGAACTGAAAGCCATGCCGCTCGATGAAGGGACCGACTGGTTCCAGCCTTCGAACCTTGAGATCACCGATATGTCGGTGGGCAATCCGGCCGGCAATGTGATCCCTCCGCGCGCCCATGCCCGTCTTTCGATCCGCTTCAACGACCTGCACACTGGCGCGGAGCTGGGCGAACGGGTTCGCACGATTGCCGAAAAGCACGGCGGCACCGCGCGCCAGGTGGTCTATGGCGAGGCCTTCCTGACCCCGCCGGGTGCATTCAGCGCGCTGATCGCCGATGCGGTGGAGGCCGAGCTGGGGATCCGGCCCGAAGCCAGCACCACCGGCGGCACATCGGATGCGCGGTTCCTCAAAGACCTGTGCCCGGTGATCGAATTCGGCCTGTGCAACGCCACCATGCACAAGCGCGACGAGGCGGTCGCGGTGCCCGATCTCGATGCTCTGGCGCGGATCTATGCGCGGGTGGCGCAGACGGCTTTGGCTGGGTAGAACGCGAGGGGCTTCGAAAAGGTAAACCAGAGGGGGCTTTTTAAAACCGTACAGACAAAACCCCCCAGGCAGATCCAGTCAAAAACCCCCCCCCCCCCCCCAGGCCGT
>JANPMA010000094.1:0-2831 GCA_031422595.1 Novosphingobium sp. | reverse complement strand
GTCGGCGATCGATCAGGGTGCCAAGCTTGAAACCGGCGGACCCGACCTGCCCAGCAACGTCAACCGCGGCTATTACATCCAGCCGACGGTGTTCTCGGGCGTGACCGCCGACATGAAGATCGCCCAGGAAGAGATCTTCGGTCCGGTCGCGACGATCATGACCTATGACAACCTCGAGCAGGGCATCGAAATGGCCAACGCCACCGAATACGGCCTGTCCGCCGCGATCACCGGCGATCCGGCCAAAGCCGCCGGCGTTGCCGGCCAGCTGCGCGCCGGCATGGTCGCGATCAACAACTGGGGCCCCACCCCGGGCGCCCCGTTCGGCGGCTACAAGCAGTCGGGCAACGGCCGCGAAGGCGGCCTCGCTGGCCTCAAGGACTTCATGGAAATGAAAGCGATCTCGGGCCTGCCGGCCTGATAGCTTTCAGCTGAAGCATTACGAGCCCCCTTCCCGCCCGCGCGGGGAGGGGGTTATTGCATCGAATTGAACGAGGTCGGGCCCTCGCCCAGTATCCAACCGAGCAATCGCGGAACCGCGGCGGCAGTGAACAGCCACACCGCTAGTGCGACCGGCAAAGTAAAGATGAAAAGCACGGGTCCCCAATCGTCTGCGCCTGCGATCAGGTTGGACAGGGCAATGGTAATCGGGAACAACAGACACAACACCGCCCAACCGATCAGGATGCGAAGCGGGCTGCCCGGTTCAAAGCCGGTGAACCGGCGCAAAGCAACCAACCAGGAGAAACAGGAGAGGCCGACACATATTGCGCCAGAGACGATCGAAAATTGGCGGCCAGACTGCCCCGCCCCAAGAAGCGGCCAGATCATAAGGTTGGCCGCCATCGCCAGGCCGATCAATAGCGCCCAAAGCCTGATCGAATGGGTGAAGACCCGCGGCCAGTCAAAGCCCTTTGCCGGATCGCGGGAAGCTGCCTGAAACCAGGCCAAAAAGCCCGCACCGGTAAGCAAGCCAAACCCCGCCAGTCCTGTCACGGACTGTGCCGCCTTGACCCAGCTCAGATCATAACGGTCAAAGATCGCGACAAAACTGCTCCATGCCATCCAACCGAAGATGAGTGCCAAACCGCCCCCCAGCAGCGCGGCACCCAAGGGCCAGATCGGGCGTTGGATCGCGCTATCGATTTGCACCCCCATGGTCGCATGTGCCAGCGGCAGGGCCACCAGCAGACTGCCCACCGCCAGCAACAGATTTCCGGCCAGATCAATGTTTGTGATCCAGGACAGCGAGCGAATGGTCCGAGCCAAAGTATCCGCAGCGCCGATCGCGGTGAACACAGTTCCCAGGCAAAGCACAAGCACTCCGAGATCATAGAGCCTTGGTCGACGATCGAGCTTCACAACTCCCAACAAGGCAGGATGATACCGGATCGCGGCAGCCAGGCCGATCAACAGCATGGCGGCGACGAGCGGCGCAGTCTCACGCGCCGCAATTCCTACCAGCAGGGCCAAGCAGCCCAGGATCATCAGAATTAGAACCAGCCCAGGACCGGACTGGCTCTGGGTCTTGCCTTGCCCATTGCGGCCGCCCGACCCGCGACGCGCGAAGAATTTTCCCGGCAGGGCGAACAGTCCGCCAACCGCTGCGATCAACCAGCCAAGCAACCCGAGCAAACGATCAAGCGGTCTGACCCTGGCGCTGGCCGAAATGCCATACATGCCCTCACCCTCGAAAATTGGGGTCATCGGGAGCGGCTCCAACCGTCGCTGTTTGAAGAAATCGAGAAGCGCAGCAAGCGCTGCGACGAACGCAACGGTCACAACCAAGCTTGGCGGATAGGACTGCGGACGCAGCATATCTGCAGGCTCGGCGAAATTGCCGAACAATGCCAATCCGAATGCCAGCACAATCAAAAATATCGAAAGTGCCCTGTCGCTTGCCTTTGACACCACCAGTTCCTCGCACAATTGGCAGCGAGGGGCATATCCTATTGTGGTTAAATGATTGCGAAGCCGGTTAGGCTACCCGGTACTGCTCCTGCACCCCCGGCACGCCGTCCTTGGTGCTGCCGTCGAGCGGCTCGGCGCTGCGGCGCATGGCCGCGGCCTTGGCGATCAGCGCGTCCTGGGCTTCGGGGGTGAAGCGGACCCAGCCGGCGCGAGTCAGGCGTTCGAGCGGGCGGTAGCGGATCTTGTATTGCATCCGCACCGATCCTTCGACCCAGTAGCCGAGGTAAACGTAGGGCAGTCCCTCATCAGCAGCGCGGCGGATGTGATCGAGGATGATGGTGTTGCCAAGCCCGCTGCGTTGACCATGGTCAGGCTCGTAGAAGCTGTAGATCATCGACAGGCCGTCGCCCTGCCGGTCGGTCAGGCAGGCACCGACCAGCCGACCGGGCGTGCCATCCACGGTCGGCTCGCGGTATTCGGCCAGCCAGCTGTCGACCGGCGTGTGCTCGACCATGTCGGCGAAATCGACTTCGTCCATGCTGGTCATCCCGCCGCCGGGGTGGCGTTCGCCCAGATAGCGCTGGAGCAGCTCGAACTGTTCGACCGTCGACCACGGTCGGCACAGGCTGACCTCAAGGTCGCCGTTGCGCTTGAGCTCGCGCCGCTGGGTGGCAGAGGGGCGGAATTCGCCCGCCAGCACCCGCACCGAAATGCAGGCCGAACAATCGACGCACGAAGGGCGATAGGCCACCGTCTGGCTGCGGCGGAACCCGATCCGGCTGAGCGCATCGTTGAGTTCGCTGGCGTGCGGGCCCTTGAGCTCGGTGAAAACCTTGCGCTCGCTGCGGCCCGGCAGATAGGGGCACGGGCTCGGGCTCGTGACGAAAAACCGGGGAAAACGAACGGGAGCCGTCACGACG
>JANPMA010000093.1:0-3481 GCA_031422595.1 Novosphingobium sp. | reverse complement strand
CCAAAAACCGTTCGTCCCCAACTACTTCGTGGCACCGCAACGTCCGCTTTCGCTCTATTTCGCTCGGCCCGAACGGCTAGGGGGAATGGCAATGACCATTCCCTTCGATATCGTCGGCTTCGATCTGGACGGCACCCTGCTCGATACCTCGCGCGATCTGGGCGCTGCGCTCAATCATGCACTGGGCACGATCGGGCGGCCTGCGGTGCCTTACGAGCAGGTCAAGAACCTCATCGGCGGCGGGTCCGGCCTGATGTTGCGCCGCGCGCTGGCCCTGACCGGTGGGGATCAGGGGATCGACTTTGAAGGTCTGCGCCAGGTGCTGGTGCGCTTTTATGGCGAGAACATCGCCCACCACACCGCGCTATTCCCAGGCGGGGCGGAGATGATCGAGGCATTGCTGGCGGCCGGGGTCAAGCTGGCGGTGGTGACCAACAAGCCGCATGGACTGGCCTTGCGGCTGTTCGACGAACTGGGCCTCTCCGCGCGCTTCGCCTCGATCATCGGCGGCGGCACCTATCCGCTCAAGCCCGATCCGGCGGCACTCCACGCCATGGTCGCCGAATGTGGCGGCGGGCGCGCGGCTTTCGTGGGTGACACCACGTTCGACACCCGCGCCGCCCGAGCAGCGCGGATGCCGTGCATCGCGGTCAGTTTCGGCTTTGTCGATGCCCCGGTTCAGGAACTGGGAGCCGATGCAGTAATCGACCACTTCGACGAGCTGATTCCGGTCCTGAAAGGACTTTAGAAATCGATCTGGAGCCGGGTCTGCAACAGATCGAGGCTATAGTCGCGCTGGTTGACCGGCAGTGTCGATGTCGGCAGGGCTTGCGCGGCGAGCGGACCGCCGGTTACCCCAACATGGCCGTAGTTCACCATGAACCGGACATAATCGATCGGGTACCAGTTGAGCCCGACCAGATAGGTCGACTGCGTTCCACCCCGGCCAAGCCGCGACGTTGCAGCTGCCAGGCTGGTTGATCCGGTGTTGAAATTGTTGGTCAGGCCATTGAGCAAGGCATCGTCGCTCAGATCCAGGTAGTCATACCGCAGCGCGATCTGAAATGCGCCCGCGCCGCCCTTGCCAAGCGGCTTGAGCACTTTGGTCCGCGCCCAGGTACCATCGCCGCGCTTGTAGCCGCGGGTCTCGCCGGTGAGGAAATAGCCGACTTCGCCATAGGCACCAAAGAAACCGGGATCGGAGGTCGGCACCACTGCGCTGTTGGCGCCAGCGAAGGAATCGAGACCGCTTGCCGTGGCCCCGGCCAGATAGCCATTCGCCTTCAGCCACTGCGCTTCGCCGTTAAGGTAGAGTCCCTTGAAGATCGCCGATGCCTCGACGCCGACCAGTCGATCACTGGTGGCCGCAAAGCTTCCGGTATCGACAAAGCGCAGGTCGGTCAGCTGGCTATCGGGCCGGGCACGATAGCGGGCGAGCTGGTTGGTGGACGGCATCGCCGTACCGGTGCTTGCGGCCCCGCCAATATTCGAGGCAAAGTCGCGGTACTGGAAGTTGGCGCCAAGATGGATCTGGCCGCCCAGTGCCTTGGGCGCATAGACCACCCGCGCGGCGCCAATCCAACCGTCATTATCAAGGCTGCTGTCGATCGAATGTGCGGCGAAAAGCCCCACCTCGCCCCGCAGGTCGTCGTTCTTGCTCTTGAGCGCAACTGCCAGGCCAAGCCGCCTTGCATTGGTGAAAGCATCGTTGAATGCGGCCCGTTCAACAAAAGTGACGAAGTTGGAGCTTGAGATTTGCTCCATGCTGTTGAGCGTCTCGAAATTGCCCACGCGCACGACCATTGGAACGTTTTTGGGGGTATAGCTAACCAGGACATCGCCGAAGCCCACCGAACCGTTGGCGAAGTCGGCTTCCACCTTGTAGCCAAACCCGCCAGGAACAGTGCCCTCGAAACCAAGCCGGGCGCGGCGAATCCGGGTACGCGAACCCAGCGTTGTCGCAGCCAGCTCTCCGGGCGTGCTGATCGTCCCGGCGTCGAAATGGATCCGGCCGCGCGGCTTGAAGCTCCAGCCGTCCTTGCTGGTGAATTCGGGTGCACCCTTCCAGGCAATATCGACCGCGGGCTTGGGCGGCGGCGCAGCGGCAAGCTTGGCGCTCTCGGCGCGCGCAGCCTGGGCCTCTGCCATGGCGTTGTTGGCCTTGGCTTCGGCCGCATCGGCGCGGGCGCGTTCCTGGACAACCTGACCTTCCAGCACTGCAACGCGCTGGCCCAGCTGATTGAGCTGTACCTGCATCGCGGCGAGTTGTTCAATCACGCCAGGATCCTTGGCGGCAGCGGCCTGGGCAGGAGAAACCCAGCCTGCAACCACGGCAACGGCGAGGGCGGACGATTGGAAAGTGCGGCTCAAGTGAAGGCTCCCTGGCATATATGTTGCGATTCGTTTTCGGATATAAGGCTGTCCTATGACAGATATTTGACAGTGCGGTGTCGCTTGCCGCTACGGCGCGGCCCAGACCTCTCACAACAGTTGAAAGCACCGCCGCAACGTGCCAGTGACGCGCGGCTTCCCCAGCGGGAAAATCCTTTACTTCGGAGTCTAGCTGATGACCATTTCGTTCAAGGATCGCGTCGCGATTGTCACCGGTGCTGGCGGAGGCCTCGGCCGCGCCTATGCCCTCGAACTTGCCCGGCGCGGCGCCAAAGTTGTCGTCAATGACCTGGGCGGCAGCCGCGATGGCACAGGCCACAGCGATGCTGCACTCAAGGTCGTGGAAGAAATCAAGGCAGCCGGCGGCGAAGCGATGTCCAACGGCGGCTCGGTCACCGAATACGAACAGATGGTCGAAATGGTCGCCAAGGCCAAGGAGACCTGGGGCGGCGTCCACGTGCTGATCAACAACGCCGGGATCCTGCGCGACAAGAGCTTCGCCAAGATGGACATGGCCGACTGGAAGCTGGTGGTCGACGTCCACCTCAACGGCAGCGCCAACTGCACCAAGGCGGTGTGGGACCTGATGCGCGAGCAGACCTATGGCCGGATCCTCAACACCGCCAGCTCAACCGGGCTGTTCGGCAATTTCGGCCAGGCCAACTATGGCGCGGCCAAGCTGGGGCTGGCCGGCTTCACCAAAACCCTGGCACTGGAAGGCGCGAAGTACAACGTGCGGGTCAACACCCTGGCCCCGGTCGCCGGAACCCGGATGACCGAAGACCTTGGCATGCCCGATGTTCTGTTCCAGGCGCTCAGCCCCGAAAACGTCGCGCCGATGGCGCTCTACCTGGTCAGCGAAGACGCGCCGACCAACATGATCTGCGGCGCCGGCGCAGGCGCGTTCCACGCCGCCTACATCACGCTGACCCCGGGCGTCGCCCTTCCCGCCGATGAGCGCACCCCCGAAGGGATCGCCGCGCACTGGGACCAGATCATCGACCGCACCGGCGAAATCGTCCCCCAGTCGGGCGGCGAGCAGAGCCAGGTGGTGATGGCCGCACTGGCCAAAATCGGCGGGCTGGGGTGA
>JANPMA010000092.1:0-6943 GCA_031422595.1 Novosphingobium sp. | reverse complement strand
GGGTTGGGCGCTGATCCTGGTCGGGTTCTTCAATTCGCTGATGTTCCCGACGATCTTCAGTCTGGGCACCGAAGGCCTGGGCGAGCAGACCCCGCAAGGTTCGGGGATCCTGTGCACCGCCATTGTCGGCGGGGCGATTGTGCCAGTGCTGTTCGGCGCGATGGCCGATGCCACGGGCAACCTGCGCATGGCGCTGATCGTTCCGATCATCTGCTATGCGATCATCGCGTTGTTCGGGCTGTGGTCGGTGAAGAACCCCAGCACCGGCAAGAGCGCCACTGCACCGGTTTACGATTAGACAGCCGGATTTGTCATTCGCCCCTCCCCGGCGGGGAGGGGCCTACTGCAATCAGGCCCTGCTCGACCTGCGATTTTCCTACACGGCACTGACCTGCTACAGCTCGCAAGTTCTTTGAAATGTGAACCAGGGCAAGACCTGCCGTATTGGTGTCAAGTGTCAAGCCGAACGGCAAGGTGCTGATAAGACTATGAAATGGTCGCGGCGTCTGCTTGACAACTTGACAGATCTGTCAAGCAAGGCAGGTGTTGGTCAGGCCCGCCCGGTCTGGCTGGCCAGCAGTGCCGGATCGATGCCTGCCGTGCGCCAGCAGGCCTTCCACCGCGCTTCGGCGGGTACCTCCCACAGCAGCTCCTGCGATCCATCGACCACTTGCCAGCCGTGGCGGCGCATTTCGCTGTCGAGCTGCCCCGCGCCCCAGCCGGCATAGCCCAGCGCGATCAGGAAGCGGCGCGGCCCCTCGCCCGCGGCAATCGCCTTGAGCACCTCGAGCGAGGTCGAAAGCGAGCACAGCGGCGCGGCCTCGATTGTGCCCGGCCCTTCCCAGTCATTGCTGTGCAGCACAAACCCGCGCTGCACTTCGACCGGGCCGCCATAGTGGATCGGGCAGTCGGGCGCCAGGCCAGGATCGATATCCAACCCGCGCAGCATCGCATGCAGCCCCGGCCCCTGCCGCAGCGCACCAATCCCCACCCCCAGCGCGCCTTCGGCATCGTGACCCACCATCGCGATCACCGCATGGTCAAAGCGCGGATCGCCCATGCCGGGCATCGCCAGCAGCAGTTTCCCGGTGAGGTAGGCAGCTTCCATAGCGGCCAAGGCTAGCCCTCCAAGGTGCAGAAAGGAAGCCAAGGCTTGCTTTCCCGGCGATTCCCCATTAGGGGCGCGCGCTTCACCGACACGGATGAGTCATTTTTTGAGTGATTCTGAAGGATCGGCCTGGCCATCAAGGGCTGCCACGGCGGATCCAGCGTGTCTCGAACAGGAGACGAAAATGCCCAAGCTCAAGACGAAGAGCGGCGTCAAGAAGCGCTTCAAGCTCACCGCCACCGGCAAGATCAAGCACGGTGCGGTTGGCAAGCGGCACCGACTGATCAGCCACAATGCCAAGTACATCCGTCAACACCGCCGGACCGACACGATCTCTGACGCAGATGCGAAGACGATCAAGAAGTGGGCGCCCTACGGGCTCGGTTGAACTTAGGAGTACTGAATAATGGCACGTGTCAAAAGGGGTGTAACCACCCGCGCCAAGCACAAGCGGCTTCTCGAACAGGCAGCGGGCTACCGCGGCCGCCGCAAGAACACCATCCGCGTTGCGCGTCAGGCGGTCGAAAAGGCCGGCCAGTACGCCTACCGCGACCGCAAGGTTAAGAAGCGGACTTTCCGCGCACTGTGGATCCAGCGGATCAACGCTGCGGTCCGCGCCGAAGGGCTGACCTATTCGCAGTTCATCCACGGCACCAAGCTGGCCGGGATCGAGCTGGACCGCAAGACCATGGCCGATCTGGCGATGAACGAAGGCGGCGTGTTCGCTTCGGTGATCGCGCAGGCCAAGGCCGCGCTGCCGGCCTGAGCCGGGGTCCATTGCCAGGTCTGAAAAGGGCGCGGTCTGGAAACAGGCCGCGCCCTTTCTGCTTGCCCAGATGCCGCCAGCCGTGGCATTCTCACAAATGCGAGCAAGACTTTATCGGTCGTTGGAATTCGCGAGGGGTTTCGCGCGATGTTGAAGACTGTGCTCGACGGAGCGGTGGCGATCCATTTCTATCGTCCGGCGCCGGAATTGACGCCATATATAAGCACCTACTACCTGACCGAGGTGAACCTTGAGGCAGGCGGAAAAGTGATAGACTGGCTGCATCCGGAATGGGCAAACCTGCGCTTCACCAGCGATGGCCGCTTCAGTTCGGCATTGGGCGAGGCACCGCTGCACGAACTGCCGAGCGTTGTCTTTGCTGGCCCGTCGAGCCTTGCAACGCATTTCCAGATCGAAGGTCCGGCGCGGATCTGGGGGGTGGGGATCCTGCCGCTGGGCTGGGCGCGGCTGATGTCCATACCCGCAAGCGAGCTCGTCGACACGGTGGTCAGCCCGCTCGATGGGGGTGCCAGCGCCCACTTCGCGCCAATTGTCGAACGGGTTTTCACCGGCGAACGCGATCCGGCCGGGGAGGCGGCGCGGATCGACGCGTTCCTGCTGGAATTCCTGGCAGCGCGCCCCGCCAGCGAGGATGAGCCCAAGATCCTGGCGGCCCACACCGCGCTGGTCGATGACGACGTGGCCTCGGTCGGTGAACTGGCCGAGCGGCTGGGAATTTCCGCCCGCTCGCTCGAGCGGCTCAGCCTGCGGGCCTTCGGTTTTCCGCCCAAGCTCTTGCTGCGCCGCCAGCGCTTCCTGCGCAGCCTGGCTCAATTCATGCTCGATCCTTCGCTCAAATGGATCAAGACCCTCGACTTCCACTATGTCGATCAGGCGCATTTCGTGCGGGACTTCAGACGGTTCATGGCAATGAGCCCGAGCCGCTATGCTGCGGCCGAACACCCGGTGCTGCGCGCTGCGGCGCAGGCCCGAAACGCCTCGGCCGGGGCCGCGGTGCAGGGGCTGCACAAGCCCTGACGGGTCGATTTGCAGCTTGTCACTCGGCAGGCTTCATGCAAGAATCCCGGCGAGAACAAGAACGAAGCAGGGAACCTTCGGTGTCGCCAGATTACAGCGTTGAGATGCGGTTCTATCCGCCGCCGGAAGACTTGCGCGGCTATTTCACCACGTTTTACGTCAGCGATATCGATCCGGGTAGCAATGGCACGCTGCGCGACAGCCTGCATCCCGAATGGGGCGGAATGCGCTTTTTCACCCCGCATGGACCCGATGTCTGGACCGATTCGGGCCAGCGGCTAAGCAATGCCCGCTTCCAGGCTCAGGGGCCCAGCTCGCATCCGATTCATTTCGACATGCCCAAGTGCCGGATCTGGGGCTTTGGCTTGCTGCCGCTGGGCTGGGCCCGGTTCGCAGGACTTCCTGCCGCCGACATGGCCAACCAGATCTGCGATGGCTTCACCCATCCAGGTTGCGCGCGCTTCCGCCCGCTCGCCACCGCGCTGCTCGCCGGAGAGCAGGACGAGGCGGCCGAACTCGACCAGTTGGTGACCTTTTTCCGCCGCTTTCCGCGATCCGGCCGGATCGATGAGAAACGGATCCTGGCGATCCATGAAGCGATCGTCGATCCGCAGCTGACCACCGTGCAGGAGCTGGTCGAACGGGTCGCTGCCAGCCAGCGAACGATCGAACGGCTCAGCCACCGGCATTTCGGCTTCTCGCCCAAGCTGCTGCTACGCCGTCAACGCTTCATGCGCAGCCTGGCGCAGTTCATGATTGATCCGTCGCTGAAATGGATCGGGGCGATGGACGGGCACTATCACGACCAGGCCCAGTTCGTCCGCGATTTCCATGAATTCATGGGCATGACCCCGCGCGAATACTCCACCCAGCCGCACCCCGTGCTCGATCGCTTTGTCCAGGAACGCAACAGGTTTGCCGGGGCGGCGGTGCAGACGCTTGACCGGCCTGGCGGCGTGGGCGCCGAAGCGACCTGAGGCTGCCACACAAATTGGGGTTTGGCATGGCGGCGCGGCGTAGCTAAAGGCGCGCATTCAACCCTTTTGCCCGGATGGATTTGACCCAGTGGACTATGCAGCTACCCGTGAAGAAGCGCTGGCGCGGATCGCCGCGGCGCAGGATTTGGGCGCGCTGGAGTCTCTGAGGGTCGAGTTTCTGGGCAAGCAGGGTTCGATCTCGGGCTTGCTGAAGACGCTGGGCGGCCTTTCGCCCGATGAGCGGCAAACCATCGCCCCGCAAATTCACGCGCTGCGTGAAGGGGTTAGCGAGGCGCTGGCCGCGCGCAAGGCCATGCTCGAGAGCGCCGCGCTGGAAATGCAACTGGCCGACGAGAAGCTCGACCTGACCCTCCCTGCCCCCGATATGCCGAAGGGCACGATCCACCCGGTCAGCCAGGTGATGGACGAACTGGCCGAGATCTTCGCCGACCTGGGTTTCGCGGTCGCGACCGGTCCGGAGATCGAGGACGACTGGCACAATTTCACCGCGCTCAACATTCCCGAGAGCCATCCGGCGCGGGCGATGCACGATAGTTTTTACTTCCCCGACCAGATGGCCTCGGATGGCACCAAGATGTTACTGCGCACGCACACCAGCCCGGTTCAGATCCGGGCCATGCTCACGCAAGGCGCACCGATCCGGATCATCGCCCCGGGGCGGGTCTATCGCAACGATTCGGACGCCACCCACACCCCGATGTTCCACCAGGTCGAAGGCCTGGTGATCGACAAGGGCATCCACCTGGGCCACCTCAAGTGGACGCTGGAGACCTTCCTCAAGGCCTTCTTCGAGCGTGAGGACATCGTGCTGCGGCTGCGGCCCTCCTACTTCCCGTTCACCGAGCCTTCGGTCGAAGTCGATGTCGGCTTTGCGATTGTGAACGGCAAGCGCGTGCTGGGCGGCAGCGGCGATGCGCCTGGTCACGGCTGGATGGAGCTGCTCGGCTCGGGCATGGTCAGTCGCAAGGTGATTGAGGCCGGCGGGCTCGATCCCGATCTCTGGCAGGGCTTTGCCTTCGGCGTCGGGGTCGACCGGCTCGCCATGCTCAAATACGGAATGGACGACCTGCGCGCCTTCTTCGATGGCGATGTGCGCTGGCTGCAGCACTATGGCTTCTCGCCGCTCGACGTGCCGACGCTTTCGGCCGGCGTCGGAGTGCGGCCATGAAGTTCTCAGCTACCTGGCTCAAGGACCACCTCGACACCGAAGCTTCGGTTGAGGAGATTTCCGCCAAGCTCAATGCCGTCGGGCTCGAGGTTGAGGGGATCGAGAACCCGGCTGACAAGCTGGCCGGTTTCAAGGTCGCGAAAGTGCTCACTGCCGAACGCCACCCCAATGCCGACAAGCTGCAAGTGCTGAGCGTCGATGCCGGCGCCGATGTGAATGGGGGCGAGCCGCTGCAAGTGGTCTGCGGCGCGCCCAATGCCCGCGCGGGGATGATCGGCGTGCTGGGACTGGCCGGGGCGATCGTTCCGGGTGGTGGGTTCGAGCTCAAGAAAAGTGCGATCCGCGGGGTCGAGAGCAACGGCATGATGTGCTCGGTGCGCGAGCTCGAACTGGGCGACGAGCATGACGGGATCATCGAACTGCCCGAGGATGCTCAAGTAGGCATGGCCTTCGCCGATTACCAAGGCTCCGATCCGGTGTTCGACGTAGCGATCACCCCCAACCGCCCCGATTGCATGGGCGTCTACGGCATCGCCCGCGATCTGGCCGCGGCGGGCCTGGGCACACTGCGCCCGATCGCCGCGCAGGCGGTGCCGGGCAGCTTCCCCTGCCCCCTGCCGATCCGCACCGACGACGCAGAAGGCTGCCCGGCCTTCTATGGCCGCGTGATCCGGGGCGTGAAGAACGGCCCCTCGCCCAAGTGGCTGCAGGACCGGCTGAAGAGCGCGGGCCAGCGTCCGATCTCGGCGCTGGTCGACATCACCAACTACGTGATGCTGGCCTATGGCCGCCCGGCACATGCCTATGACCTCGCGAAGCTCACTGGCGCGGTGTTCGCCCGCCGGGCGAAGGACGGCGAAACCTGCCTGGCGCTCAACGGCAAAGAGTACACGCTGACCAGCGCAATGACCGTGATCGCCGACGATAACGGCGTCCACGACATCGCCGGGATCATGGGCGGCGAGCATTCGGGCTGCTCGGACGCAACCACCGACGTGCTGCTCGAGATCGCCTATTTCGATCCCGAGCGGATCGGCAATACCGGCCGCGCACTCAACCTGACCAGCGACGCCCGTCAGCGGTTCGAACGCGGGGTCGATCCGGCCTTCCTCGATACCGGGCTGGCCTTGCTGACCGACCTGATCGTCGGCATCTGCGGCGGCGAGCCGAGCGAGCCGGTCTTCGCCGGCACGCCCCCCACCGTGCCCAAGCTGGTCAAGTACGATCCGGCTCTGGCTGAAAAGCTGGGCGGGGTCGCGATCCCCGAGGCCGAGCAGCGCGCGACGCTCTCTGCGCTGGGCTTCGCTGTTTCACCCCTCCCCTTCAGGGGAGGGGACGGGGGTGGGGGCTGTCCGGAAAGCACAGCCTCTACAGACAGACCCCACCCCAACCCCACCCCAGAAGGGGAGGGGCTTTGGAACGTGTCGGTGCCGACATGGCGCCCCGATGTCGATGGCGCGGCGGATCTGGTCGAGGAAGTGGTCCGTATCCACGGGCTCGACAACATCGCCAGCGCGCCGCTGCCGCGCGCCGAAGGGGTCGCCCGGCCCACCGCCACCGCGGCCCAGCAGCAGGAGCGCAAAGTCCGCCGCGCGGCGGCCGCACTGGGGCTCAACGAAGCGATCACCTGGTCGTTCATTTCCGAAAAGGAAGCCGAGCCGTTTGGTGGCGGCGCCTGGGTGCTGGAAAACCCGATCAGCGAGGACCTGAAGGTCATGCGCCCCTCGCTGTTGCCGGGGCTGCTTTCGGCAGTGCGCCGCAACCTTGATCGCGGAGCCAGCACAGTCCGGCTGTTCGAGATCGGACTGCGCTACCTCGCGGAAAGCGAGCATCCCACATTGGTGCTGGTCTTGGCCGGCGACAAG
>JANPMA010000091.1:0-26100 GCA_031422595.1 Novosphingobium sp. | reverse complement strand
AGCCGCCGGACATCGACCTTGTCGGGCGTGTCCTGTTCGGTGTGATAGTACGGATAGCGAAACGGCGCGGTATCGGTGACCATTAGCGCCGGGATCCCGTATTGCTCGAACGACCAGTGATCAGACCAATCGATCCCCTGGACCATCGCCGGCGCGCTCCCGCCGATGCTCGGTACGCGGGCATGCTTGCGGAAATCGCCGACACTTTGCCGCAGGAAATCCCGCGACGAGGTCAATGCGACGAAAGCGATGAAATTGCCGGTATCGGGATAGCGCAAGCTCAGCGGGAATGGATAGTCCTGGCTGCCTGCCCGATCATCGAAATAGCCCATCGTCTCCAGCGACAGCATACCGCGAACCCGTTCTGGCTTGCGCGACAGCGCTTCAGCATAGGCCAGGCTGCCCATTCGGTTGGTCTTGAAATAGGGCGGCTCCTCGTTGACGAAGAATACCAGGCGTAGTCGCACGGCTGACTTGCCCGAGAGTGGCGCCAGCTCTCCTGCCAGTGCCAGCAGTGCCGCCACACCCGAACCGTTATCATTGGCGCCTGGGGCGGAATAGGCACTGTCGTAATGTGCGCCAAGCACGAGCGTTTCGGCATTGGCACGCTCTGGCTCGATCACAATTTCGATATTGCGGGCAAGACTGGCCTGGCCGTCAAGGTTTTGCAGGACCGGGACCAGTCCCAACCCACGCAACCGTCCTTCGATATGCTGGGCGGCTCCTTCCAGCGCGGCAGGCCGGGCCAGATTGTGCGGAACCTGTGCGATCGTGGCGATATCCTGCGCCATGACCTTGGCCCGCAGGTCTTCGGCTTGCGTCAGCTGCGGGAGCGGGCCGCTGAAGCTCTCTCCTGGCACGTCGGTCAGCCACAGGAAGCCAGCTACCAGCCCGCCCAGCACCAGAGCGAATGCGGCCAGTCCGAACTTGGCGCCTCTGCTCATTCCGCCTTCACCGCCTCGCCCCATTCCATCCAGCCAGCCCAGCGCGGAGTCTTGGGAGCATAGCGCGCGCCCAGCGGGGTCAGCGCGAAGCCGCCTTGCGCGATCGCCGAACTGATCGGCCGGGTCAGGTGGCAGCCCCCGGCAAGCTTCTTCCAGACTGGTTCGATCCGGCCCTGCCACTTGCGGACCGAGGCGTCGGGCGCACCGCCGTGCTCGGCGAACAGCAAACGCCCGCCAGGTTTGAGGATCCGGCGCAGTTCGCTAACGGTCTGCGCCTGGCTTTCGACCGAGCAGAGTGTGTAGGTGCAGACCACGCAATCGAAGCTTTCATCCTCGAACGGGATCGCCTCGCCAAAACCCTGGCGGATGTCGGCCTGCCAGCCCTTGCTGGCGGCAGCCTCGCGGGCATAGTCCAGCCCTTTCGCCGATGGGTCCATGCCTGAAAAGCCGCTCACCCGGGCCGGGTCGTAAAACTGTTGATTGATCCCGCCGCCGCACCCGATTTCGAACACCTTGCCGCTGGCCAGCGGAACGACCTGTTCGCGGATTTTCATGATCGCGGGCGAGGAGCAGGCACATTTGATGATCCGCGGTACAACATGCGCGTCATACCAGCTGGCAAATCCCATGTTCGTCCCTTCCCCTGCGGCGTTGGTAGCCCTGCCGCCATAGCGATGGGGCGACTATGCACTGAATGCGGTCAGTTTCCCAGACTTGCGTCAAGAGTTTTCAAGGCGCCCGGAAAGCCAGCGATCGACGACCGCAGGGGCATAGAGACTGCCCCTTTCCGCTTTGGCCAGCGCCGGTTTCAGCTTGCGCTCAAACCCTTGCAGCCAGACCGCCAAGCGATCCGCTTCGGGGTTGTCCTGCAATTCGGACAGCTTGCGTGACGTAGCCAGCAGATCGCGGCGAAGCTTTGCCTGCCCTCGGCCGATCATCCGTTCGTTGATCAAACCAAGCCTGAACCGGGTACCCTTGACCAGCTTCGCCGCACCAGTCTTATCGCCCAGGCGCAGCAATTCGATTGCCCCTGTGATCCCGGCGTCAATCAGCTGGAGATCGGCGCCCAGACTGCGCGGCTCACTTGCCCGATCCCGGCAGACCCGGACCGCGCGAACATAACTGGCCAGCGCCGAAAGCGTCACCAGACTGGGTTCATCGCCGCTGAATTCCTCGACGATCAGGCCGCGCACGAACCTCTCAAGGTCGCGCGATCCGGGATCGTGCGAGACCTTGCCCGGCAGAGCGAGGTCGGGGATCGGCGTGGGATCGAAACGGCCATTGGCCCGCTTGGGCGAGAAGAAGCTGGAGCTCACATCGGCGGTCCCGGGCCCAGCGGAAACTCCGTCAAGGCGAAACCACGGGCTGCGCCGACCGTTGGCGTGGCAACCGGCACAGCTCATTCCGGCCCGCTCGGCTTGTCCGCCAAGGGTTGCGGGGGCATTGAACAGGGCTTCCCCCGCACGCGCCAGCGGGGTCAGCATTGCCGGATCGAGGCAAGTCGCCGGCTGCTCGACAAGGACTTCGCGGGCGTGCTCGCGGTCGGTCCAGACCAGAGCCTGCAAGCTGCCCGGCGTGTTGGCCGTTGCCGTAACGGCCAGGGTCAGCACACCTGCTGCGATCAGAGCGCGGATGCGCGGCTCCCGGCGATCTGCCCGCGCAACTGGTCGGCCTGCTGGCACCCGAAGCCGCACAGCCTCTCAAGCCGGGCCAGATGCGCCAGCGCTCCGGCGCGGTCACCGCGTTCCAGCTTGAGTTCGCCGTAGTATTCCAGCGCGCCGCGATGGTTGGGTGCCACTGTCAGCGCCGCACCGTACCAGCCCGTCGCCGTATCGAAACGCTGGAGCTTGCGGTTGGCAAAGCCGAGGTAGGTCAGCAGGTCCGGATGCGGCCCGGCATCCCACAAGGCGTCCTGGAGAAGCGCGATGGCCGGCTCATACTTGCCTTCATTAATCAGCGAAACTGCATCGACATAGGCTGCATCCACGCTGGCCAGGCTGGAGATTGCCCGGCTCGGCCCGAAAGCCACCGGCGTTGCTCCGGCCAAAGCTGTATCGATATCGGCCAGCGCCGCATCGATTGCCGGCGCCTGCGCGCAGGTTCCGCCGCAGCTGGCTTTCAAGGCGGCGACTTTCCCACGCTGCGCCTGGGCCTTCGCGGTCTCGCCAAGCTTGGCATAGGTAACGCCAAGGTCGCGCTGGGCATCGAGCAGGTTGGGGTCGGCCTTGATCGCCAGTTCGAGCGGCTTTTTCGCCTTCTTGTAGTCGCCCAGCCCGATGTAGCTCGACGCCAGCAGAAATTGTGCCGGGGCATGGGCGGGTACCACCGAAACCACGCGCTGAAACGCCTTGACCGCGTTCTTGTAATCCTTGGCCTGATAGGCTTCGGCGCCCTTGCGATACTCTGCTACCGGATCGTATTGCGGAGCCGACATGCTGGGCATTTCGGCCCCACCGCCACCTCCGCCACCCGCAGACAGAACCGGTTGCGCAACCAATGCAAGGACCAGAGCCAAGGGAATCAGAGCGAATCTCGAGCGATTTGCCATCCTCGTTCTCCCGAATTGGCGCCGCTACTGCCGGGCAGGATCCCGTGTGCGGCCTAACCTCCCTTCGAATGGAAGGCCTGCGGGATAATACCGCATTGAGATCCGGAATTCAAATAGTCTGCATCGGCCCATCGTTGACATAGCCCGACAGGATGCAGCGTCTGTTGAGCCAGTTGTTGGGCGATAGCACCAGGCACCCGGCCAAAAGATCTTCCAACGCGAACAGAAACTGCTCCAGCACACGATGACAAGAGGCTCGGAGCGCCTCGAAAAGAATGGATTTGTTACCAGCCACGCAGTCGGCTAGTCTATCTGTTCAATGGCCGACGTTCTTGAACAAATTGCCTTGCTCGATCGCCTGACTGCGAAGCAGAAAGAGGTGCTCGGCTATGTCGCTGATGGCCTTACCAGCAAGGAAATCGGCAGAAAACTCGGCATTTCTGAAAGCGCCGTAAACCAACGGATCGAAACCATCCGGCAGCGCCTGGGAGGCATGCCGCGGATCAGGATCGCGCAACTATACCGCCGTCAAAGCACCCTCCTGATCACGATTCCACCCAGTAATCCGCTTACAGGTAAGCTGATCCAGCTTCATACTGGGGGCGAGCCCGCCCAAGCATGGTCGGCGGAGGGTGCCGTCGATTTCACCGCGCCCGATGCCGGCGAAAGAAGCGGCAGGTTGCAGCCCTCCACCTTTTCCTCAATCTGGAACGGTCCTGGTGCAATCTGGGTCAGGCTGGGCGCGATCGTCGCCATCGCATTCGGCCTGGTTGCCTTCGCCGTCCTGTTGCTCGACCTGATCGACAAGGCCGCCCGGCTTCTGGCAATTGCGGGATAGCGCGGATGGCGGGCGCGCATCCGCTATTGGCTTTGCTTTCGCCACACCAGCCAAGCCTGCTGATGCTGGCGATGCTCGCCGTGGCACCCTTGACCTGGCGGAGTACTGGCCCGCCAGAACGAGCCAGCACCCTGACGCTTGGCGGTGTGGCCGGGCTTGACCTCGCGACCTGGTGGCTCGCCGATGGATCCGCTCTGCTCCACGCATTGACCGCCAGCCTTGCCTTGAGCTGGATGGTGCCGGTCGCCTTGCGGGCCAACCGGTTCTATCCTGCAGTGATCGCTGCGGCGTTGTTGGTTTCTGCAACGGCTCAATGGCTGTTCGTGCTCGGGCAGGTCGAACAGGCCTTGCCGGTCGAACTGCTGGCTGGCGGCGCGCGCTTGGTAGCCCTGCTCACGTACCTTTGCGGATGGCAATCACACCGCAACTTTGTGGCCAGATCGGGCCAACGACCGGCCTGGCGCGAACAAATACCTTTCAGGTGATTGCAGCCTGTCGCTCACCGCGCTAGGATCGTCTCACCAAGGCGAGATTGCATGTCAAATCAACGCAATGCCGCAAAGGCGCTACCCAAGCTCTCCGCCAAGCAGCGAGATGTGCTGGCGCTTGTCGCCGACAACCGCACCAGCAAGGAAATCGCCGGGCTGCTGGGTATTTCGGAAAGCGCGGTCAACCAGCGGATCGAGATTGTTCGCGCGCGGCTGGGCGGACTTCCGCGCGGCGAACTGGCGCGGCTTTACCGACAGGAATTTTCTTTAGGTGAAGCCGAAGATGATGCAACATGGCAGAAAATTCACCTTCCGGCCGGGCTCTCTTTGACTAATAGCGGCGGCGCGGAGACTATCTCCTCGGTTGCCCTACCCGGGGTGCCCGAACGAGATGGGTCGCAATTCTCCGCATTCATCTTCAATAGTCCAGCCACATGGCTGAACAGCAATGCCCGCGCCATGATAGTGGCGCGGGCTAGTGCTGTAATTGGCATCTTCGTCCTGGCACTGCTGATCGCGGTACTGGTTACGCAATACCTCGCTCCTGGCCTCGACAGCGGGTGATCTGCAGGGAATCGAACCTTGCCCTCGCGGTCCAAATCGCTAGAGAGAGCCCCAAGACCGGCCCGGGCGGCCGCAAGAAACTGGGATAGACATGGCGAGCTTCACCCTACCCGCGAACAGCAAAATCAGCGCAAACGGCACCGCGTTCGGTTCCGCGGGCGCTACCCGGGTCAAGAAGTTCACCGTCTATCGCTATGACCCCGACAGCGGGCAGAACCCGCGTTACGACACCTTTGAGATCGATCTCGACAAGTGCGGGCCGATGGTGCTTGACGCGCTGATCAAGATGAAGTCGGAAATGGACCCGACGCTCACGTTCCGGCGCTCTTGCCGTGAGGGGATCTGCGGATCCTGCGCGATGAATATCAACGGCCGCAATGGTCTGGCCTGTACCATGGCGATCGAAGACCTCGCCGGCGACGTGCGGATCACCCCGCTGCCGCACATGGAAGTGATCAAGGACCTGGTCCCCGATTTCACCCATTTCTATGCCCAGTACGCCAGCATCCGGCCGTGGTTGCAAACCGTCAGCACCACGCCTTCGGGCAAGGAACGCCTGCAAAGCCCCGAGCAACGCGAAAAGCTCGACGGGCTTTATGAGTGCATCCTGTGCGCCTGCTGCTCGACCAGCTGTCCCTCCTACTGGTGGAACAGCGACAAGTTCCTCGGCCCGGCGATCCTGCTGCAGGCCTACCGCTGGCTGGCCGACAGCCGCGACGAGATGACCGGCGAGCGGCTTGACGAACTGGAAGATCCGTTCCGGCTCTATCGCTGCCACACGATCATGAACTGCGCCAATGTCTGCCCCAAGGGCCTCAGCCCGGCGCGGGCGATCGCCGAGATCAAGAAGATGCAAGCAGAGCGGCACCTTTGAATGTTCAAACGCGGCTTCACCTTGCCCAATATCATCGCATTGATCTTGGGCCTGTGCGTCGCGATCTATTCGCGCAGGCTGACAGCAACACGGTGGAAACAGGCTCAAAAGCGGCCAATGACCAGTCCGGCGATTGATCTCGCACGAACGGAGCTTGGCGGATGGACAGCGAACGGCAGGAAGGCACGCTTGGGTGAGTGATGACCGCGGTTTCCGCAGCGAGCCCGATCCGGACAATCCCGGTTGGTCGATCTGGCAGCTGAACGATAGCACCCGGTTCAACAACTGGATGTTCCCCAAGCTGCTGGTTCGCGCCGATTCCGATGGCAAGGCGCGGCTGCGGATGTTCCCGGAACATCGCCACACCAACCTGGGCAACAACATCCACGGCGGCACGGTGTTGGCCCTGATCGACATCGGCCTGTTCGCTTGTTCACGCCAGCTGGGGATCATCGAGGCCGGCACTGCGGTAACGCTCGACCTGTCGGTGCAATTCATCGGTGCCGGGAAACCCGACATCCCCTGCGATGCGGTGACCGAGCTGCTCAAGGAAACCCGCCGCCTGGTGTTCCTGCGCGGCGTGGTCGAACAGGGCGAAGGCGAGCTGATCGCCGCCTATTCCGGAACGATCCGCAAACCAACCGCGCCGCGATGACCCGCGTTCTCGATCGCTACGAGCAGTTGATTGCATCGGGCGAACTGCGCCCCGATCTCGAGCAAAGGACGGCCGCCGAGCGGCTCGATAGCTTGCAACAGCAGGTCCAGGCCTCGGCATCGACCGGCCTGCTGGACCGCCTGTTCGGCAAAACGACCCCTTCCCCACGCGGAATCTACCTGTGGGGCGGGGTTGGGCGCGGCAAGTCGATGCTGATGGACCTGTTCCACGAGTGCCTGGAAATTCCGCAAAAGCGCCGGGTCCATTTTCACGCCTTCATGATCGAAGTCCACGCCCGCCTGCGCGAGGCAAGGCTGAGCGAAAGCGGTGATCCGATCCCGCCGGTCGCCGCGGCCATAGCGCATGATCTGCAAGTGCTGGCATTCGACGAAATGGTGGTGAACAACAGCGCCGATGCCATGATCATGAGCCGGCTGTTCACCGCGCTGATCGAAGTGCACGGCCTGGTGATCGTCACCACCAGCAACCGTGCCCCCGGCGGGCTCTACAAGGACGGCCTCAACCGCGAGCATTTTCTGCCCTTCATTACGCTGATCGAGCGCGAGCTTGACGTCATGGCGCTGAACGGTCCGCACGATTACCGGCTGGAACGGCTGGCCGGGATCGCAACCTGGCACACCCCGCTGGGTGACGGTGCCACCGCGCAGGTCCGCGAGGCCTTTTTCCGGCTGACCGACTATCCGCCCGAAGACAGCCTGCATGTTCCCTCCGCCGATCTCGAGCTGGGCGGCGGGCGCAAGCTGCATGTCCCCAAGAGCCTGAAGGGCGTGGCGGTGTTCAGCTTCAAGCGGCTGTGCGGGGAAGCACGCGGTGCGGCAGACTATCTGGCGGTGGCGCAGACCTATCACACCGTGATCCTGGTCGGGATCCCGCGGATGGGCCCGGAAAACCGTAACGAAGCCGCGCGCTTCGTCACCCTGATCGACGCGCTCTACGAGAACAAGGTCAAGCTGCTGGCCACCGCCGCGGCAGATCCAGAGGAGCTCTACACCGCAGGCGACGGCGCGTTTGAGTTCGAGCGCACCGCTTCACGGCTGAGCGAAATGCGAAGCGCCGATTACCTCGCCGCCGGACACGGCGAAAGCTAGATCTCCACCCGCACTGTCAAGCGAATGTCGCGACCGGCCAACGGAGCATAGTCCTTGAGGAACGAGGCATGGCGGCGCGCCTCGACATCGAACAGGTTGTTCGCGCTCAGCACCAGGCTGAGCGGGCTGTCATTGCCGGTGGGCCGCCAGTGCAGCTCCAGATTGACCATCGTGCAACCGGGCGTTGCGGTTTCGAACCGTGCGGTTCGGGTCTGCGCCGTGACCCGCTCCACTTCAGCACTGATATCGAAATGCGCGGATTTGGCCTTCAGCCCGCCCAAGAAGCGCAGCGGCGGAATTCGCGGTGCCGGACCCGATCCGGAAATATCGGTGTGGACAAAGTCGGCCAAGGCATCGGCGTGGAATGTCCAACGACCACTTTCGGCAAATCGATAGCTTGCCTGGGCTTCGAAGCCCCACATCCGCGCATCGGCCTGCCGAACCTGGTACACCGGCAGACCGTCCACGACCGCTCCAGTGCGGTCTTCGAAAACGAAATTCGAAAACCAGCTGCGATAGATCGAGGCTTCAAAAGTAAACCCGTCGGTTTGCCCGCGCAAGATCGCCTCGACGCTCCACGCGCGTTCCTTGGCCAGACCGGGGTCGCCGATCTCGAATGCTTCAGTGCCGGCGTGCGGACCGTTGGCGAACAGTTCTTCCGCCGATGGTGCACGCTCGACACGTGAGAGGTTGACCCCAAATTTCCAGCCCGGTGCGAAGTCGTAAGCCGCGCCCAGTGCGAACGACCAGGCATCAAAAGCGCGCGAACCCGAAAAGAACTGCGGCTGGCTTGCCTCCGGTGATGCAATCAGCGTGCCGTGCTCGTAACGGCCCCCAGCTTCGATCAGCAGCGATCCGGCCGTGTATTGCTGGAGCGTGAAGATGCCCAGCTGCTCGGTATCATTGCGCGGCAGGAACGCTTCGGCACCGATCACATTGAAATCGCGATTCATGAACTGGAATCCGCTCGCGCCCTTCCAGCCGCCGCGCTCTGCCTGGGCCACATCGATCCGGCCTTCCATTCCCTTGTTGAGGAAGGTTGTGCCCACTGCGCCATCGGGCTCAAGCTCGGAGTGGCTATAGTCGCCATAAGCATAGCGCGCGGAAATCTTGTCGATCAGATCGCCGTCCAGCACCAGTTCGGCACGGGCGTCGATCCGGTCCTGCTTCATTTTCAGACGCGGCGCCTCTTGCCCCTGCCCGGGCTGGGTCGCCAAGCGAACCGGGATACCGTAAAAATTGTCGAGATGGCTGTAGGCCACCCCGATATTGCCACGATCGTTGATATAGGCCAGCCCCGCACCGGCGGACCACGACCGCGCCGCGGTATTCGGCAGGCGACCGGCCAGCGTGGCATTCGCGGCAAAGTCAATTTCCGGATCGGCCATCGGATCGGGCGGCAGCAAGCTTGAAGCGAGCGCCTCAGCGCGCAGCGCGGGCGTTAGGGCATGGCCGCCGATCCGCAGATCACCGGTCTTGAGGTAGCTGCCGTCAAGATGGCCAACCCAGCCATTGCCCAGTGGCAATTCGAGCGACCCGGCCCCGCTGCGTTCTTCCGAGGCCGAGGCATAGGTCCCTAGCGCGGTAAGGTGGATCGGCTCATCAGGCACAGATTCGGGAATGCGCTTGTCGATCACATTGACCACGCCGCCGATCGCCGCTGAACCGTATTGCAATGACTGCGGCCCGCGCAGCACCTCGATCCGCGAAGCCAGCGCCGGGTTGATCGCCGGGGCATGGTCGGCCGAGGTGTTCGAGACGTCAATCGAGCCGATCCCGTTCGAGAGCACGCGCACCCGCTCACCCTGAAGCCCACGCAGCACCGGGCGCGAGGCCGAGGGGCCGAACGAGGTGGCGCTGACCCCGGGAGTATGCGCCAGGGTATCGCCGATCGACGGGCGGATCGCGCTGGTCAACTGTTGCTGGCTGAGCACGGCAATGCCCGACAAGGCGTCCTTCCGGTTGGTGCGCAACATGCCGGTAACGACGATGTCGGCGTCGCCATGGTGGTAGTCGGGCTCACTCTCGTCCGACTGGTCTTGCGCCAGGGCCGGCGCGGCAGTCAGCGCCAGCGCGATCGCAAGGCTGGAGGACAGGGCCATGGCGCTGTGCTTTGACATTTCGTTCCTGCTTTCATGTTGGCAGCCCCATGCCAGACGTTGGATTGCAGGCCCCTTAACCGTCCCTTCCTGTCGTGACAATATCACATCTCAGAACGCAACGCTATTTGCCGCGCAGGTTGCCGATCTGACCGCCAAACCCCGCGCAAGAACTGCCGTCAACCCGGCGGTAGGGATAACGAATTGTTACCATGTTGACGCTATCGGGGAGCCATGAAGAAGGGGTTCTCTTCCCGAGCGCTACCCGGGCGTGTTGCGAGGCTGTGCCGCAACGCGCTGATTTTGTGTAGCTATTCTCCCTGGGTTGGCCCGATGCAGGAGCCGGCGCGATGATCTGGCCCTTCCGCAAGAAAGCCAAGCTCAAGGCCAAGAAGCCGGTAACGCGGTTGCGGATCTTCATGTGGCCGTTTGTGCTGTGCCTGATTGCCACCCTTCTCAACGCAGCACTGCCCCTAGAAGAGCTATTTCGCGGCGTGCGTGACTATATGCATGCGAGGCCCGCAGACAGGTCTATCGTTGTTGTCGGTATCGACGATCGAACGATCAAGCATTTCAAGACCAGTTACTACTCGCGAAAATACAATAGCCAAATCCTGGATATCGCATTCGGTTCCGGTGCCAAGCGGATCTATTTCGACGACTCGTTCAGGCTGCCCCTGGACGAACCCGGGGATCGGGATTTCGCAGCCGCCCTGTCGCGTCGAAGCGGCAAGGTGTTTGTTGGAACTAATCATTTTGATAGTCTTGGCTCGGACGCGAAGACCGTCCTGGAACCAATCGAGATTTTGCGTCCACATGTCGGTTTGCGGAGCATGGGCGGTTTCAAATCGCCCTTCCAGATGTCCGCGCAATTGGTCCATGCTGAGGAAATCAGGGGACAGGAGGTCCTTTCCATTTCATCGGATCTCGCCGGTGTCAGCGGGAAAGCCGGCGAACTCTACCGGCCCGATTGGTCGATCCAATCGAACTCGGTCCCGTTTGTCAGCGTTCTTGATGTCCTGGACAGAAAAGCGCCAGCCGATTTCTTCGCCGGTAAAGACGTGGTTGTGGGGGTGACCTCCCAGTCGGAAGGCGATCTGATCCAGATCATTGGCCAGGGCTGGGTTCCGGGGGTCTATGCCCATGTAGTGGGTGCACAGACCCTGAAGGAAGGTGACCCTATCGATGTGGGCGGATTGCCGGCACTTGCGCTGGCCGCGTTGCTTTCAATCGCTATCTTGCGAGCACGAACCCGCCAACAAGCAAACCGCTTGATGTTGGCATCCGGCGTGGCGTTCCTCGCCATCCCGTTTGCTCTCGACCGGCTATTCATCGATTCACTCTACTTGCCTGGCTATTGCATGCTGGCTGTGGTCTCAATTCGGTCGAGCGCATTGCGAGAACTGTCAGAAGCCCGGCTGCGCAACGCGGGGACCCTTTTGCCGAATCTCTCGGCATTGCGCGAAGAACTCGCTGCCGCCAATCACCCGATCGTGGCGATGCGGATCAAGAACTATGCTGCGGTTTGTGCCAGTTTCCCCGATTCGGTCGAAACCGATCTGATCACCGAGCTCGCCCGCCGGCTGACCCTGCCGGGCCAGACGACAACCTTCTACCAAGCCGAAGGCGTACTCTATTGGCTCGGCCCCACCCTCAAATCGACCGAGCTAGAAGAGCATTTGGCGGGCCTGGCCCAGCTGATCGAAAGTCATCTGATCATTCAGGGCCGCAAGCTCGACATGCACGTCGTGTTCGGTGTCGATACGGCCTTGACCCGCCCGGTCGCCAATCGCATCGGCCGCGCCTTGCTGGCCGCCGATCAGGCAGCCGCGAAGCATCAGCTGGTCCAGCTCAACACCAGCGAAAACGACGAGGAAAGCGCCTGGGAGCTCTCTTTGATGAGCGAACTGGATGAAGCGATCGATGCCGGTGACATCTGGGTTGCCTATCAGCCCCAGTTTGATCTCAAGAGTGACCGCATAGTCGGTGCCGAAGCGCTGGTTCGCTGGCTCCATCCGACCCGCGGCGCGATTTCGCCTGAGGCGTTTGTGCTGGCAGCCGAAGCGCACAACCGGATAACCCGGTTGTCATTCTATGTTCTCGAACAGGCAATGCTGGCGGCCAAGCCGCTAGTGGCCAGCAACCCAGGTTTCAGGCTGAGTGTAAACCTTTCGGCGGTCTTGCTGGAAAGCCCGCGGCTCCCAGCAATGATAGTCGATTCGCTGACCAAGACCGGATTTGCGGCCGCCAGTCTGACCCTGGAAGTCACTGAATCCGCGCCCTTTTCTGAGCATGCAGTGGTTGCACGCAACCTTTCCGACATTTCGGAACTGGGTATCGAGCTGTCAATCGACGACTACGGAACCGGAAACGCTACGCTCGACTACTTGCGCTCGGTTCCATGCCACGAAATCAAGATCGACCGCCGGTTCGTGACCAACCTGGTTTCGAGTGCCAGCGATCTGCTGCTGGTTGAATCGACCATCGAACTTGCCCACGGTCTGGGTCGCCGGGTCATCGCCGAAGGGATCGAAGATCCCGAAACCCTCGAACTGTTGCGGGCAATCCGCTGTGACTTGGCCCAGGGATACTATCTGGCAAAGCCAATGCGGATTGATGCGCTCGAATCCTTGCTCAATTCAAATAACCGGCTGCACGCTGCTTGAGCAAGTTCTAAACCATTCGAGGCAATCGCGCGGAGTCATTCGAGCCGAAACCTGACTTCACCTATCGCCAGGGCAATTTCCCTTCCCGATTCGCTGTCAGTTCCGAATCAAACCGCAATTGCTTCGGGTATCAGAGCCGAGCAGCGCATCGTGCCGCGTCAGTGGCCGTTGGCCTGACAGGCCTTTCGACTCCACAAAATCCTGCAATATAAGAAGTTTAACTAACATTTGACGCAATCCAATCGGTTTCCAATCGGTTAAAGATTGGTTATTGCGTATGGTTAGGAATTCGTTATCCTAAAGAAGCAGCCAAGCCTGATTTGGGCTGAGTAACCGCAGGAGGCGAATATGTGGACGTGGCTAAGAGTTACTTTCGGTCGCTAAGCGAGCCGACAGATTCAGCAAAACGGCCCCGGTGAAAACCGGGGCCGTTTTCGTTTGGGGCTGTCGATTGAGGTTTAGGCTGTGAGGCGGCCGAGCGCTTTGTCCAGCATCACCAGCTGCCACAGCAGCCGCCCGTGATCGGACCTTCCGGAAATGTGCGCATCGGCCAAGGAGGCCAGGCGTTTGCCATCGAACCATCCCGTCCGCACCAACGCGTCGCTTGAAGCGATCGCTCGCGCCTGTTCGGCGAGCGGTCCGCGGAACCATTGCGCGATCGGAGTGACGAAGCCCTGCTTGGGGCGATAGAGGATCTCGTCAGGCAGATAGCGCTGCATGGTCTTCTTGAGCAGCCATTTGCCCTCGCCGCGCCGGACCCGCAGGTTCTCGGGCAGGCTGGCGGCAAATTCGATCAGGCGGTGGTCGAGCAGCGGCTCGCGCGCCTCCAGGCTCACCGCCATGCTGGTGCGGTCAACCTTGGTCAGGATATCGCCCGGCAACCAGAACTTGAGATCGGCATATTGCGCCCGGTCCAGCCCCGAACGGGCCGGGGCGAGGCGCATCATCTCTTCGAACGGTTGTTCGGCACGGTAATCGCCGCGCAGGCGCAGGAACTCCGGAGAATAGAGCGTCTGCCGCAGCTCGGGCGGAATGATCGAGACCGCGCGGGCATAGCCCTCTTCGCTGGTCCCGCTGAGGGAAAGCAAGGTGGTCTTGGCGCGCAGCGGGCGCGGCGCCCAGTCGGCCTTGGGATAGATCGCACCCAGAGTGCCAAACACCGGACCGCGCAAAGCCTGCGGCAGCAACGAGCGGATCCGGTCCTCGCCGTGCTGGAACACCTGGCGGCGATATCCCGCAAAGGCCTCGTCCGCGCCGTCGCCCGAGAGCGCCACGGTCACCGTTTCGCGCGCCAGCTGGCAGACCCGCCAGGTCGGCAAGGCAGAGGCATCGGCAAACGGCTCGTCGAACATCCCCACCAGTGCATCCAGATGCTCGAAATCATCGGGCGATACCTGCCGCGCGCGGTGATCGGTGGCGAACTTGCGGGCGATCTGCTCCGCATATGTACTCTCATCGGCAGCGGCGACGTCAAAGCCGATCGAACAGGTCTTGACCAGCTCGCGGCTGGACTCTGCCATCAAGGCAACTACCGCCGAGCTGTCCACCCCGCCCGACAGGAACGCGCCCAGCGGCACGTCGGAAACCATCCGCGAGGTCACCGCTTGGCGCATCAGGTGCAGCAGTTCGGCCTCAAGATCGGCGGCGCGGCCGTTGCGGCGTTCGGCAAAGCTGACGTCCCAGTACTGTACCGGCGCAGGCAGCGGCGCATCGTGGCGCAGCAGCAGGGTGTGCCCTGCTGGCAGCTTCATCACGCCTTGCAGGATCGAGCGGTGATCGGGGACATAGCCCCAGGCGAGGTAATCCTCGATCGCCAGCGGGTCGATCTCGCGCCGCAGCAGGGGATGCGCCAGCAGGCCCTTGAGCTCGGAAGCGAAAGCCAGGCTGCCATCGCTGAGCGGGGCATAGAACAGCGGCTTCACCCCAAGCCGGTCGCGGGCCAGGAACAGCGTGCGCGCGCGCTGGTCATAGATCGCGAAAGCGAACATGCCGTGCAGCCGGGTGACGCAGTCAGGTCCCCAGCGCTGCCAGGCGGCAAGGATCACTTCGCTGTCGCCATCGGTGTGAAACTCGGCCCCGGTGCCTTTCAGTTCCTCGCGCAGTTCGCGGTAATTGTAGATCTCACCGTTAAAGACCAGCATCGCCGCTTGGTCGCTCGAGGGCATTGGCTGCGGCGAGCCGGCCAGGTCGATGATCGAGAGGCGGCGGTGCCCCAGCCCTACCCCGGGCGCAGTCCAGACCCCGGCCCCATCGGGCCCGCGGTGCGCCATGGCATCGCACATCCGTTCGACCCGCAAGGGGTCAACCGGCTTGGGCGTGCTGAGATGAAAGATACCGGCGATTCCGCACATGGCAGCGGCGCTTAGCGGGCTTCGGCGATGCGGTCCATCCACGGACCGGGATCGCCGATCGCAGCCTGGAAAGCAGTCAGCTCTTTGGCCGCGTCAAATCCCGGGCGCTGTTCGGCCGAGAGGATCAGCATCGCGGTCGGCTGGGCGCGCAGCAGCAGCCGGTCGCCAATGTTGGCCAGCTTCAATTTGGCATTGCTGCCGCTGAGCAAGTCACCGCTGCGGTACCAGGTCAGCGCCAGACGCTCGATCTTGCCGCCCGCCATCAGGCGCTCCGACTTTGCAGTGACAGTGGCCGGCCCGGCACTGGTCCATGACCAGCCGCTTTCAGGGGTCAGGGCCCCCTGCCCGAACCCGCCGGCTTCCTTGCCCTCACCCTGCGAAGCATAGAGCGCATAGAACCCATCGACCTGATTGCCCGCGGCGTCCTGGTAACGCCCCAGCAGGCGGTGATCGGCACCGCCCGCTAGCGGTTGCCATGGCGCTTGCGGGGCATAGTCAACGCGCTGCCAGCCGGGCACTTCGGGCAACTGGATCCGAGCGGGCAATGGCGCCGACAGCGCCGCCGCGGCAGCAGCCCAGCCAATTCCGCCTGCGATCAGCAGCAGGGTTCCCGCCAGCGCGCCCCATTCGGGCAGGCCAGCCTTGTCCAAGCGGCCCAGCAGGGGTGAAGCTTCGATCGCAGCGGCATCGATCATCGGATCATCGATCGCCCGGTCAAAAAACCGCCACGACATGGCCATGACGGCTGCGATCACCAGCGCGAAGAAGATCCAGCCATAGATCAGGTGGTCGATCCCGGCGGCCCTTTCGATCCCGACATACTGTGCGGCAAAAATTGTGCCCCAGGCGCGCAGCCCGTTGGCGAGGATTGGGGCCACCAGACACAGCGCGATAAAGCCGATCCGGCGCGGCCAACTCTTGAAGCAGACATTGCCGACCAGTGCCCCCAGCGCAACCATTGCGATCAGGAATTTCACCCCCGAACAGGCCTCGGCCACTTCGAACAGCCCGGCGGGGGTATCGATGAACACCCCGTTGATCGCCGCGGTCACGCCTGTGGCATGAACCAGCCAGATCGTAATTACAGCGGTGATCGACTGCAGCGCCGGAACCAGTTCATCGCCGAACGGCACCAGAAACGCCATATAGGCGAACGGAAACAGCAAGGCTGCAAACACGCGCGGCCCCAGCAACAGCAAGGCGCTGGCCGGAAGCATTGCCACGGCCCCAGCCTGGCGGAACAGGTTGAACCCGGCAAATGTGCCCAGAACCCACAGGAACACCGCCCCTGCCAGGAACAGCAGTCCCCAGCGCCACGGTTTCGGCTCGAACCCGGCAAGCTGCGGCGCGCGCAGCCAGACCAGCCAGCCGGCTATAGCCGGAACCAGCAGCACATGGTTGTAAGTCGAGGAATTCCACCACTGGTCGAACATCGCCAGCCAATCGGACCCAAAGGCCACGATCAGCGCGGTCCAGACCAGGCCGAGCTTGACCAAGGCCTGCCGCCAGTGGGCAGGCATGGCCGCCAGGCTGAAGCGCCCCGGTGCGGCTATTGCTTTAGGCGGCATGACGCTTTGGCCCTTCGGCCAGCCCAAGCATCGGGGCAAGCGGTGCCAGCGTCGCCTGCCAGCTCATTCCTTCGACCACGAAGCGGCGCGCCTCAAGCCCCATCGCCAAACTGTGAGCGTTATCGCCCAGCAAAGCGATCGCCCGTTCGGCCAGGGCAAGGTCGCTGTCGGCAACCGCATAGTGCCGCGCATCGATCCCGCCGATCCCGGTTGCGGCGCCGGGCGTCAGCACCACCGGCATGGCCATGGCCATTGCCTCGAGCACCTTGTTCTGCACCCCGCGCGCAAGGTCCAGCGGGACCAGCGCCAGATCGGCCGCGGCCAGCCACTCGCGAATGTCCTCAACCCCGCCCCAGACATAGGCACCGGCTTGGCCATGGCGTGCCGAGAGTGCCTCGGGCGGGCTGCGCCCAACCACGTGGAAGCTGGCATCGGGATAGTGTTCGCGAACCAGCGGCAAGATTCGTTCGATCGCGCGCTCGGCTGCGGCAATGTTGGGGGCATAGTCCATCTGCCCGGTGAAGATCATCCGCGGACCACCGCAATCGAGCATTGCCTGAGCCGGGCGAACCAGCGTGCGGTCGAAGAATCGACTGTCGATACCGTTTCTTAGCGCGCGAACGTCGCAATTTGTGCGGTCCTCGGGCGCGAGCCTTGCGCGGAACAGCGCAGCTTCCTCGTTCGAGACGAGCAGGCAGGCCTGGCTACGCCGGGCAAGCCGGGCTTCTTCTGCGGCGAGCAGGTGCCCTTCTCGCGCATCGACCCACTTTCGCGGAGCTTTGCCAGATTGGGCATAGGCCTCAAACTTGGCTGAATCGACATCGACAAAATCGAACAGCACCCGGCCAGCAAAACTATCCGGAATGTACTGCCCCATCTGCCCGGAAAAGGCATAGATCGTCTCGATCGGGCGTTCAGCCAGCACCCTGCGAATGTAGGCCGTAAGCTCGGAATGATGGAAGGCCGTGAGACTGACCGGCTTGCCGCTGACGAGTGCCTCGATCCCGGCCCGCACCAGCGACTTTTCGCGCAATACCAGGCAATGGCTGGCGGCAAGCGCAGCCAGTTCGGGCTCTGCGGCCATGTCCTGGGCATCGTCGGCGAAGGTCGCGACGTGGACCGGGGCCAACCCGGCCAAATGCTTCAGCACATGGTGCGAGCGGATCTTGTCCCCCCGGTTGGGCGGAAAGGGCATCCGGTGCGCCAGGAACAGGACCTCGCCCATTACCCCAGCCCCCGCGAAATGTGCGGCCCCAGCAGGTTGGCCAGGCGCAGCGGCAGCCGCTTCCAGGCCGCGATCAGCGCAGCGTGTTTGGCGCTGGTTGGATCGGCATCGCGGGCTTGCGTGCCCGGCGCGGTCCATACGCCGTAGGACAGCGGCTCGGGCTCAAAACCCCAGTTGCGTTTGAAGTCGTAAGCGCCCGAATGGGTCTTGGAGCGGCCGAAATCGAACCGCGCACATCCGCGCCGCCGGGCATGGAGCATCAGTTCGTAGTACATCCGGTCATTGGCGCGCAGCCGCCGCGCCAGCCAGGTTCCGCCGCCCCAATAGGGCATGACATCGCCCTTGTGGTATAGCGAAAGCACCGAGGATACAGGCTTTCCCTGATGCCAGACGGTCAGGATATCGGCCGCTTCGCCGAACGCATCGAGCACGGCATCGAACAGGCTGCGCGGGAACACCGGGGTGCCCAGATTGCGGACGCTTTCGGCATAGACCGCATAGTGTGCGCGGCGATCGGATTCGGCGCTGCCGACCGTGACCTGAAGGTCATTGGCGAGCCCCTTGCGCACCTCGGCGCGCTGCTTGCGCGGGATCTGGAGCAGTTCGGCCTCGTCGTCCGCCGCGAGCGGGCGGACGAAGCCGCAGTGCGAATCCTGCTTGATCGACCAGCCCGCGCGCCGCGCAGGCAATTCACCGCCGCGCAGTTCGATTGCGGGGCAGCTGCGGCGCAGCGCGAGTTCTTCCAGCGCGGCAAACAAGGCTTTGGCGTGGCGCGGATCGCTGACCAGCATGCCGCCGCCAACCCCGAACCCGCTGGAAGCCAGGACCCGTCCGAACAGCGGCGAATGAACCTCGATCAGCGGAACATAGCCCACCAGCTCACCGCCGCGCTCGGCGATCAGTGCCAATGCGCGATTGCCGGTACCCCTGGCCGCGCCAAGCAGCCAGGCCGGTCGGTGAAAGGCGGTTCCGTCGGCATGCGCCGCTACGAAAGCGTCGATACGCCGCGATTCATCCGGATCGGAGACACTTGCGGTGGTTACGCTCAGTGTGGTGGGGCGAAACGGCGCATTCACGCAGCCAGCTCCACCGCACTTTGCGCTTCGCGGTGCGCCAACAGGTCCATCCGGCCCCAGGCGAATTCGCGGATCAGCTGCTCAAGCTTTTCGGCCATGACCGATAGGTTGGTATAGTGCCGTACCCGCGAGCGCATCGAGGCATTGGGGACGCGCGGCTGTTTGGGATCGATTTCCCACGGGTGGAAGTAAAACACTGCCGGGCGCTGATCCTGCCGATTGACCTGGCGGATTGCCCAGCGCGAAAAGCCATAAGGCAGGACCCGGAAAAAGCCCCCTCCCCCCGCTGCCAGGCGGCGTCCGGCGAAGTGGGCGGTGGTCACCGGGATTTCGATCAGATCGCTCCACGGCAAGGGCTTGAAGGCAAACCGCGGGGCCTCGCGCCAGCCATAGTGGTCGTGAGTGATCGGCGCGACCGAGGAGCTGTATTCAAAGCCTTGCTCGTGCAGCGCCATATAGGCCCAGGGGCTGCGCTGATCGATTGAGAAGCTGGGCGCGCGGTAGCCAGTAATCCGTACCCCCGAAGCGTCTTCCAGCACCTTGCGGCTGCGTTCAAGATCGGCGGCGAAACTTTGCTTGTCGAACCGGAACACGCGTTCGTGATCCCACCCGTGGCTGGCCAGTTCGTGCCCGGCATCGACGATCCGGCGCATCAGTGGACCGTGCCGCTCAGCTACCCAGCCTAGCGTGAAGAAGGTCGCCTTGACGTCGGCGCGGGCGAACATGTCGAGGATTGCCAGGCAATTGTCCTCGACCCGGCTGCCGAGCGAGTCCCAGCTTTCCCGGTCGATCACGCCTTCGAAGGCGCCGACCTGGAACCAGTCTTCGACATCGACCGAAAGGCCGTTGACGATCTGCCCGGACATCTGACCCTCGATGCCCCTGCCTCAGGCCGCAGCGCGGCTGGCGTCGTCGGCCTCGATCCACTCGATCAGCATGGTCAGCGTGTGGCGGATCGTGCGTTCCTGTTCGAGCATCTTGATTTCGAAGGCCGAGAGCTTGGCTTCGATCGCCGCCAAAGCAGCAGCCTGGCCCGGATCGACGAGCGCGACGGGCGCGGCTTCCTGCTCGTTGGCAAGTTCGATAACCGCCTGTTGCAGCTCGGCAATCTGGGCGTCGCGCTCGGCCAGCATGGCCTGGAGCTGGGCCAGTGCGACCGCATCGACCGGCACCGGAGCGGCAACCGGCGCTTCGACCGGAGCGGCGACTGGCTGGGCCTTGGCCGGCTTGTTCAGCTGCATCGTTCCGTCAAGCTCAAGCTCTTCGAGCACCTGGCTGAGCATCGCGCCGTCGATCCGGCTGCGCTGGTCGACCGCGCCCAGCATCATCAGTCGGTTGCAGATCTGGTTGATCCGGCGCGGGACCCCGCCCGAGGCTTCGTAGAGCTCGGTATAGACGCGCTGGTCGAACTTGGGATTGCCGGTCCAGCCCACGCACTTCAAGCGGTGTTCGATGTAGGGCTGGATTTCGCCCAGCTCCATCGCCTCGAGGTGATGGGCAGCGATCACCCGCTGGCGCAGTTGTTCAAGCTGCGGGTGTTCCTGGATCGTGTCGCGGAATTCGGGCTGGCCCAACAGCAGTGTCTGCAGCAGCGGATGCGCGCCGAGCTGGAAGTTGGACAGCATGCGCAGTTCTTCCAGCGCATCGAGCGCCAGGTTCTGGCTTTCGTCGACCACCAGCAGGCAGCGGCGGCCCGCGCGGGCCTCGTCATGCAGGAACGCTTCGATCGCGCCCAATGCGCTGGCTTTGTCATGGCCGTCGACAATCAGACCAAAGGCCTGGGCGACGACATGGACCAGCTCCTCGCCATCGAGCTTGCTGGTGACGATCTGCGCCGCGGTCAGCCGCGCCGGGTCGATCGTCGCCATCAAGTGCGCAACCAGGGTCGATTTGCCCGCGCCGACCTCGCCGGTGATCACCACGAAACCTTCGCCCTGGGCCAGGCCATAGGACAGATAGGACAGCGCCTTGCGGTGCGTCAGGCTCTCGAAATAGAACGTCGGATCCGGCGTGAGCTGGAACGGCCGTCCGGTGAGCCCGTAGAAATCGTTGAACATTGCAAGTACCCCCGAAAATTCAGGCTCAGAACGACAGGCGGACACCGGCCAGCGCCGAGGCTGACCAATAGTCTTCGAGCTGCTCACGGTTGACCCCGTTGACCCCCACGGCAAGCGTGGCAGTCAGGTTGCGCGCAAGCGAGCGGTAGTATGCTGCCGATGCCCCAAGCGAGCTGGTATCGCCAGCCAAGGCGTCTCCGCTTTGGTACCAGTTGGCATAGACGCTGGTGCCAAAGCTGGAATTGCGGTCGATCCGCCCGTTGAGATAGGCAGCCGCCCAGTAGTTCTCGTCGATCAGGCCGTTGGCAATCGCCAGCACCGTGCCCGGTGCAGCGATGAACTTGCGGCGGTCATAACCGGCGCCGATCCCGTACTGCAGCGAATTGCCGCTGACGTTGAAGCTGGCCGTCACCCCGCGCCCGCGGAACACCGACGAGCGGACCGAGGCGAGCGCGCCATTGAGGCAGGTGCCGTTGCCCGACCCGGCCTGCGCCACTGCAGCAACGCAGGTGCTCAGTCCGCCGTTCAGCGGGTTGTAGATCCCCTGGAAGTCGGTCGGCATGTCGGCCAAGCTCTTGTTGAGCATGCCGCCAAAGCCGGTGATACTGTCATAGACCGAGATATTCAGGCTGCTGCGCGCGCTGGGCGCATAGGCGAAGCTGCCGAAATAAGTGGTCGAGCCATAACGGCGCCCGACATGCGCCTCAAGCGCGGTACGCTTGCTGGGCCGCCAGATCACCCCGGCATCCCAGATCAGCCCTTCGCTTTCATAGGCAATCTGACGCGGCGCGCTGGTGTCGGTGACGTATTGTCCGTCAGGGCCAACAACCGGAAGCCCGGTGCCGCTGTCGATCAAGGCGTCGCGGTGCGAAACCTCGACTTTTTCGTAGCCGACACCGCCGACCAGCGCGAGATTGCTGCCGATCGGCAAAGTCACATCGCCGCGCACATTCTTGTCATCGACCCGCTGGTCAAGGTTGGACACGTCTTCACGCAGCCAGCCCGCACCAACTCCGATCCCGATCGGGAGCGGTTCCCCCGGCCTGGTACCGATGTGCAATTGGGCGTTGTGGACCGTGCCGTCGCTGTACCGATCGACCGCATTCTGCCCCGGCGCCACGGCAACCGCGTTGGGCGTGGTCACCTTGTTGTAGCCGAAGCGGTAATGCCCTTCGATCGAGACATCCCCGGCATTGGTTTTCACCGACGGGCCGATGTAGGCCCCATAAACCTGGGTCGCGCTGTCGCCGAAATCCTGGCCAGCGATGGTGGAACCGTTGTTTTCCGCGCCGATCCGGGCGGCCATCGCGCCGCCCTCCAGATAGACCGCTTTGGGCACGATCCCCACACTGGCACGGGCCATGCCGCTGATCACATCGCCGTCGTTGCCCGAATTGCTGCCCCAGCCAAAGCGGCGTTCATAGCGCACCGCCATGCCAGCATCGAAGTTCCGGCCGCTGATGCTGGCATCGGCGCCCACCGCGACAGACGAATAGGTCAGCGTGTCGTTGCCCGGCGAAAGTTCGGCGGTAACCACCTGCTGGACTTCGATATAGGGCGTCACTTTCGCCTTGCGGGTGCGCGGCGATTGGCCGCCCACATCCGCAGAGCTTTCTTCCCCGCCATCCTCGCCGTCGGAGACTTCATCCCCGCTGCCACCGGCCGAACCGGCAACGTCACCATAAGGCAACAGCTGGGCGTGGGCGACGCCAGGAATCGAAAGGGCAATCCCGGCAGCAAGCGCGGCAACCCGCGACATGAGGTGCGACTTCATGGTCAGCCTCCATATCCATAGTATGAGCCGAAGCGACGACCGCTGGGGCTAAAGTGGACGGCATTCAAAAGCAGTTGGATGTTCGGACAGGCCGAAAGCAGCGAAACCGCGTCTTCCAGCGATCCGGCTCCGGTCCGGTCGGCCCGTGCGACAACCACCGCCTGGCCGACATATTTGGCCAGTTCCGCGGCCGGCGATGCGGCCAGCGCGGGCGGAGAATCGAAAATGACGAAACGGTTCGGCGCGCCCTCGATCAGCCGATCAAGCACGTCCCGGGTGCGCGAGCTGGACAGGTATTCGCTGTCCGAGGCGGTCGCGCTGCCGGCGGGCAGAACCCACAGCCCGGGAATATCGGTCCCGATCACGCAGTCTGCGGCGTCGACCTCGGGGTTCGACAGCGCGTCCATCAGCCCCGGACCGCCGGGCAGGCCCAGCATCGACAGCACCGAAGGCTTGGCAAAGTCGGCATCGACCAGCAGCACTTCGCTTTCTTTTTCGGCGGCGATCCCCAGCGCAAGGTTGACCGCGGTAAAGCTCTTGCCCTCGCCCGGGTGGGGCGAGCAGATCAGCACCCGCTGCGCCGCCGGTCCCATCCCCTGCTGGGCAAGCTGCCCGGCATTGTAGAGCAACTGGCGCTTGACGATGCGGAACTCCTCGAGCACCGCAGTGACGCTGCTTTCGGGGACGATCAGCCCCTGGTCGCGCAAATGCTGGCGATTGATCGGGAAGTGCTGGCCCTTGAAAATTAAGGCCCTGACAGCGGGAACCGCCGGCTTGGCCTGGGCCTTTTCAGCCACCGGTGCGGACGCAGCGGCCGGAGCGATAACTTCGGGCACGACTACTTCAGGGGCAGCTTCGACCGGTTCGGTCACCGCAGCGACTTCGTCCTCTTCGACAACCTCGTCGGCGCGGCGATAACGGCGGCGCTGCGACGCGGGAGGCACGAGGTCGGCCGGAATCGGCGCAGAGGTCAGTTGTACCAGATCGTAATTGCGCACCACGCGTTCGATCAGGGTCGGGCCGCGCACGGCTTGACCTTCGCCTTCAGGCAGAGGGATCTTGGTCTGTTCGGTCATCACAATCCCCTCAGGCCACCATGCCGCGCTGGACGAATTCAATCGTCAGCAGGATCGCGAAGATCCCGCCCAGCCCTGCGGATGCGGCGTAGAAATACTTGAGTCGCTTGGCCCGGACCTGACGCGCTGAATCGGTCAGCACCCGGGTGATCGAGCCGAGCACCGGCAGGCCAAGCGCCTTCTCCAGCTTGCCTGCGGTGGCAAAGGTCGAACGCAGCTGGCTGACCGCGAAGGCGGTCGCCACCCCGGCGCCCAACCCCATGATCAACACCCCCAGCAGCAACAGCGGGCGGTTGGGCGCGATCGGCGAGCGCGGTGTGGTCGGCGGGTCGATCACCTGGAACTTGACAGCATTGTGCTCGGTTTCGACCGATCCACGGATCTTCAGCTCCTCGCGCTGGCGGGCGAGCTCGTCGTACTTGGTCTTGAGCACCTCGTAGTCGCGGACGATCTGCTGGTATTCGGCTGCGGCAGCAGGATTGGAAAATTGCTGTGCGGTCAGTGTGTTGACTTCGGACTGCAGCGACGCACGCCGGGCTGACAGCGATTGAACATTGGCCTGCCGCTCGGCCCGGATCGATTCGAGCGAAGTGAAGGCCGGATTGGCAATCCCGGTCGAACCGCCGCCTTCGGCCGCAGCGGCGGAACGCAGGCCATTGACCTGGTTGCGCGCGGTGATCACGTCGGGGTGATTTTCGGTGAGCCCCCGGGCGCGCATCGAATTGAGCTGGGCCTGGGCTTCGGCCAGTGCGCCGCGCGCACCGCCAACCGAACCGCCGCCGGCAATCGTCCGCGGGGTTCCGGCCATCTGGCCGTTGATCGCGGCCAGCGCACTTTGTGCGGCGGAAAGGTCGGCATCGACCCCACGCAGCTCTGCCCGCATCGATTCAAGCTTGGCCAGTCCTGCGCTGGCACCGCCGGCCAGGCTGGGGTTCTGCGCTTCGAAGGCGATCTTTTTCTGCTGCGCGACGTCGAGTTCTTTCTGCCGCGAGGCGAGCTGCTGGTCCATGAAGTCCATCGACTGGTTGACCTGCCCGCGGTTGCCCGAGAGGTTTTCCTCGCGGAACAAGTCGATCAACTTCTGGACGATCGCCTGAGCGATCTTGGCGTTGGCGGCATCGGAATTCGATCCGTTGCCATAAGTCGCGGTGATCGTGAACAGATTGTCCTTGTCGCTTTCGACCTTGACCTTCTTGCCCAGCGCCAGAACTGCAGCTTCCATCTGCTTGGGGCTGGAAATGTCGGCACCCATTGCCGTGCCACGGATCACCTTTTCGAGGTTGACCGCGCTGGTCAGCGTTTGCTGGACGCGTTCGATATCGCGCTTGGTATTGCTGGGTACGCCGGTGACGTCGGCCAGCATATCGTCAAGCTGGACGAATATCCGGGCCTTCGATTCATAGCTGTTGGGCACCATCGCCACGGCCAGCCAACCCAGCAGGCAGACGCCCCAGGCCACGGCCAGTGCCAACCAGCGGCGGTGCCAGACCGAAAAGAGCGCCGCGCGCAGTTCGTCGAAAATGTTGGTCATTGCTGGTCCCCGGGCCCCTTCCTCAGAACTGGCTTTCGGGGATGATGATCACATCGCCGGGCATCAGCATGACGTTGGCCTTGCTGTCGCCCTTGCGCAGCAAGTCGCCCAGCCGCAGCGCGAATTCCTTCTGCTTGCCGCTTGCCTTGTCGAACCGGATCAACCTGGCGCGGTTGCCGGCGGCATATTCGGACAGGCCGCCGACCGCGATCATCGCGTCGAGAACGGTCATGTTGGCGCGATAGGGCAGCGAAGCCGGCTTGCCAGTCGCCCCGATGATCCGGACCTGTTGGCTGTAAGTGCCAGAGAACTTGTTGACGATCACCGAGACCAGCGGGTCCTGGATGAACTGCGAAAGCTGCAGGGTGATGTCATCAGCGAGCATCTTGGGGGTCTTGCCCACCGCCGGCATGTCAGTGATCAGCGGAGTGGTGATCCGCCCATCGGGCCGGACCTGAACTGTCGCGCCCAGTTCGGGGTTGCGCCAGACGAAGATGGTCAACTGGTCGAGCGGGCCGATGATGTAATCCTCGCCCGGACCTTCCTGCATCGAAACAAACGAGGCCGAAGGCAGCTGCGGGCCGCTCGCGCCGCCAGCGCATCCGGTCAACGCCAGGCTTGCCACGGCACTGCTCGCCAGCAGGCAGGAGAAGCGGT
>JANPMA010000090.1:0-28021 GCA_031422595.1 Novosphingobium sp. | reverse complement strand
TTCATCGCGGCGTCCATCACCTTGCAGATCTTCATCGCGTGGCGTTCGGACACCGCGCCGCCGAACACCGTGAAATCCTGGGCATAGACATAGACCAGCCGGCCGTTGATCGTGCCGCTGCCGGTCACCACCCCGTCGCCCGGAATGGCCTGATCGGGCATCCCGAAATCGACGCAATTGTGCTCAACGTATGAGCCGATTTCCTCGAAACTGCCTTCATCGAGCAGGATCGACAGCCGTTCGCGCGCGGTCAGCTTGCCCTTGGCGTGCTGGGCATCGATCCGCTTTTGCCCCCCACCCATCCGGGCAGCGGCGCGGCGGCGTTCCATTTCGGCGATATTTGCGGACATTTGCACTCCGGCCTGAATAGCGAAGCGTGCTGGATGCGGCGGCTCTGCGGCAATGTCCAATGTGAATTTGCAAAGTTGCGAAGTTGCGTTTTGCAAACTATCCTCCCCGAAACGGGGAGGGGGACCATGCGCAGCATGGTGGAGGGGTACGCGCGAGTGATCCCGATCTGGCCGGCAAGGTTGTGATCACCCGCGCGTACCCCTCCACCACCTTCGGTGGTCCCCCTCCCCATTCTGGGGAGGATACTATGCTCAAGCGTCGCATTTTTGCCGGGGAGAGATTGAAGGCGCTGCGCGCCGAGCGGGGGCTCAATCAGGCGGCGATGGGCCAGCTGCTCGGCATCTCCACGTCTTACCTCTCACAACTTGAGCATGATGACCGCCCGCTAACCCCCGTGCTGGTCGAGCGCCTGTCCCGCGCCTTTCCGCTCGACTGGCGCGAGATTGGGGCGGGCGAGGCCGAGACCCGGCTGGCGGCGCTGCGCGAGGCCAATGCCGATCCCTTGTTTGCCGAGCCGCTGGATGCGGCGCAGCTGGCCCGCTTTGCCGAGCAGCAACCGCTGCTGGCCGACCGCTTCGTGGCATTGCACGAAGCCTACCGCCGTTCGGGCCAGCGCTTGCAGATGGTCGATGAGGCGCTCTCGGCCGAGAACACCGGCGGCGCGCGGCTGCCGTGGGAGGAAGTGCGCGACTGGTTCCACCTGGCCGGCAACTATGTCGATGGCATCGACCGCGCGGCCGAGGCGCTGGCTGCACGGCTGGGCCCGGTCTCGCCCGAAACCGGCGCGATCGAGGATTACCTCAAGCAGGCGCTGTCGATCTCGCTGATCTATTCGGGCGTCTCGGGCATGCGGAGCTACGACCCGGAGATGGGCCACCTGACGATCGACCCCGGCCAGCCGGCCGAAAGCCGCCGCTTCCAGCTCGCCCACCAGCTCGCCGCGCTGGCGCTCAAAGACGAGATCGCGGGGGTGGTCGAAACGGCAGCGCTGGGCAGCGCGGCCAGCCGCCAGCTGCTGTTCGTCGGGCTGTGCAACTATGCTGCCGGCGCGCTGCTGATGCCTTACGCCCGCTTCCGCACCGAGGCGAGGCTGGTCCGCCACGACATCGACCGGCTGGCGCAGCGCTTTGGCACCAGTTTCGAGCAGACCTGCCACCGGCTCTCAACCTTGCAACGCGAAACCGCGCGCGGGGTGCCGTTCTTCTTTTGCCGGGTCGACATGGCCGGCAACATCACCAAGCGCCACAGCGCCACCCGCCTGCAATTCGCCCGCTTCGGCGGGGCTTGTCCCTTGTGGATCGTCCACGAGGCGGTGGCGATCCCCGACCGGATCCTGGTTCAGCTGGCCGAAACGCCCGACGGGGTGCGCTATGTCTCGATGGCCAAGGGGCTGGTCAAGCCCAGCGGCAGCTACACCCGCGCGCCGCGCCGCTATGCCGTGGCCTTGGGCTGCGAGGCCGAGCATGCCAGCGAATTCGTCTATGCCGACGGGCTGGACCTCGCCAGCGAGCGCGCCGCCACCCGGATCGGCGTCTCCTGCCGCCTCTGCCCCCGCCCCGACTGCGACCAGCGCGCCTTCCCCCCCAGCGACCGCGCGATCAGCGTCGATCCCGACAATCGCGGGGTGGTGCCATATCAGTTGGTGTGACCTGGAGCCTGATATACCGCACGCCGCTCGAGAGGAACGATTGGATGAACAAGCTCCCGCGACCAGAACGGGTTCAACGCTCATCGCATCCATCTGGCCGCCGAAATAGTGCATTCGACGATCAGGTTAGGTCAGCCCGCGTCCTGCGCCAGCAGCTCGGCCAGGTCCAGTCTGACAAGTCCGAAGCGTTCGGCCAGTTCGGCGATGTCGTCGATCCGCGCCATTTCGCCATTGTCGCGCATGATCGAGCAGATCACCGCCGCTTCGCCGGCCCCCGCGCGGCGGGTAAGTTCGATCGCCGCTTCGAGCGCGGCAGGACGCTCGGCCAGCCCGCCCGCGGCCGCGATCAAGGGGAAGACATGCCCAGGCGAGACCAGGTCGTCGCCGGTCGAGGCCGGGTCGATCGCCACCGCCACGGTCTGCGCGCGGTCCGCCGCCGAGATCCCGGTCGAGACCCCTTCGCGCGCCTCGATCGAGCGGCCGTGCGGGCGGCCCGACTGGCGTTCGGCTCCGGCATTGATCAGGCTGATCCCCAGCCGCATCGCCTGGCCCTGGGTCAAGGCCAGGCAGATCAGCCCGCGCCCGTGGGTGGCCATGAAGTTGATCGCGTCGGCATCGGCATGGCGCGCGGCCACGCAAAAGTCGATGTCGCCGCCGCGCAGCTTGTCGCCGGTGAGGACCACGATCCTGCCTGCGGCCAGCGCGTCCAGCGCCTTTTCGGTGTTCGAGCCAGAACTGGCCATTGTGCTGCCTTTGTCCAGAACCGTCTTCAAAGCACCAGCGGCCCGTGCTGCAGCTGCGGCAGCACATAGCGCGCGAACATGTCGCACTCGTTGACATGCGGATAGCCCGACAGGATGAAGGCTTCCATCCCGGCATCCTGATAGGCCTTGAGCTTGGCAATCACCTGGTCCGGCGTGCCGACAATCGCCGCGCCGCAGCCCGAGCGGGCCCGGCCGATCCCGGTCCACAGGTTGTCCTCGACGAACCCGTCGCCATCGGCGGCGCTGCGCAATTCCTGCTGGCGCTGCACGCCATAGTTCTTGGCATCGAGCGACTTTTCACGGATCGCCTGGCCGGCCGCCTCGTCAAGCTTGGACAGCAAGCGGTCGGCGTAGGCGCGGGCTTCGTCCTCGGTCTCGCGCACGATCACGTGCGCGCGGTAGCCGAACTTGAGGCTGCGGCCTTTGGCGGCGGCGCGGGCCTTCATGTCGGTCACAGTCTCGCGAACCTTGTCCATCGTGTCGGGCCACATCAGGTAGACGTCGGCCGCTTCGGCCGCGCATTCGCGCGCTTCATGCGATAGTCCGCCGAAGTAGAACGGCGGGCACTTGCCCGAAATCGTGGTGATCCGCGCCGGATCGAGCTTGAGCTGGAAGAACTCACCCTGGAAGTCGAGGTGTTCGCCGTCGAGCAGGGTGCGGACGATTTTCATGATCTCGGTCCCGCGGCGGTAGCGCGGGGCGCTTTCCATCGTCTCGCCCGGCATCGGCGAGGAGATGATGTTGACGTTAAGTCGCCCGTTGGTTCCCGACGCATCAGGACCCAGGATCCGGTCGAGCGTGGCGATCCGGCGCGCCAGCTGCGGCGGCCAGTCCTCACCCATGCGCATCGCCCAGAGCAGCTTGATCCGCCTGACCTGCGTTGCCACCGCAGCGGCAAAGATCGTGGTATCGAGCCCCAGCTCATAGCCCGAAGGCAGCAGGATGTTGTCGAACCCGCCCTCTTCGGCGCGCAGCACGATATTGCGGCAGTGCTCCCAGCTCGACTTGAGGTAGGGATCGGGCACGCCGAGAAATTCATAGTCATCGTCGCACAAGGCGGAAAACCAGGCGATCTCGCATTGTTGAGCTTGGGGCTTTGTCATGGCAGGGGCACTCCTCGCGCGGCGACCAGCACCGCGTACCAATCGGTCCGGGTCCAGCGGACCGTCATTGCTTGCACGCCTTCGGCGATCCGTTCGGCCTGCTGTGAGCCGATGATCGGGACGATCCCCGCCGGATGCGCCATCAGCCACGAATAGGCCGCGACCGAGCGCGACACGCCTTGCTCGCCGGCAACCCGGTCCAGCTCGGCAATCACTGCGCGTTCGCGGTCATTCGACTCGCTGGCCAGCCGCCCGCCGCCGAGCGGCGACCAGGCGAGCGGGGTCAGCCCCAGCGAGATCGCCTGGTCGAGCTCGCCGTTTTCGAAGCAATCGATCCGAAGCGGGCTGATCTCGGGCTGGGTAGCGACCAGCTTGCCCTCCAGGAACTGGTTGAGTGCGGCGATCTGGTGCACAGTGAAGTTCGACACCCCGACCGCGCGGATCTTGCCCGATGCCACCGCATCGTCGAGCACGCGCGCCACTTCCTGCGGGTGGGCCAGGATATCGGGGCGGTGGATCTGGTAGAGGTCAATGCAATCGGTCTTCAGCCGCCGCAGCGAAGCCTCCAGCGCCGCGTTCAGGTATTCCGCGCTCTGGTCATAGGGCAGCGGCGGTATGATCCCGCCCTTGCTGGCCAGCACCATGCGGGCGCGCAAGGCCGGTTCGGCGGCCAGCACTTCGCCCAGCAGCGCCTCGGCATCGCCGAACCCGCTGCTGCCGTTGAACCCATAGATGTCAGCGGTATCAAGCAGGGTGATCCCGGCATCGAGCGCGGCATGGACCAGCCGCGCCGCATCGGCGGCGCTGCGCCCGCCTTCGGCCAGGCGCCACATCCCCCAGGCAATCGGCGATATCGCGATCCCGCTCGCTCCGAGCGTACGGTGGGCAGGCGGGGCAGGCAATTGGCTCATATGATCTTCCTGGTTGGCGGCGCGACCGAGGCGCGCTCGACTAGCGTATGGGGCAGCCGGCGATGGGCGATATCGCCCCCGGTGATGAGGATCTCGGTGGCGGTGCGGGCGAGTTCGGCCATCGGCTGGTGGATCGTGGTCAGTGGCGGCCAGACGGTGCGGGCCAGGGTGGTATCGTCGAACCCCGCGACCGACAGCTCGCCCGGCAGATCGATCCCGCGATCGTGTGCTACGGCGAGCACGCCAGCGGCCATGTCGTCGTTGGAAGCGAAGATCGCGGTCGGGCGGTTCGGCAGGTCGAGCAGGTAGTTGCCGCCGCGCACCCCGCTGTCGAAATCGAATTCACCATCGCAGACCAGCGATGGTTCAAAGGAAATCCCGGCCCGGTCGAGCGCACGGCGATAACCGAACAGGCGGTCGTCCGAGGCAGCGTGGTTGGGGTGGCCCTTGATGAAGCCGATCCGCCGGTGGCCCATGTTGATCAGGTGAGTGGTCATGTCATCGGCAGCCTGGGCGTCGTCCATGAAGACCGAGCTGGTCAGGGCATGATTGCTGCCCGGCGAAATCCGCACGAACGGAATATCCAGTGCGTCGAGCGCCCGCAGCACCGGTTCGCAATCGGTCACCGGCGAGGACAGGATGATCCCGTCGACATGGGTTTCGGTTACCAGCCCGCGGACCTGATCGCCCACCCTGGGATCGGCGACATCGACCGGCTGGGCCAGCAGCCGAATCCCGCGCGCCTTGCAGGTCTCCCAGCAGCCGGTCTGGATCTGGAACATGTAATAGGGGCTGTGATTGTCATAGATCAGCGCGACCTGGCCCGATTTCGCGCCCGAGAGGATCCGCGCGGCCACGCTGGGGCTAAAATCCAGCTCGCGCATCGCCTCGGTCACCCGCGCCTTGGTCTCGACGCTGACGTAAGGGTGATCGTTTAGCACGCGGCTGACGGTCTTGACCGCCACCCCGGCCCTGGCCGCCACATCGCGGATATTCGAGCGTTCGCTCATTGCCCCAGTACCTCCGCCAGTCCGGCAAACAGCGGTGCAAACGCGCTGTCGGGGCGATAGAACACCGGCGGCCGACCGATCGGCGCGGGGACATCATGGGTGCCGGGGACGAAGAGCTCGCCGCTCCAGCAATGCCGCCAGGGCCCTTCACCCGGAAGGATCACCTGGCGCGCGCCCTCCCCCGCCTCGATCACCGGAGCCACCAAGAGATCGGCACCGTAGAGGTATTGATCCTGACAGGTCCAGAGCGCGGGATCATCGCTGTAGTGGAGGAACAGCGGGCGCTGCGCGGGCAGGCCTTGCTGCGCTGCTTCCTCGCAGAGCTGGCGGACATAGGGCGCCAGGTGGGCGTGAACCCGGCTCCAACGGGCAAAGCAGGCGAGCAGTTCCTCGCTGCTGTCGTACTGCAGGTTGTCGTCGGGGCGGTTGCCTTCGTGGCTGCGCATGACCGGTGCGAAGGCCGCCAGCTCGCACCAACGCTGCATCAGCTCTTCGCTGCGGATATTGCCCAGGATCGACGTGTAGCCGCCGCAGTCCGAATGCGAATAGGCATTGCCGACCAGGCCGGCCGAAAGCGCTGCGGTGATCACCGTGCCGATCCCGTCGTGACGGGTGAAATCAACCGACTGGTCACCGGCCCACAGCAGCGGACAATGCGCCTGCACCCCCGAAAAGCCGGCGCGCATGAAGAACACCGCATCGCCGGTCTTGCCCCGGCTCTCGACCGCGCGGGCGTTGACTTCGGCCCACAGCACCGGCCAGCGGTTGTGCGCTTCCATCGGGTCCGAACCGTCGGCAAGGCGCACATCGGTGGGCAGATACTCGCCGAAATCGGCCATCCACCCGGCCATGCCGATATCGAGCATTTCCTGCCCCAGCACCTTTTCGGCAAACCAGGCGCAGGTCTCTTCGCGGGTGAAATCGAGCATGCCGCATTCGAACTCGCCGAAATCGATCAGGTAGGGCTCATCGCAGTCGGGCCGCAGGCAGAAGTGGCCCTGCTCGGCAGCTTCCTCATAGAGGATGCCGTCATTGGCGAGGTAGGGGTTGGCATAGCCCAGGAACCGGATCCCGCGCGCGGCCAAGCCCGCGATCCGGCCGGGCAGATCGGGATAGCGCTGGTTCGAGCGGCGCCAGTCCCAAAACAGGCGGCGGCCAAAGCTGGTTTCGCGGATCCCGGCCCAGTCCTCGCACCACACGCCGGTGACGGGCGTGCCTGCGGCGATGAAGCGTTCGAGCCGTTCGAAGCTGCGCGCGCCGTCCTTGAGGCCGACAATCGTCCCGCCGATTGCCCAGTCGGGCAGCCTTGGCTGGCGGCCGAAGCGGGTGGAGAGCTGGCCAACTAGATCGACCGGGCCATCGGCGGCATAAAGCTCGAATGCGGTGCGCGGTGCCCAGACTTCGACCCGGTGCGCAGCGGGATCGGTGAAATCAAGCACCGAATAGGCTTCCGCCTGGCAATGGACTGCCAGCCAGCGCGAGGTCAGGAAAGTCGGCTGCGGGTAATTGGTGTTCCAATAGTCGCCGCCGCCCATCGCGGCCTCATCCATTTTTCGGGTCAACTGGGTCGACTTGTCACGCCCCACCCCCGGCTCGCTGGTCCAGATCGGGAACCGGCGGCCCTGCAGCGCGAGGTAGCTCATCTGCTCGCCCCCGCCCCAGACGGCCTCGCCGGGCTCGGCGTGGAAGGCGAGCTCGATCCGATCGTAGCCGGGCAGCAGCAATTCGACTGCAAGCAAATTGTCCGTCAGCGTCAGCCTGGCAATGCTGATCCCGCTGCGCAACAGGGTAACACCGCCCTCATCCAGTGCGAATTCATCCGGCTCGATCCTGTCGCTGGGCAAATCCTCAATCCGGAAATTGCCCTTGCGCGTTGAAATTTCAGGCGCACCGCGCGACATGGCCAGCGCTGGACTGCCGGGGCGGTGTGACAGCACCAGCCGGCCCGCAAAATGCAGGTCTAAACCGTCTTCACTCTCCCTAAATTCGCCGTTCACAGCTTTCAGCACCCCTCTGATGGCTTCTGGTGCAAACTTGCCACAGTTCGCATTGTCGCTCGATATGACACCGCTTGACATATCGAGCGGATCGAAGCATTTCAAGGGGCAAGCGGAACGGTCTTTTGGCCGGTGAGTCCGCACAGGTTGAATCAACCGGCGCCAGGATCTCCGCGCCGGAAAATGGGAGGAAGTTCGATGAAATCTATGCTTCGTGCCAGCTCCGCGCTTACTTTCGCAGGGCTTTCGCTGATTCTTGGGGCCGTTCCGGCGCTCGCACAAGATGCGGCCGCTTCGGACGAAAGCGCCGAATCGACAGAAATTGTCGTAACCGCGCAAAAGCGTGAGGAAAACCTCCAGGAGGTCCCGCTGGCGATCTCGGTGATCGGCGGCGAAACGCTGGCCAAGTCGGGCGCGCTGACGCTCGAAAACGCCCAGTACCTGGTTCCCAGCCTCAATTTCCGCAAAGCGGGCACAACGCTGAACCAGGCGCTGTTCCTGCGCGGGGTCGGCACGATCAACTTCTCGATCGCGGCCGAACCGTCGGTCGCCGCCGTGCTCGACGGCGTGGTCCTGAGCCGTGCGGGCGAAGGCTTCACCGACCTGTTCGACGTCGAACGGATCGAAGTGCTGCGCGGGCCTCAGGGCACGCTGTTCGGCAAGAACGCCTCGGCCGGTGTCGTTTCGATCGTCACCAAGCGTCCGACCGACCGCTTCGAAGGCACGGTTGAAGCATCGTGGGCCGAAGGCAACGAATATCGCGGCCGCGCCACGATCAACCTGCCGATGGGTGAGAACCTGCGTTCGCGCTTCACGGCTTTCTACAGCAAGTACGATGGCAACATCTGGAACCTGACCACCGCCAGCAAGGTCAACGGTTACGAGCATTATGGCCTGCGCGGCGTGGTCGAAGCAGACCTTGGCGAAACCGTGACGCTGACCCTGCGCGGCGATTGGCGCAAGGCCGATGACAACTGCTGCGCCGAAATCATCGGTACCGCGCCGAGCAATGCCGCGGCACTGGCGCTTTCGGGAACCGAATTCCTCCGCGATCGCAGCCGCTTTGTGAAACAGAACCTGGTCACCGCGACCAAGGAAGAAAGCTGGGGCGTCTCGCTGCAGGCCGATATCGAGCTGGGTGACCACTCGCTGACCTCGATCACCGCCTATCGCGGCTGGGACAACGTCGAAATCCGCGATGGCGACTGGCTTGACCGGCCCTATGTCGGGCTCAATCAGCTGCATGACGATGGGCCGCAAAAGTCGAACACTTTCACCCAGGAATTGCGGATCGCTTCGCCGACGGGCCAGTTCCTCGAATATGTGCTGGGTGCCTACTATTCACGCGCGGATTCGGATCGCACTTTCAGCCGCTCGGTCATCACCTGCTCGGCCTCGACCCTGCCCAGCGTCGGCGGTGTAACGCCCTGTTCGACCGCGCCGGGCGCTTCGACGATCACCCAGCCCTTTGGCTCGGCCGATTTCGGTTCGGTGTTCAAGAACTTCGCGGTGTTCGGCCAGGCCACGCTCAACATCAGCGATGACTTCCGCCTGATCGGCGGGCTGCGCTGGACCAACGACGAGCTCGACGTCTATCACATCCGCCGCACCACCCTGGCGGGTCCGGGGATCGGCGGAAACTTCGACGCCGGGGTCTATAACAACGGTGCACTGCAGACCCCGCCGCTGACCGGATTCCTGGCCGGTCCGTCGAACGGCATTCCCTTCACCACCAGCACTTCGAACGACAACTTCTCGGGCAAGGTCGCGGCCCAGTACGATTTCAGCGACGATGTGATGGGCTATGCCAGCTATACCCGCGGCTACAAGGGACCGGCCTACAACGTGTTCTTCAACATGGCCTCGGTCCACACCAACGTGATCGAGCCGGAAACCGCCAATGCCTATGAAGTGGGCCTCAAGAACACATTCCTCGACGGCGATCTGGTGGTCAACATCGCGGCGTTCTCCGCCAAGTACAAGAACTACCAGGCCAACAGCCCCGACATCGTCAACGGCGTGCGCACCACCCGCCTGATCAACGCCGGGACCGTGTCTACCAAGGGCTTCGAACTCGATTTCGTCGCCCGGCCGGCCCGCAATTTCACCGTAACGGGTGCGGTGGCGCACACCCAGGCCCGGGTTGACGAATTCCTGCTGCCGCCGGGCGCCAATCCGGCTGACCTGGTGCCTTCGGGAACCCCACTGGCCAATGCGCCGGACTGGAAGGTTTCGCTGGGCGTGCAGTATCTGTGGGAAACCGGCGGCTTCGCCAATCTCGAACTGGGCGCCGATGTCTCGGCGCAGTCAGACCAGCTCAACGAGCTGAGCCCCTCGTTGCTGACCCGGCAGATCACCACGATCGACGGCTATTCGATCACCAACCTGGCGATCTCGCTGGTTGAGCCGGATAACAAGTGGCGGATCTCGTTGCAGGTCAAGAACGTGTTCGACACGAGCTTTGCCTCGTCAATCGTTTCAGGCGGCCCGGGCGGATCGTTCCGCTACATCATCCCGCGCGAAGCCGATCGCTACTTCAGCGTCAGCGCGCGGTTCAACTTCTGAGGTCATCATGGCATTCGAGACGCAGCCCCGATCGTTCAAGGTTGATGGCTTCGCTAACTTCCCCGGCATTCTTGCCGGGGAAGCACTCGAGCTGTTGCGGGCCGAATGCGATACCTTCGTCGCGTGCGAGGATCCACGGATGGACGCGCAGGGCGTCGATTCACTCGGCATCAGCCATCGCCTTGCGGCAACGCGGTGAACAAGTGACCTTCGCTTGATGCCGATCTCACCAAGCCGGCGCTGGGCATTGTTCGCCGTGCTGTGCGCGGCCGGCATTTTCAATGCCATGGATCGGCCCATCATCGCGATCCTCAAGCCCGACATGTCGGCCGATTTTGGCTGGACCGACAAGGATTTCGGCGATCTCGGCTTCTATACCCAGATCGCGGCGGCGTTTTCGTTCGTGGTCACCGGGTGGCTGGTCGACCGGCTTGGCGTGCGCCGATCGATGATCGGCGGGGTCACCGCCTGGAGCCTGGCGGCGATGGCGCATGGCTGGGCGGTCACCTTCGCGCACGTGGTCGTAGCGCGGGTCGGGCTGGGCGCTACCGAAGCGGTGCAGACCCCGCTGACGATCAAGACCGTCGCGACCCTGTTCGAACCCGACCAGCGGTCTTTCGCCTTTGGGGTGGGCACTGCAATCGCCAGCGTCGGGACGATCTCCCTGCCGTTCTTCATCCCGCTGCTGGCCGAGGCCTTCGGTTGGCGCGGAGCGCTGATTTTTGGCGGGGTGGCGGGCTTCATCGCATTGGCGGCCTGGCTGGTCCTTGCGCGGGGCATCAAGTTCAACGATTCCGCCGAAGACGAGACGCTGGATTACAACGACGATGCCAAACCCTATGGTCCGATCCTGCGGGAAAAGCGGACCTGGGCGATCTGTGTTGCCAAGGCGGTGTCCGACGCAACCTGGTGGTTCATCGGGTTCTGGCTGGCCGATTTCTATCGCAAGCAGTTCGGGCTGACCACACAGGAACTCGCCGTGCCCCTGGCGCTGGCCTTTATCGGTTCGGCGCTGGGAGCGCTCTATGCGGGTTGGATATCGACCCGCTTGCTTGAGCGCGGCTGGTCGGTAAACCGCGTGCGCAAGACGGTGATGCTGGTTTCGGCACTGATCGTTACGCCGCTGCCGCTGGTGTTGACCCTTAACAGCTTCTGGCCGGTGGCGATCATGATGGGGCTGGTCATGGCGGGTCACCAGGGCTTCTCGCTCTCGATCTTCGCCACGATCACCGACGTCGTGCCGCGTGCGAAGGTTGGTCGCGTCACCGCATTTGGCGCCTTCATGGGCAACATGGGAGGCGCGGGGATCGTCAAACTGACCGGCATCCTGCTGGTCGGTGGTTACGGCTACATGCCGCTGTTCGTTTTCGCCGCCGTCTCCTACCTGATCGCGCTGGCCTGGCTGCACCTGCTGCTGCCGGTGATCCGGCGGCCCGAACTCGCTCCCGCGCCGGACCGGTCCATCGCTTAGGACTTTCCCTCGTCACCGCGAGCGGGAAGAGGGCGACAAGGGGGACCGGGAACGACACGGCGCGGCGGCGTCCTGGCGATCGACTTGGTTGAGCGCAGTGCCGTCTCCCTGAAGTGCCTTGAGCGCGCCATTTACAGCGCAACCCAGCGCCTCCCGGCGCGAAGGGAAGCATTTATGACACCGCAAGACAGACAAACAGGCTTTGGATCATCCCTGACTTCCAAGAGACGGCATCAGGATAAGCCTGGAGGGTGCTGTCAGACCAATCGCAACTTCTCTCCGTTCGGCGCAGCTTGGGCAGGGAAGCGCGTTCGTCAGGCCGCGAGGGATTGCCACTCGGCCAAGGCGGCCGAGCGGTGGAGCTTGTAGGTCTGTCGATCAACGAGGTGGCGGTCTGAAGCGAAGTGGTTGTGAAGCGAAGCGTGGACTGAGGCGAACATCTGTAGAGACTTCATCTGCCTGAACCTGAGCATCGCCCGCTCTCGTCGCCTAAAGGGCAGGTGGCTGTTCTCGACCCTGTTGTTTGACCAACGGCCGATCCCCTGTTTGTCGCGATTGCCCAACTCATCCAGCGCTGCGCCATAGGAGCGCAGGCCGTCGGTGGTGATAGTCTCCACAGAACTGTGGCGTTTCAGGGCCTTCTTGATGAAAGCGAGCGCGGCTTTCTTGTCCCTTGTCTTCGTGACGAAGCTCTCCAGGATCTCGCCTTCCTGATCGACCGCGCGCCAAAGGTAGTGCATCTCGCCACCGATCTTCACGTACATCTCATCGAGGTGCCAGTTCCAGTGTTTGAACCCACGCATCCGGGACACCCGTTGCCTGCGAATGTCGCCTGCGAACATCAGCCCGAACCGGTTCCACCAGAAGCGGACCGTCTCGTGGCAGATGTCGATCCCCCGCTCGAACAGCAGATCCTCAACGTTCCTCAGCGACAGCGGATATCGCACATACATCATCACCACGAGGCGGATGACCTCGGGCGAAGAGTTGAAACAACGGAACGGACTGGCGGGCTTCTTCGATCTAGGCATGCGCCTTCGCTAGCGGCTCTCAGCCACTTCGACCAGCCGGTGCATTTGCTCTGACAGTGCCGTCTCCTCTAGTGCCAAGATCAGCGCCGGGATCACATTCTGTGCAAGCGCTTCTGCTGCGGTGCGAACCGCCGCAGGATCCGCGTCATCTGCAACCTCATAGGTATAGGCTGGAATGCCATATGTTGCGTGGAACCAGTTCTTGGTAGTGCCCTGTCCGGGATTGGTATCGCGCGGTTCGATCGAGAATGGAAATCCCGCAAAGGCAGATTCCTTGCCGCCCAGCCAGGCAGCGAGAAAGCGCTTCCCTTGGGCTGTCGTGCCGTCACCTTGCACATAAAAGACGTTTCGATCGGTTGAATGGAAATCCAGCATGAGGACGGGTCTTACCCCTGAGGGTAGCCGGGTAAGCCAATCACCGACCGCGCGAGTTTCCGGCTGGGCAAACGGGCCCCAGTCACGGTTGAGGTCCGCGCCGCCCAGGTTCGCACGCCAGTGGCCCCTAGCGACGCCGTCAGGATTGAGCAGCGGGACAACCAGAAACTGGAATTTCTTCCCGTCAATGACGCCAGATCGCACCAGTTTCGCAATCCTCAAGGTAAAGGCGTCCATGGCGGTCGCGCCGGTCACTTCTGGCGGATGCTGCCTGCCAAGCAGGATGACCAGGCTGGGGGCATCGGGACGACCCAGGCGCACGGCTTCGACAGGCCGACCACCGTGTGAGTGGCCCAGCAGGATCCTGCCGCCGCCGCCACTGCCCGCGAGCTGACCAAGCAATTTGTCGTAATGGGCCGCCGTCAGCAGCGGCTGGCCGCTGACAACACCTTTCCCGGCCGGGAGGGTGATCGACACCGCACTGCCATCTTGCGCCACGGTGAAAGACAGCGCCGCCGGGTCGCCTTGTCCACGCCATTTCGGCGTATAGCGGTGTCGTACGCCAAGATAGCGCACATGGACGGTCAGCTTGCTTCCTTGAGCGGCGCTGTAGCGGAAGGCATACCAAGGGCTCGGGTTGATCGGCGGCAGATGTTCGGGCGTGACCAGAATCGATATGGTCCGTTCATCCACTACAGAGCAGCTTGACCGGGAAGCCCCTTCGAAGTCGAAATGGACGCTGCCCTGTGCTGTCTGGCATCCTGACAACGTCGGCTTGGGGACTGGAGTCAACGGACGCGGGGGCGACTGCGCAAGCGCAACCGTCCCCGCCCCAATCACAATCATCGCAGTGAGCATTTGCCATAGCCCGGCTGCCCGGGCCACGTCAGAACTTCTTGCGAAGTTCGACGTGGATGACCCGCCCGCGCGCCGTGTGCAGTTCGCTGTAGAAGCCATAGGTTTCGTCGGCGAGTGGCGGAGCTTTGTTGAACAGATTGTTGACCGCAAAGCGCAACCGCGTTCCATCAAGGGGCGTGTCGTTATTGATCGTGTACGAAATCGACACGTTGGTCAGGAATTGATCCCTGACCCGGTAGAAGTTGGCATTGGGATCATCCGAAACCAGCAATATGTCGCGCACCACGCTGGTGTCCCAGACCTTGCCGGTATACTGGCCGAACAGCCCGACCTCGACCGGACCGCTTTCCCAGTTGATCGAACCGCTCAGGCGCCATTTGGGACGACCATCGATTTCGAGCAATTCACCCAGCCCGCCGACCGTGACGTCGGCCGGTAGTGTGCCGTCAGCGATCGCAGCGACCAGTTCTTCGCCATCCGCGCCAGCGGTCTGGACGAAGCTTTTCAGTCTTGCAGCGTTGAGCCGGAGGCGGAACTTGCCCAGCCCAAAATCCGGGACGTTGTAGGCCAGGCCAAAATCCCATCCCTTTGACACACGGCTGTCGAGGTTGAGGTAGGGGTCAAGAACCTGAATGATCGCGCCGGCCGGGGCCAGACTGGTGCCGGTAAACAGCGCGATGTCGTCTGGGGTAGGGGCGGCACGGATGACATTGGGATTGGTGCTGCCATTGAGGCGGCGCAACAGATCGAGCGCAATTGCGTTATCATCGCCAAAAGTTCCGACCAACCCAGTCTGCTTGACCCGCCAATAGTCCGCGGTCAGCGTCAGACCGGGAATGAAGCCCGGCTCAAGTACGATACCAAGGTTGATGCTTTCACTGTCTTCGGGCTTGAGAGTTCGCGCGCCCGATCGGAAACTGATTGTGCCGCGGCCCGGACACGCGCCAAGATTGGTGAGCAGGCCCTTCTCAACCTGAGCCTGACAGAACACGAAGTCATCGCGGGTGTTGGACCGGGTCGTGCCATCGTCGTTTACCTGTACCAAATTCGGCGCGCGGAAGCCTTGCGACCATGCCCCACGGAAACTGACGCCCGGGATTGTCGTCCACGATGCGGCAACCCGCGGGACCAAGGCGGTCGCGTCAATGTCTTTGAAATGCTCGATCCGTCCGGCCAACTGGACACTAAAATCCTCGACCAGAGGAATATTCATGTCCGGGTTGACCAAGGGCACGAACAACTCGGCGTAGGCCGAATAGACCTCCCGCGTGCCGTCGGTATCGGGGGACGGGCTGGTGCCGGCAACGTCGCTGCCGTTGAAAACGCCGGTCACACTGTCCGTGAACGTAATCGTGCCATCAAGCCGCGGGTCGCGATCATCGAAAAAGGTCTCACGCCGCCATTCGACTCCCGCTGCAACACCAAGGTTGCCGCCAGGCAGCTTGAACAGATCGTCACGGCTGACCTTGAAGTCGGCCAGTGCCAGGGTAGTGCCGCCTACACGCGATACGTCGATGCGGAACGTATCGATCACCGATGCCGGGTTCGGGGTGCAATCGCCCTGGCCTGGATCGGTGAGGCAGCCGCCGTTGAACGGGTTATAGGCATCGGGCGTCGTCCGGTTGATGGACTGCTGCATGGCGGTAAGCGAAACGCGATTGGTTTCGATATCGGTCACCCGCGATTCTGAATAGACGAACCCGGTATCGAAATCCCATGCACCGAAATTGCCTTTCAGACCGCCGACAAGACGGAACGAGTCCTTGTCGACAAACACACCGCGGTTGCCGGCATCGACAAAGCGATACCGTTCCATGATGACATCTGCGCCTGTGGTCGGGATGGTGGTGCCGGGCAGGCGATTGGGATTGGCCCCGCCGCCAACCAACGTGGTCGGGCCGAACGGGTTCCAGTAGGCGGTCCGCGAGATACCCACCGGAACTGCGCTGAGGATGGCCGAGGCATCATTGGTCCGCTGATTTTCGGACCGATAATAGCTGCCTTCGAAATAGACTTCGAGATTGTCGGTCAGGTCATAGTTGAGCAACGCCATCGCGTTGTAGCGGTTCTTGCGGCTGATCAGAGAGTTGCCAAAAATAGTATTGTATCGAACTTCGGTGACCGGCGTTTCGCCGTTGCGGGCACAAAGGCCGTTGCCGAAGCTGAGGCGGCAGCCCGTAAATGTGCTCGGCTGGAGGAAGAAGTCGTCATCGTTGATCGGCGTGCGATTTGTGGGCGCCTGAATATCAAACTGGCCGAACGGACCGAAAGTGTTGCGGTTGTTGAACTGGGCATCGCCTGCAAAGTCGGTTCCGGCCACCAAAGCCCGGCGATCATCGTCGCGCGAATAGTCGCGCTTTAACGCCATCAGGCCGTTTTCGTGGAAATGCCCGCCATAGAGGGTCAGGTTGCCGCGACCACCGCCGAAATTAAGCCCCAGCCCGCCACTGAATGAGTAGCTGTACTGAATGAGTAGCTGTACAGGCTGGTGCCGTCGGAGCCGCGCCAGTCGGCCTCAAGAAAACCTCCTTTCAACTTGCCCTTGAGTACGGTGTTGATCACGCCCGCAACCGCATCGGCCCCATAGATGGCTGATGCGCCGTCGCGCAGAACTTCGATCCGGCGCACACCGCCGGGAGAAATCTCGTTGGTGTCGGGACTGACCACCGGCACCAGCAACTCGGTCTGGAAGCCGGGATGGAGGTTCATGCGGCGGCCGTTGATCAGCAACAGGGTGTTGCCCGTACCAAGATCGCGCAGGTTGACCGAACCGACATCGCCGCGAACATTGTTCTGCGTGGTCGCATTCTGCTCATTGAATGCAACGGTGCCGGTCTGCGGGATAGCGCGGAACAACTCGTCGCCCGACGACGCGCCGGTATTCTCGATCTGCTGCTCATCAAGAACGGTGACCGGCAGAACGTCGTTGATCTTCGCCCCCTGGATTTGCGAACCGATCACGACGATTTCCGGCTCAGCAGCTTCGGCGGACCGGGCTGAGGTGCCAGCAGTATCTTGCGCATGCGCCATGGTAGCGGCCATCAATCCGGTGCTGCTGAGCAACGCCAGCCTGCAGATCATCCTCGTTGCCATCATCATACTCCCTGTTTGTTTGGTTGGATTTTCACCGTCTCGAACCATTTCACGAACATCCCGGGCCATTGGCTCAACACCTGGTCCGGGCTGCCCAAGCCCCAGCCATGGCCGCCGTTGCGGAATAAGTGCAGTTCCACAGAAGCGCCAGCGGTGTTGAGCTTTTCAAACAGCAGGATGCCATGACCCGGCGGGGTCGTGGGATCATCCGCCGATGCAAAAATGATCGTTGGCGGCGCGTCGGCGCGGGCATAGGTATCAAGCGACCAGGCATTCTCTGCCGCAGTGCTGGGGGACTCGCCAACAATCTCACGCCGGGTCCGGGTCTTGTCATAGGGCTTGCGCAGAGACACGACGGGAAACAGCAACACCGAAAAATCCGGCTTGGCACTGGCCTTTTCATACAAATCGGCCCCAGCGTAGAGCGGCCGTTGCGGCTGCAGCGCGGTGAACCCGGCGAGGTGACCGCCTGCCGAGAAGCCCATTATGCCGATTTGCCGTGGGTTGATCCCGAACTCGGCTGCTCTGCTGCGAACGATCTTCATCGCCCGCTGCGCGTCCATGAACGGGGCAGAGGCATCCCAGCCATCATTGGGCAGGCGGTAGATCAGCTCGAACACGGTAAAGCCGCGCACTTGCAACCAGCGCGCAATCGGCGTGCTTTCCTTCCGAAGTTGAATCCGGAGATATCCGCCGCCGCCGCACACAACAACCGCAGCTCCGTTTGCCTTCGCCGGGCGATAGACGCGCATTCGCGGGGTCGAGATGTTTGATAGCGCGCCCAATCCGGTGCCCGCTCCGCCGAGCTTTTCGGGATCCGACGGCCCACCCCTGCCCGGTGGCTTGCCCGGCCACAAGGGAATCTCTTCCCGCGCTTCGGTCAAAGCGGGCACGGCGCTGCCCAGTGGGACAGCACCAATCGCCGTGAGCGCGGCAAGGTTGTTCAGCAGGGTGCGTCGCGCGATCATGAATCCTCACCCAGTGCTTTTGCCAAAGCCTCGCTGCGCGGCCCGCTGCGTTCGTGCCGTTCGATATCTTCTTCGGGCAGCGGCATTGGCTTACCCGCCATGGCCGCTGCCAGACGGTCGGTATCCAGCGCGCCTTCCCAGCGCGCCACGACAATCGTTGCCACGGCATTGCCGATGAAGTTGGTCAGCGCCCGGCATTCGCTCATGAACCGGTCGATGCCCAGGATTAGCGCCATGCCTGCAACCGGAACCGACGGCACGACCGACAGCGTGGTCGCAAGGATCACGAACCCAGCGCCAGTGACACCCGCCGCGCCCTTCGAGCTAACCATGGCGACCAGCACCAGCGCCAATTGTTCGGACATGGAGAGATCGATGCCCACGGCCTGCGCGATAAACAAGGCGGCCAGCGTCATGTAGATATTGGTGCCGTCGAGGTTGAAAGAATAACCGGTCGGTACCACGAGGCCGACCACCGATTTCCGAGCGCCGGCAATTTCCAGCTTTTCCATCAGGCTAGGCAGCGCTGCTTCCGACGAGGAAGTGCCGAGCACCAGCAGCAGTTCCTCACGCAGGAAACGGATCATCTTGAAGATGTTAAAGCCCGTGAAATAGGCGACAGCGCCAAGCACAAAGATCACAAAGAACAGTGAAGTGAGATAGAAAGTGGCAACCAACGCAGCGAGATTGGCAAGCGAGGCGATGCCAAATTCGCCGATGGTGAAGGCAATCGCCCCGAATGCCCCGATCGGTGCCAGTTTCATCAACATGTGTACCAGCTTGAAGATCACTTCGTTGAGCGAGGCGAGGACATCAAGCACCAGATCGCTGTGCGGGCGGGTGGTAGACAGCGCCAAACCGGTCAATATTGCGACGAGCAGGACCTGCAGAATATTGCCGGCTGTCATCGCGCTGAACAAAGTCTCCGGAATTATGTTCAGCAAGAAGCCGGAAATCGTCTGGCCTTCCGATGTCTTGGCATAGCCCTGGACTTTGCTGGCATCAAGCGAGGCGGGATCAATGCCAAGGCCCGCGCCGGGTTGCACCAGATTGCCGACAACAAGGCCGATGATCAGCGCCAGAGTCGAGAAAAACAGGAAGTACGCGAACGCCTTCCACGCCACGCTGCCGACGGATGACAGATCACGCATTCCCGCAATTCCGGTAGCGACGGTCAAGAAAATCACCGGGGCGATGATCATCTTGACCAGCTTGATGAAGCCATCACCCAGCGGCTTCAGCGCAGACCCGATGTCGGGATAGAGGTGCCCCAACAGCGCGCCAAGGCAGATCGCCACCAGCACCTGGACATAAAGCTGCCGATAGAATGGCCGCCGGGCTGCCCCACCCTCTGTCGGCGTTATCGCCCGCATCATCCCGACCCCTCCTCCGGACTTGGTATCCGGTTAAAGACAGAATACGGCGAACCCGCGCGTGAACAAATGAAAATGAAAATGCCATGAATCTTCATAAAAACAGAGAGATAGCATATTCCGTCTTCCAAACATTCTGATATTTCAGACAAATTCCTTGCCGGAATTGCGGATTTCCAGACATAGTCCGCAAATGACATTGCGTCGGAAAAGGCTCATGGGTTTGGACCGGGACCAAAAAATGCTGTCGCGTAGGTTTGAAGGCGGGTGCCGTTGCCGTTACTCCAGGGCTTGCCAACACAGATCTCGATCGTCGCTCCATTTTGATGCTGGGGCGGCGATTCTGGTGATCGGCTTTCGATGAGTTTGACTCGCAATGCGCCATTATCGCCACCGCCCGGACGCGGCTACCTCGCTGGCATCATCGCGATAGGCGTGCTGCTTATTGCTGCGTTAGGGCTGTTGGCGATCGATCGCACCATGCGGGCCTCGGCGCTTGATGAAGCCAGAATTGCGGCACAAAACGAGGCGGCAATCCTTGCAGCGGGGCTGGAAAGCGAACTCGATAAATTCAGTCTGGTTCCGCTCGTGTTGGCGCGGGATCCCCAGGTTCAGTCGCTTATGGCCGGCGACCGGGCGCAGCAAAGCGGACTCAACCAGCGCCTGCAGCAACTCGTCGGGCAGACCGGTGCTGCGGTAATCTATCTGATGAACGACGACGGGCTGACGCTGGCGGCAAGCAACTGGAACCGCCCAGACAGCTTTGTCGGCTCTGATTATGGCTTCCGACGCTATTTTCGCGATGCGAGGGCTTCGGGCGTGGCAACCGAGTTTGCGCTCGGTACGGTCAGTCGGCGGCCGGGATTGTATATCGCCCGCCGCGTCGACGGCCCTTCTGGCCCGGTCGGAGTGGTGGCAATCAAGGTGGAGTTCAATCCGCTCGAAGCCAGTTGGGCCAAGGCCACGTCCGGCGTTTATGTGACCGACGCCGAAGGGGTGATTCTGGTCACCAGCAATCCGACCTGGCGTTTCAGTACCATCCGGCCAGTTGCACCGGGCCAACGCGATGCAGCGCAGGATCTGCGGCAGTTCGGTAAGGCGAAGCTGCCACTATTCAATCCAGATGCAAGTAGCGCGCGAACGCTAACTCCAGCGCTGATCGAAAGTCTTCATCCGGTTACACCGCTCAACTGGGACCTGCATCTGCTGTCCGATCCTTCGACCCCGCTCGCGGCAGCCAAGGCGAACGGGCGCTTGCTGTTTCTCCTGCTGCTGGTTCTCGCCGCTGTTGTGGCTTCGCTGGTAGTCATTGGCATCCGCCGGCGGGAAGCCGGAGCAGAGGCGCTGGTCAATGAACGGACTGGGCGACTGCGCGACCAGCTCCAGCAGGCCAACCGGCTGGCAACGCTTGGCCAGATAACCGCCGGTGTGGGGCATGAGATACGTCAGCCGGTCGCCGCCATTCGGATATTGGCAGAGACAGGCGAGCGGCTGGGCAAACGCGGGGCGCATGACGAGGCTACCGCGAACTTTGCCCGGATAACCGCTCTGACGGACCGGATCGGTACCATCACCGATGAGTTGCGGCGGTTCAGCCGTCGTGGCGATCGCGAGCCCCGCCAGGTTCCCTTGCGGCAAGTGGTCGACGGTGCGCTATTGCTGCTGCGTGACCGGGTGGCGCAACTTGACATACACCTTGTCTTGCCACCGGAACCCGTTCTCGACCTGATCGTCCGCGGTGAGCATGTTGCGCTCGAACAGGTCCTGGTGAACCTCTTGCAAAACGCTTTCGATGCGACCGGGGAAGGCGGTAAGGTTTTCATCGACATTACCGAATCCGGCCAGTTCCGGCAGCTATCGGTGACCGACAACGGGCCCGGTCTCACATCGGATCAACGATCCAATCTATTCCAGCCTTTTGCCACGACCAAGCCCGATGGGCTCGGCCTGGGCTTGGTAATTTCGCAGGATATCATGCGCGGACTTGGCGGCGACCTGGTGGAAGAACAGGTGGCGAAGGGCACGCGTTTCAAGATGCTGATCCCGGGCACATGACTGACCACCCGCCCATCAATGTCGTTCTGGTCGAAGACGACGAGGCCCTCGGCCCGGCCGTGGCGCAAGCTTTGCGCCTTGAAGGCATGGAGGTGGCGCTGTTTGGCAATGCTGATAGTGCGCTCGATGCCATATCGAATGACTTTCCCGGCGTAGTTGTAAGCGACGTGCGCCTACCGGGCATGGATGGCCTGACCCTGTTTGCGCATCTTCAGGAACGCGACCCCGATTTGCCGATGATTTTCACCACCGGCCATGGCGATGTGGCGATGGCAGTGGCCGCGATGAAGGACGGGGCAGTAGATTTCCTCACCAAACCATACTCTTCGGCGGCACTAATTCGTGCGATCACCATCGCTGCAGATCGACGACGGCTGGTGCTGGAAAACCGCAGGCTTCGTGATGCCTTGCAACAGCAGGCGCAGGGCTGGTTCATCGGCTCGTCGGACTTTGCGCTAAGGCTGCGCGGCATGCTTTCGGCGGTGGCACAGGCAGAGGTCGATGTCGTAGTCGAAGGTGCGACTGGCACTGGCAAGACTTTTGTTGCGCGATTGATCCATGAGCTTGGCCCTCGCCACAATCGCGCGTTTGTTGCCGTCGATGCCGGCACACTGACCCATCAGGATGCCGACCTGCTGCTGTTTGGGCGAGAACCGGGCCGAGGCGGTCTGTCGCGAACCGGACTGATCGAGAGGGCCAATGGCGGGACTTTGCTGATCGACGAGATCGAAGCTGCCAGCCCGCCTTTGCAGGCCCGGCTGCTGTCGGTTTTGGGTACCCGGACGATCCAGCCTGCCGGGGCCGAGCGTTCCCGCAAGCTAAACCTGCGCGTCGTGGTCACGCGGCAATTGCATGACCGGTCCGGTCTGGCTGATGACGGCAGAAGCCTGTTCCACGACCGGCTCAGCGCAGTCAGGCTAACGATGGCTCAGCTGGCAAGGCGGCGCGAGGACATTGCGGCGCTGTTTCGCCATTTCCTTGCCCGGTACGAGATCGAACTCGGGTTGCCGCCTCGCGTGGTAACCGATGGTGTCTGGCAACATCTTCAGACCCACGACTGGCCGGGAAATGTTCGCGAACTCGAAGCGTTCGCCCGGACTTGGGCGATCGGTCTTAACTTGCCCGATATAGAGGCGCGGATCGCATTGGATGGTCGGCCGCTTCACTTGACTGTGGCAGAGTTCGAACGGAGCGTAATCGAGAATTCGCTGCGCGCGGTTGGCGGCGATGTCCTCAGGCTCGTGCAAGCGCTTGGTACGCCGCGTAAGACCCTCTACGACAAATTGAACCGTTACGGATTGCGGCCCAAGGATTTCCGCCAAGCATCCGACCTGCGCGAAGACTGATGGGATGGCGCAATGCCATCTATCCAGCACGTACCACATTAGCACCATTAGCTGCTCCCAAGCCAACGCTTGTGGCAGCCAAAGGTCAGATCAAGTCGTTATGAACAAATGGCAGTAAATGCAGAACCGCGTCGGCTTGTCGAACGGCGGCATTGTTGGCGAGAGTGGTCAGACCAGCCCAGCTAGTTCTTGGCAGCTATCCCAGCGCCGCTTGCCGAAACCCGCCATTCCGATATCGGCCCCACTCCAGCCGATCGTTTTCTGAATTGGCTTCAAATGGGACTCAAACTTCCCCTCACTTGACGCAGCTTTCTGCCCCCCGTCAGAACCTATGGCACAGATTCAAGGTTGTGAATTAAGTGACCGTCGCTCCGGTGACGATAAGGTGCTACGGGGGGCAATTGGGAGCGGCGGAAGGAGCGGGATGTGTCGATCAGCCTGAATGTGAATGGTAAGGCGGTATCGGTGGAGGCCGAACCGGACACCCCGTTGCTATGGGTTTTGCGTGAGGACATTGGCCTTACCGGCACAAAATTCGGCTGCGGCGTTGCAGCCTGTGGCGCCTGCTCGGTCCATGTAGACGGGCAGATCACGCGCTCTTGCAGCATCGCCGTCGGCGATGTCGCAGGCAAGTCAGTGACCACCATAGAAGGCCTTAAATCCGCTGACGGTACGCTCCATAGGGTGCAGCAAGCATGGATCGATGCTCAGGTTCCGCAATGTGGCTATTGCCAGTCTGGACAGATCATGGCGGCTGTGGCGCTGATCCAGCGGACTGGCAGCCCAAGCGATGCGCAGATTGATGAGGCGATGACCAATATCTGCCGCTGTGGCACCTATCCGCGCATCCGCAAGGCAATCCATGCCGCGACCGGCAAGGCCACCGCCCCTCAAGATGGAGCTGCATGATGGCTGATAATCCCAATCCGAACCTTGCTGAAGATGCCGCGCCGACCTCGGCGAAGAAAAAAGGCTTCAAACGCCGCGCCTTTCTGATCGGCGGTGTGGCGGTCGTTGGTGCCGGACTGTTCGGCATCAAGCTGAGCGATAGCCGTGCCGCGACCAAGGCAACCGCGCTGACCACCGGCAAAGGCGAGCATAATTTTGCCACCTGGTTGAAGATCGCCGAAGATGATCAGATTACCATTTACTCCCCGCACACCGATATCGGGCAGGGCTCGAACACCGGTCTCGCGCAGATGCTGGCTGAGGAACTGGACGCAGCGTGGGACAAAGTGAGTCTGGTTTCGGCACCTGCCGAATCTGGCTTTGCCAATACCGGACTGGGGCGCGGCTTTTTGGGTGAAATGTCCGGCCAGCCAGGCATCGTCAACGGCATTCCGCAATCCTTCATGTCCTTCATCGCGCGTTCGATGAACCTGCAGATCACCGGCGGATCGTCGGCGCTGCGTTACACCGGGCAGGTGACATTCCAGAAGGTTGGCGCTGCAACGCGGCTGGCGTTGATCGAGGTTGCGGCAGGGCGGCTGGGCGTGCCCGCAGCAGAGCTAACCACAGCAGGCAGCAAGGTGCTGCACGCCAAATCGGGCAAGTCTTTGCGCTATGGTGAGCTGGCCGCCGCTGCTGCCGCGCTATCGCTCGATAGTGACCCACAGCTAAAGTCGCCTAAGGATTACAAGCTGATGCGCACCTCGGTGCCGCGGCTCGATCTGCCCGCGAAGGTCGATGGCAGCGCGCAATATGGCATGGACTTCACAGTTCCCGATATGCGCGTCGCGACGATCAAGGCGGCTCCGGTGCGTGGCGGCAAGCTGACCTCGGTTGACCTCGCCCCGGCGATGGCGGTGAAGGGCGTCGAAAAAGTCATCAAGCTGGACAATGCCGTTGCCGTGATCGCGAAGGGCTATTGGCCTGCACTGGGCGGGCTGCGCGCGCTCTCGCCACAATTCAGCGATGGCGGCAATGCAGGCATTTCGACCGCATCGATCTTCAAAGCCTATGATGATTTGTTCGCCAAGGGTGAGCCAGCTGAAGAAGCCGGCGTAGGCGATGTGCAGGCCGGGCTGGGCGCAAAGCCCATCGAGGCCAAATATCAGGTCCCGTTCCTGCATCATGCGATGATGGAGCCGTTCGCGCTGACCGCACACTTCAAGGATGGCAAGCTCACCCTGTGGGGTGGGATGCAGGATCCGCTGGCGACGAAGATGCTAGCGGCCGAGGTTGCTGAGCTGGATGCCGACAACGTCACCTTCCATCCAATGCTGATAGGCGGCAGTTTCGGGCGGCGGCTGCCCATGTACATGGAGATTGTCGAGCAGGTGACCAGGCTTGCCATGCAGCTGCCCTATCCCGTGAAGCTGATCTGGAGCCGCGAGGAAGAGGTGGCGCAAGGGGCTTACCGTCCACAAAGTGCTGCCATCCTCAAGGCCGCCATCGGCACGGATGGCAAGATTGCTGCTTTCTCTAACGACTACGGCCAGCCCGAAAGCGCCGAGTCCGAGACCACCTTCATCTACGACCTGCCGGTGGTCGCGCGGCGGCATTATGAATATGCCTCCAATCAGCAGGCAGGCGCCTGGCGGTCGGTCAATTCAACCCAGCAGGGCTTTTACAATGAAAGTTTCATGGATGAGCTGGCGCATGCGGCAAAAGCTGATCCGGTTGAATTTCGCCGCAGGCATCTGAAGCCCGGATCGCGTCATCTGGCGGTGCTTGATGAAGTGGCCAAGCGCAGCGGCTGGGGCACGCCTTTGCCTGAAGACGTCGGGCGCGGTGTCGCGATTGTCGAAAGTTTCAAAACCATCGTCGCGCATGTGATTGAGGCGTCAGTCAAGGAAGATGGCAGCCCAAAGGTGCTAAAGGTAACAACCGTGGTTGACGCGGGCAGCATTGTTAACCCCGATGCCGCGGCAGCACAGATTGAAGGCGGCACAATCATGGGTCTGTCTTCGGCGATTGGAGAAGCCATCACACTTGAACAGGGCGCCGTGCAGCAGAGCAATTTGACCGATTACCCGATCCTGAAGCTTGCCGATGCACCAGCGGTGCATGACATCCATTTCCTTAATAGCGGCGCCTTTATGGGCGGAATTGGCGAACCAGGTGTTCCACCCGCTGCGCCGGCACTTGCCAATGCGCTGTTCGCGGCGACCGGCAAGCGGATCAGGCAATTGCCCTTGCTGACGCAGGCGAAGGCTTGAACAAGCCACAAGGCATGGCGCTGAGCAACTGGTCGGCGCTTGTCCTTGCGGCTGGTGGCAGTCGCCGTTTCGGCACGCCTAAGTTATTGGCGGATCTAGCTGGGGAGCCGGTAATAAGGCGAACAGCAGGCGCGATCTGCGCCGCCGGATTCTCTGAAACCATAATTGTTGCCGGCGCAGACTATGCCGCAGTTAAGGCCGCGCTAGCCGGATTGCCGTGCAAGGTGGTACCTGCCCCCAATTGGGCAGCGGGGATTTCAGCCTCCATCCGCGCCGGGATCGAGGCATTGCAGCACGAATGGGAAGGGCTGTTCCTGTTCCTTGGTGACATGCCGCTGGTGCCAAACGATCTTTGTAATGAGCTGGTCGATCTCGCCAAAAGCACAGGCTATGCTGCCCGCCCCTTGCGCGGCGATGTGCCCGGACATCCGGTCGCCTTTGTAAACGCAGCTGCGGCCGATTTGATGGCGCTATCAGGCGATGAGGGAGCAGGATCGCTACTGCGCGGAGCCGGTGCGAAGATTGGCTATCTGCCAACCACTGATGAAGGCGCGATACTGGACATCGACACGCCCGCCGCTCTGGCCTGTGCCGAACGGCTGTGGAAGTCGCGCTTCACTTCGGACATGATCGACAGTGCAATGTCCTGCGGCGATTTACCAAGGCCGTGAAGCCCTATGGGTGCGCGTAGCCGTTCAATGGCCGCTGCACTGACGCCCTGCTGCTGCAATCGCTCAACACGGCTTTGCAGGCGACTGCGCGCACCGATAGCGCCGACATAAAAGGCATCTGACGACAAAGCTGCTGCCAGCATGCTCTCATCACTCTCCCGATCGTGGGTGACCACAGCCACTGCAGTCCAGCTATCCAGCGGGAGTGTTTCGACTGTGGCTGAACGCTGGTAACTCATCCCGGCAAAGGGCGCATTTGCGGGTCCACCTGGATCAACCAGCACCGTTTCTGTGCCAAAATGCAGCGCAAGCCCCGCCAGCGCCAGTGCGGTTGCATCGCTGCCCACGATGACCAGCCTCAAAGGCGGTTCAAAAAGCTCAGAGAAGTTCTTGCCATCCCATTGAGGCAAGCGCGGGCTGGCCTTTTCGCCAAAATGGGCGAAACGGGTTTCACCATCGCTTTGCCACAGGACGGGTTTGCGGTCACGATAGCCAGAGAGCAGCGTTGCAATAGCAGGATCATCGATTTTCGCTGGCTCTACCAAAATCGAAATACCCGCACCGCAGGCCAGCTTGATATCAAACCAGGGGCTACCTTCGCCATAGCGTAGCAGGCGGTGCGTGTTCTTGGCGATGACCTCGCGGCCATGGCGGGCGACATCATCTTCGACACAGCCACCCGACAGAAACCCCCAGCGATGCTGATCGGTAATCAGCATTTGCGCGCCGACATCGCGCGGCGCAGGGCCATCGACAGCGACCAAGGTCGCGATAGCAAAGCGATTCAGGCTGGATGACTGCCCCGACAAAAGCGGACGGATATCATCGGCAATGTCTTCATGGCGGCAATGTGTCAAAGCGGGATGTTCCCTGGCCGGATGCAAGACAGCGATGTTTTCGGAAAACGGGATTGCTGTCCAGCCGTCGCTGTGACGTGGGATGATTTTGATTGGTTGCTGGCAGGAGGTTTGGCAGTTAGCCACATTGTGCAGTGTCCGAACATTACGCGAACTTCATGAAACTGGAACTCACGGCCCCGCTTTGCGCCTGTCTTCCAGCAACATGAACCGATGGCGGCTGACGGGGTGCGAGAAGAGTGGCCTCAATGGCTGAAAAGTCAGCGATACCGGTCATCGCCATCGTTTGATGATCATTTCCGTGCAAATGCATATTTTTCAGAATCCCAACAATCTGCAGACGATCATTATTTGCCCAGCTCTGCCTGTGTTTTGGCGCTGCCTGACGGCAACGCGCTCTATTCGCTGGCGCG